>NZ_JAVRFJ010000033.1:0-127001 GCF_031845845.1 Streptomyces gottesmaniae
GACGTCGCCCAGCTGTTGCTGGAGTCCGTCAAGACCCCCATCCCGGACGACGACGAGCCCCCGGCGGGCACGGCGGAGACGGAGAGCGAGCCGGAGCCGCAGCCGGTGAAGTAACCACCCGGCACGGCACCCGATACAGAGCCGGCACGACGATGCCCCCGGTCCCTCCCGGACCGGGGGCATCGTCACGTCAACGCCCGCTCACCGCCCGCTCACCGCCCGCTCACCGTCCACTCACCGCCCGCTCGCCTCGCGCTCTTCGGCCGCGAGCAGCTTCTCGATCTCCGGCGGCAGGTCGTCGGTCACGCGCACCATGAAGAACGGCTCCTCGTCCTCCGCGAGGCGGACCGCCACCGCGTCGGCCGGGTCCAGCCCCTTGATCGCGTACGCCTCGAACACGGCCGGCTCGGCCGCGGCGTCGACCTCGCCGGGTGTGTCCCCGCAGGGCACCCCACGGGCCTGCCCCGCCCGGGCGCCCAGCTCGAACTCCACGTCGCCGCGGTCGGTGTAGTGCTCGTCCTCGTACTCCACGACGATCGCGCACTTCCCCACACCCGCCCCCGCGCCGCTGTCACCGCTGCCGGAGGTGTCACCGCTGTCACCACTGTCACCACCGCCGGCGGTGTCACCGCCGGCGGCATCGCTCCCCCCGAACACCCGCTCGACCGCCGCCTTCGTCCCCTCGTCCTCGATCGTGTTGACCAGGACGCGCACCCCGCCCCCCGGCGCCTCGCGGATCGCGATCGCGTCCTCGGTGTCGACGCCCTCGACGGCGTACGCCGTGTAGGAGGCCAGGTCCTCGACCGGTACCTGGTCCTCTTCGCCACCGCCCTGGTCGTGGCAGACAAGATCCCGTGCGGTGCCCACCTCGGCGCCGAGCTCGTAGTCGATCCCGCCCACGTCGAAGTACTCACGGGCGCCGAACTCCACGGCGAACACGCACGAGGGGGAACTCGTACCGCCCGTCTCCAGTGCCGCGCAGCCGACGGCCAGGGGGACCGCCGCCAGGACGGCCAGGGCGATCCGTACACGGGCACCGCTCAGCATGATGTCTCCCACCTGTTCGACGGACCGTCCGTCTCGCCTCACACCGCAGACGCACGTCCACCGCGGAACGTTCGGTGGACCCGTCCGCCCGATGCCCCAGACCCCTCGACGGCACCCCCTCCTTCCCTCACTGCCCCTCCGCCCCACAAGTCCCAGAAAAATCTCGAACTGCCGTACAACCCTCCCGCCACCCCACCGGTCTCCTGTTCGCCAACTTTCCCGTGAACTCCCGGATAACCCAGGGCGAACGCGGACAGAAAGGGCACCCCATTGACTGCGGACGTCTGCCAGACGTCCGCATGCAGCAGGAGATTCCCGCATGCACAAGCATCTGCGACTCGCCCTCGCGACGGCCTCCGCGGCCGCGCTGACGGGCGGTCTGCTCACCTTCTCGGCCGTGACGGCGACGGCGGCCGACTCGGTCCACCAGCCCGTGGCCGACTTCAACGGCGACGGCTACGGCGACGTCGCGTACTCGGCCGGAAACGCCACCGTCGGCGGAGCGACGGGCGCCGGCCAGATCGTCGCCCTCTACGGCTCGGCGAGCGGCGTGACCTCGACGAAGCGCGCCACGATCAGCCAGAACACCACCGGCGTCCCCGGCAGCGCCGAGAAGAACGACGCCTTCGGCTGGGTCAGCGCGTACGGCGACTACAACGGCGACGGCTACGACGACCTCGCCGTGTCGGCGCTGGCCGAGGACGTCGACGGCGACACCGACGGCGGCACGGTCCTCATCGTCTGGGGCTCGGCGAACGGCCTGTCCGGCGCCACCACCGTCAAGGACCCGGCGGTCTCCTCGCACGACTACTGGGGCACCGCGCTGGCGTCCGGCGATTTCGACGGCGACGGCACGGAGGACCTCGCGGTCGGCTCCTCGTCGAACCGGGTGTACGTCTTCAAGGGCGGCATCAGCAAGTCCGGCACGTACGGCGGCCGCTACAGCTTCACCACCGACATCCTCTCCGGCCAGGGCACCGGCACGCTGGTGATGAGCGCGGGCGACGTCAACGGCGACAAGCGCACCGACCTCGTCGTCAACGGCTACGAGACCGACGGCGACTACCACTACAACACCAACTGGTACGTGCCCGGCAGCGCCTCCGGCCTGAGCGCCTCGGGCGCGCAGGAGCTGAAGCGCGGCATCATCACCGGCATCGGCGACATCAACGGCGACGGCTACGGCGACATCGTCACCGGCCAGGACTGGGACCCGTCGAAGGACGGCAGCCAGCCCTCGGTGCCCGAGTCGTCCACCGGCGGCAAGGTCCACGTCGTCTACGGCACCGCCGGCGGCCCGGGCACCACGGTCGCGGTGACGCAGAACAGCGGCAACGTGCCCGGTTCCTCCGAGCGCGGCGACTGGTTCGGCAGCGAGCTGTCCCTCGGCGACGTCAACGGCGACGGGAAGACCGACCTGGTGGTCGGCGCCCCCGGCGAGAACCTCGGCGGTGTCGTCAACGCGGGCGCCCTGACCATCCTGTACGGCACGGAATCCGGTCTGAACACGACCTCCGGCTACCAGTACTTCGCCCAGTCCACCGTGGGCGTGCCCGGTTCGGACGAGACGGACGACCGTCTCGGCAGCGACGTGAAGCTCACCGACCTCACCAACGACGGCAAGGCGGACCTGACGGTCGGCGCGTACGGCGAGAACGACTTCAACGGTTCCCTGCTCTACCTGCCCTCCGACGGTACGAAGATCACCACGACGGGCTCGCGCTCCATCGCCCCGTCCGCGGTCGGCGTCTCCACCTCCGGCCAGCCGGTCTTCGGCGCGAACGCGGCCAACTGACCCGGGCGACCGCCACCCGCACCACCAGAGTCGGGCCCGCATCCACCCCGGATGCGGGCCCTCCCTCCTCCCACCCCTTGGAGCCAGCCCCGTGCGCAGCCGCACCGCCCTCCTGACGACCACCCTCACGACGGCCCTCACCGCCGCCCTCCTGACGACCCTCCCGGCGGCCCCCGCGGCCGCCGCCCCCGCCAAGTACGCGGACGACTTCAACGGCGACGGCCACCGCGACTACGCGGCCTTCTCGTACGGCACCGAGACCCGCTACAGCGACGGCGGCGGCGTCCTGGTCACCTTCGGCACGGCGGACGGCGGCCCCGGCACGAAGACCCAGTTCGTCGACCAGGCCAGTGCGGGCGTCCCCGGCGCCGACGAGTCGGACGACTTCTTCGGCGAGATCCGTACCGCCGCCGACTTCGACAAGGACGGGTACGGCGACCTCGCGGTCTCCGCCAACGGCGAGGACGTCGGCAGCGCCAGGGACAACGGCACGGTGACGGTCCTCTGGGGAAGCGCGAAGGGCCTCTCCGGCGGCACCACCGTCCCGTTCAAGGGCCCGAAGGGCTCCTCCGGCGAGGCCGTCGACCTCGCCACCGGCGACTTCGACGGCAACGGCCACCCGGACCTGGCCCTCGTCCGCGCCGGGAAGGCGTACGTCTACCGGGGCGCGATCACCAAGTCGGGCGTGAAGGGGGCGGTGACGGTCCTGGACAAGAGCGACTCGCCCTTCTACGCCACCGCCCTGATCTCCGGCAAGGTGAACAAGGACGGCAAGACCGACCTCGTCGTCATCGGCGACGTCGTCACCGACACCATCCTCGCCTCCGACGCCTGGTTCGTCTCCGGGGGCAAGACCAAGCTGTACCCCGGCAAGACCCTGCGCATCGAGTCCGTGAAGGCGAACGGCGGCCAGGCCGAGCGCGGCGGCGACGGCGTCATCGCCGACTTCGACAAGGACGGCGACGGCGACATCGCCATCGGCACACCGGTGTACGACAGGACCAAGGGCCGCGTGACGCTCTGGTACGGCACCTCCACCGGCCCGTCGAAGTCGGCCCGCTTCACCCAGGCGACGACCGGCATCACGGGCACCCCGGAGTCGTACGACGCCTTCGGCGACGCGATCACCTCCGGCGACGTGAACGGCGACGGCTACCGCGACCTGGCGATCGCCGCCCCCGGCGAGACCATCGGCAGCCGCGAGCAGGCGGGCGGCGTCCACGTCCTCTACGGCGGCTCGTCGGGCCTGACCGGCAAGAACTCCCAGTGGTTCGCCCGCGACACGGCGGGCGTGCCCGGCGACCTCTCCGCGGGCGAGTACTTCGGCCACACCATCCGCCTCCGCGACACGAACCGGGACGGCGAGGCCGACCTGCACGTGATCGGGGAGACCGGCTCGCTCGTCCTGCGCGGCTCCGCGAAGGGCGTGACGACGGCCGGGGCGACGGCGGTGGAGGGCGACACGATCCGCGGCATGCTCCAGTGACACCGTGACCGCCCCCGGGTGATGCGCGGGCCCAGGCTTGCGAAGATAATTCCCTTATAGGGACAAACTCCACGAGCAGCGGAAAGCCGGCGATCACCATGGCCGAACACCCGAACGCAGCGCTCGTCCGCAAGGGCTACGACGCCTTCACCCGGGGCGACATGGACACCCTCCGCTCCCTGATGGCCTCGGACTGCACGCACCACGTCCCCGGCAGCCACCTGCTGTCGGGCGACCACAAGGGGCAGGACTCGATCATCGGCCTGTACCAGCGCCTCTTCGAGGAGACCGGCGGGACGTTCGACGTCACCCTCAGCCATGTGTGCGTGGACGGCCGGGGTCACGCCGTCTCCGTGCACCGCTACACCGCCGAGCGGGGCGGCAAGCGGATCGAGCAGAACGGCTGCCTCGTCTTCCGGATCGTGGGCGACAAGTTCACGGACATCGACGAATGCCAGGAGGACATGGACAAGGAGGCGGAGTTCTGGTCCTAGCCCCTCCCGGCTCCGGGCCTCCGCGCCTCCGGGTCTCCGGGCCTCCGGGCCTCCGGGCCTCCGCGCCTCCGCGCCTCCGGGTCTCCGGGCCTCCGGGCCTCCGGGCCTCCGGGCCTCCGGCACTACAACCACGCACGGCCTCCAGGTGTCACACAGGTGAACCAGCCACGCCCCCGACATCCGGCCACCCCACCTGGAGCCCCCCGTGCACAGACGGACGTACGCCCTGGCCGCCGCCACCGTGGCGACCGCCACCGCCACCACGGCGGCCCTCGCCCTCACCCTCGCGCCGGCCGCGACCGCCGCCCCGCGCACCGCGCCCACCGCCCCCACCGCCGTGACCAGCGACTTCAACGCCGACGGCTACGCGGACCTCGCCGTCGGCGTCCCCGACGCGACCGTGAACGGCGCGGCCAAGGCCGGCTATGTGCACCTCGTCTGGGGCGGCGCGAAGGGCCTCGGACGGCACGGCGGCATCCGGGTCAGCCAGTCCACCGCCGAGGTCCCCGGCAGCCCCGAGGCGGGCGACCGCTTCGGCGCGGCCGTGCTGCTGGCGGACCTGAGCGGTGACGGCCTCGCCGAACTGATCGTCGGCGCGCCCGGCGAGGACGTCACCGGTCGGGGCGCGGACGCGGGCACGGTCACCGTCGTCGGCGGCGCGCGGACCGGCACGGGCCCGGGGTCCACCGCCCTCACCGGCCCGTCGGGGAACTCGGCGTACGGCTGGTCGGTCGCGGCGGCGGACCTGACCGGCGACGGCGGCCGGGACCTGGTGGTCGGCGGCCGGGACAGGGTCGCCATGCGTGCCGCCGTCGACAACGGCGAGGACCTGGTCGTCACCACCGTCCTCGCCACCCCGATGGGCGGCCGTGCCCCGGTCCTCGCCACCGGCGACTTCACCGCCGACGGCACGGACGACCTCGCCCTCGCCTACCACACGATCAACGCCCCCTACACCCAGTCGCATGTGCGGCTGTGGTCGTGGGACGAGGCCGAGCGCCGCATGGCCAACACCTGGAACTCCGACAACGGCGCCGCCTCCGCGCTCGCCGTCGGCGACTTCGACGGCGACGGCCTCGACGACCTGGCCCTCGGCGAGTGCCGTGAGATAGCCGACGAGAACATCGACGACCCGTGCGGCCCGGAGTCGTACGCCAAGGGCGGCGGCATCCACATCGAGTACGGCGACAAGAACGGCTCCTTCGGCCTGCGCTCCCAGACCCTCAACCAGGACACCGTCGGCGTGTACGGCGTCGCCGAGGACGGTGACCGCTTCGGCGCCTCCCTCGCCGTGCTGGACTGGAACGACGACGGCCGCGACGACCTGGTCGCGGGCGCCCCCGGCGAGGCCATCGGCAGCCGCGCGGCGGCCGGCGCGGCCACCCTGCTGCTGAGCCACGCCGGCGGCGTCGTCGACGAGTTCGGCGAGGCGTCCTCCGTGCCGTACCACCAGGACCGCTCCGGTGTCCCCGGCGCGGCGGAGACGAACGACGCCTTCGGCGCGGCCGTCGCCACCGGCGACTACGACAAGGACGGCACCCCGGACACGGCCGTCGGCGCCCCGGGCGAGAACGCGAGGTCCGGCGGCGTCTGGGTCCTCCCGAAGACCTCGGTCACCGGTTCCTACGCCCTCACCCCGAAGAACCTGGGCCTGCCGTCGCCGTCGTCGGCCCTGTCGTACGGCAGGTACACGAGCAGCCATTGAGCACCCGCCGACACGGCCGCCGACCTGCGCGGGGGCCGTGTCGGGCCGACCCCTCACGCATCCCTGACGATCCCTTAGGGGATGTCACAGCTCGGCCGCAAAGCCGGGCCGGTTGGCCCCGGCCCGGCACGCGGCCGTCCGGGACCAGGTACGTTCGATGACGTGGCTGGATTCAGGATCGGACGCGGCCGGGACAACGGCGCTCCTCAAGCGCGACCGCACAACCCTCCGTACGGACAGCAGGCCCCGCAGGCCGGCGGCCCGTCGTACGGCTACCCCCAGACGCCCCCAGGACCGCCGTACGGCGGCGGGCGCGGCGGTCAGGGCGGCTGGCCCCAGACGCACGGCGGCGGACACCCCGGTGGTTACGGCACCCATGGCAACCACGGGGGCCGCGGCGGGCACGGCGGACACGGCGAGCCGGAGTACTTCGGGGACGACGGCGGGCACCCCCAGGGCGTGGACCCGTACGCCGCAAACAACCCGGGGCACACACAGATGTTCGCCGTCGGCGAGGACCCGTACCAACAGGGCGACACCTACCGCGCGGGCAACGCCCCGGCGGCGCCGCTCGGCCCGCGGCTGCCCTGGAAGGCGCTCCTCAAGGGCATCGTCACCAGCCCCAACCGGACCTTCCTGGTGATGCGCGACTACGCGGTGTGGGGCCCCGCCCTCATCGTGACGTTCCTGTACGGCCTGCTGGCCGTCTTCGGCTTCGACAGCGCCCGCGAGGAAGCGATCAAGGCGACGCTCTCGGCCGCCGTGCCGATCGTGCTCGTCACCGGCGTGACGATGGTGGTGAGCATCTTCGTCCTGGGCGTGGTGACCCACACCCTGGCCCGCCAGCTCGGCGGCGACGGCGCCTGGCAGCCCACGGTCGGCCTCTCCATGCTGATCATGACTCTCACGGACGCGCCGCGCCTGGTCGTCGCGATGTTCGCGGGCGGCGACGCCTCGTTCGTCCAGATCCTCGGCTGGATCACCTGGGTCGCCGCGGGCGCCCTCCTGACCATCATGGTCGCCAAGTCCCACGACCTCCCGTGGCCGAAGGCGCTGGGTGCCTCGGCGATCCAACTGGTGGCGATCCTGTCCTTGATCAAGCTGGGCACGTTCTAGGCACGTTCCAGGCGCGTTCCAGGCGCGTGGTGGGCGCTTTCCAGGCCCGAGCAACACGATGAGCGAGGGGCTCCCGGCCGACAGGCCGGGAGCCCCTCCTCCCTTTCCGGCGTCCGGCGTCCGACGTCCGGCCGTCGCGGGCCGGTCGCCGACGGCGGCTGGAGTGGGCCGAGTTGAGCTGTGTGATGATGCTGAAAAATGACCGGTCCTGGGGTGGGGCCGGGCGAACGAGAAGGGCGGGGCCCGGGGTGGGCAAGGGTGGGGAGTCCATATCGGACGAGGAGTGGGAGCGCTTCCTCCGCGAAGCCGAGGCGGGGAGCAAGGACGCGCCCGAGGAACCGTCGGCGCGGGCCCGCATGGTGGCGGGGCGGCTGCGGGAGGAGACCGCCAGGCCGGAGCCGTGGCGGAGCCACTCACCGGCCCGACCGCGAAAAGGCAAGGGCTGGTACGTGCTCGGTCTGATCGTCGCGGCCGCCTTGCTGGTCGTGGCGCTGGACCCGGGGCGGGTGGCCGGATGGTTCGCGGGCGAAGGCGGCGAGAGCACGCCGCTCGCCGTGGAGTCGGAACGTCCGGATCAACCGCCGCCGACCGAAGCGGCAGCCCGACAGCCCACCCTGGACGAGCCGTTCAGGGGGTCGCCGGCGGCCCGGTGGGGTGACGGGAAGGCCGCGATCGGCCTGCCCGAGGCACGGGCGACCGGCTGGATGAGCAAGGCGCAGGTCACGCGGGCGCTCAAGGAGAGCCGGGACTTCCTCGCCGCGTCCAGTCTGGATCCCGGTGTGCTGCGCGGTGAACGCCCGAAGCAGGCCATCGCGTTGATCAACCCCCACCAGCAGGACGTCCAGGACTTCCTGGCGACCGCGTTCCGCGCGCCCAGCCGCGAGAACGACCCCCTGCTGCTGTTCAGCCGGTTCGAGGACTCGGAGGTCCGGCTGGTCGGGGATGTGGTCAAGGCACGAGGACGGATCACGTACCGCGAGGGCAAGCGCGGCGCGGTCGAGGTGACCACCGATGTCACGTACGTCTATCCGGTCGTCCGCGCCGAGGCGGGAAGCGACGAGGTCGTCCGCACCATCGTGCGCCGCGAGGTCGTGATGAGCTGGGACGACCCGGCGAAGATCATCACCGAGCCGGGTACGTTCTCCCTGGTCTCCTACAAGGTCGACACCACCAACGGCGGCTGCGACACCTTCACCGGCTACTTCACCCCCGCGTTCGGCGCGGAGCGCGCGACCTCACCCTCGGGAGAGGGCCCGGCGGTCGACCCGTACGACCGCAGCACCTCCATGGACGAGCGCATGCGGGAGTCCGCCGAGACGGAATGCGGAACCGCCACACGGTCGTGAGTCCCACGACGACCGACCGGGGTGACCGGTAGGTCATCAGCCGCGGTGGGTCAGGAGCCCCTCGACGCCGACCGTCGAGGGGCTGTCGTGCCGCAGGGTCGGCTCAGAGCGCTTCCCTGTTCGCCTTGGCCGCCTCGCCCGACTTGTGTACTGGAGGCAGGACACTCCACGGAAAATTGATCCACTCGTCAGTCCGCTTCCACACGTACTCGCACTTCACGAGGGAGTGGGACTTCTCATAGATCACGGCGGACCGGACCTCGGCGACGGCGTCGAGGCAGAAGTCGTGGACGAGCTTGAGCGTCTTGCCCGTGTCGGCGACGTCGTCCGTGATCAGGACCTTCTTGTCGGAGAAGTCGATCGCGTTCGGGACGGGGGCGAGCATGACGGGCATGTCGAGGGTCGTGCCGACGCCGGTGTAGAACTCGACGTTCACCAGGTGGATGTTCTTGCAGTCGAGGGCGTACGCGAGCCCGCCGGCGACGAAGACCCCGCCGCGGGCGATGCTGAGCACGATGTCGGGCTCGTACCCGTCGTCGGCGATGGTCTGCGCCAGTTCGCGTACGGCGGTGCCGAAGGCCTCGTAGGTGAGGTTCTCCCGGACCGGGGGCACGCTCGCCATGCTCACACCTGCGTCCGGTGGAAGTTGAGGAAGGACCGGGAGGCCGTCGGCCCGCGCTGCCCCTGGTAGCGGGAGCCGTAGCGCTCACTGCCGTACGGGAACTCGGCCGGCGAGCTGAGCCGGAACATGCACAGCTGCCCGATCTTCATGCCCGGCCAGAGCTTGATGGGGAGCGTGGCGAGGTTCGACAGTTCGAGGGTCACGTGCCCCGAGAAGCCGGGGTCGATGAACCCGGCGGTGGAGTGGGTGACGAGCCCGAGCCGGCCCAGGGAGCTCTTCCCCTCCAGCCGCGAGGCGAGGTCGTCGGGGAGCGAGATGACCTCGTAGGTGCTGGCGAGCACGAACTCGCCGGGGTGGAGGATGAACGGCTCGTCCCCCTCGGGTTCGACGAGCCGTGTGAGGTCCGACTGTTCGACGGAGGGATCGATATGCGGGTACCGGTGGTTCTCGAACACCCGGAAGAAGCGGTCGAGACGCACGTCGATGCTCGACGGCTGCACCATGGTTTCGTCGTACGGATCGATCCGCACCCGACCGGCGTCGATCTCGGCCCGGATGTCCTTGTCTGAGAGAAGCACGCCCCGAGGATACGCAAGACGCGCGGACCGCCCACCATCAGGACGGACTCCGCGCGCCTCGACACTGCGCCGCTACGGCTCACATACGGCCGCGGCCACGGCTACGGCCGTGACAGGGCCGCAGCCGTGGCCGCGACTGTGACTACCGCCTCTCCAACGCCACCGGCACGACACTGCGCAGCCGCGCACAGCGTGGGCAGCGCATGAGCCGACCGGGGCCGAGGCGCTCGGCCTGCTGCATCGGGAACGAAGCGGTGCTGAACACGTGCCCATCGGCACAACGGACGACGGTGCGCTCCATCAAGTCCAAGAGTCCCTTCCCCAAGAGCCGCGTCTGGCTGTCGACCTACGTCGACCTGACGACGAAGCGCCACATTACGGGATGAACGGGACGCCCCTCCAGGCGGCACTCCGATCCGTTCCGAGCCCCACCCAGACCCTCTTCCGCGCCTCCACGGTACGCCCCAACTCCCGCGCCCCGCAGCCCCATCCCCGCCCCGGAAACACCACCGGGCCCCACGGCTTCAGCGCGCGGGGCCCGACATGAGGTAAAGTAACCAAGCGTTCCGACACCGGCACCAACCGGCGTCTTACGCGGGTGTAGTTTAATGGTAGAACATCAGCTTCCCAAGCTGAGAGCGCGAGTTCGATTCTCGTCACCCGCTCCATGCGAAACCCCCAGGTCAGAGACCCGGGGGTTCTTTGTTGTCTAGACCGGTGCGCGGGTGGCGCACCACAACCGCACCATAAGGACTCGGCTAGGTACCGGTGGCCTCCTCCTTGTGGTGCGCGGAGTCGCCCGTGTGGTTCTTCGCACGCTCCGCGCGCACCATCTCGTCGAGACCGGCCGCCAAGTCGCGCTGCCGCTCGTCGTCGGAGTGCTGGTAGATCAGCGCGGCCTTCTCGGAGGACTGTCCCGCCCGAACCATGGTGTCTTTGAGCGTGGCGCCCGAGCGCGTGGACAGCGTGTGCCCGGTATGGCGAAGGTCGTAGAAGCGGAAGCCGTCCGGCAGCCCCGCAGCGGCACGGGCACGACGCCACTTCCGGCCGAAAGACGTGCGGCGGAAGGCAGCGCCCTTCTCTCCGACGAAGAGAAGTCCATCGGGCCCCTTCTCCGCGTACCAGGCGAGGTGACGTTTCACGTCCTTCTCCAGGAAGGCGGGAAGGACGACGAGGCGGGCGCCCGCGTCGGACTTGGTGGCACCGGGAGCGCGCTTGCCGTTGGTCCGCTCGGGTTCGGCGACACGGACACAGATCACGAGGTTGTCGAGGTCGACGTCTCGGCGCCGGAGGCCGGCCAGTTCTTCGGGCCGCATCGGCCCGTACGCCCCGAGGTAGACCATGAGGCGCCAGCGGATACCGATCGCTTCGGCGAGCGCGTCGACCTGGACGACGGTGGCGATCCGCCGCTCAGCAGCGGACTCCTTGCCCGCACCCTTGATCCGGCACGGGTTGCGACTGATGAGGTCGTCATCGACGGCCGTTTCCATGATGCCCTTGAGCAGCCGGTATGCCTTGGCGACGGTTGTCTTGGCGCTCGTTGCCCGCAGCCGCTCCGCCCGCCATTCACGGACGCGAGGTGCGGTGATCTCGTCCAGGTCGAGCGTGCCGAAGGTCGGGAGGATGTAGAGCCGAAGAAGGTGTTGGTACAGGTCCACCGTGCGAACGGCCAACTCCCGCTCCTCGACCCATTTCTCGGCGTACTCACGGAAGTTCACGGCGCCCGCATCGGGAGCACGCCAGTCGCCCCGACTGAGATCCGCCTCAACCTGGGACAGCCAGATCTCAGCGTCCTTCTTCGTCTCGAAGGTCTCGGGTGCACGCACACGCTCGTTATCGGGAGCAAGGTAGGACGCCGTCCACTTCCCGGACCGGTACTGCCGCACGGCTCCGAAGCGGCGACGTCTGCCCTTCTTGTTGGCCATCAGGCAGCCCTCCGAAGTCCGGTACGGCGGAGCCGGATCGGCTCGACGGTCCGAGAGTCCAGGTACTCGTGAAGGGCACTCTCGGGGATGCGGACATGACGGCCGACCTTCACGTAGCGAATGCGCCGCTCCTCGATGAGCCGCCGAGGGAAGCGGGCGGTCGTGCCCAGCAGCTCGGCGACCTGGTCGACGGACAGGTAGCGGTCGTTCATGTGGTCGGCTCTCCTTCCGTTCCGGGGGCGGGTTCGAGGGATGCGGCCAGCCAGGTCTCGCCCGCGCTGAGGCCCGTACCGGCGAAGACCCAGTGGGCGAGGACGAGTGTGGTTTCGCCGTCCTGAGGTGCGGGTGGGGCAGCTTGTGCGCGGCGCCAGTCGGCGCGGGCATCGCGGAGGGCGCCGAGGGTGGTGGAGTAGCGGCGGGACTTGGTGGAGAAGTGGCCGCGGAAGCCGAGCATGTGCGCCCAGGCGCGTAGGCGGAGGTCTGCCAGTTCGGGGCGAGCGCCGAGGGTCCAGGCGGTGCGGATCATGCGGCGGGCGTGGTCGGTGATCCGGGCCCCGGCCAGCTCGGCGAGGAAGCGGATCGGCCGGTCAAGGGTGCCGGTCGCGGTCTCAGCGCCCTTGGTGGCGTACTTGGCGATGTACGCCGCTACGGCCCGCTCGGTCAGCTCCTGGCCGCCGTCGAAGTCGGCGGAGCGGATCGGGCGGACGTCGAGTTGACGGCCGAAGGTGAAGGTGTGGGCCCGTCCGTCGACAGTCGGACCGCCGACGCGGGCGGCGGTGGCAGCGGCGTGGATGGCGTCGCTCAGCAGCTCGGCCGTGGCCCAGGTCGGGGGCGAGGTGTCGCCGCCCTCGGGGCCGTCGAGGCGGATGACCGCGTGGAAGTGGACGGCTCCGCGCTTCTGGTACTCGGCGACTTTGGCGAAGGAGATGCGGGCGTGGTCGCGGAAGGCGCGTTGGGTGAGGCCGGCCAGCTTGGCGACCTCGCGGCGGAGGTAGATGGAGAAGCGGCGCCACAGGGCCCCGGCGTGGGCGTTCCAGAGCACGGCCGCTTCGTAGTCGTACGTGTCCGGGTCGAGGGGCGTACCGAGGACCGGGGCTGTGTCGTCGTGGCGGTCACCGCAGCGGCAGGGCCGTCCGCTGGAGGGGCGGTTGTGGACCGGTCCGAAGCTCGGCGCGGTGAAGGTGGCGAAGACCCGCGGGTGCGTGCCGACCTGCTCAGGGGTGCCCTTGCCGCCGCGCAGTCCGGCGGTGATCAGGTGGAAGGTGTCGCGGCGGTAGACCTCCGCGCAGGCCGCGCAACGGGTGGCACGGCGGTTGTTGCAGCGGACGAGGAGGTTTCCGGCGGGGAGGGCGGTCGAGTCGAGGTGGTGCAGGACGCGCCCGACCTCACCGGTCGTCGTGTCGACGGCGTACTCGGTGCGGTGGCCGTCGAGGCGTACGGGGTGGGTGCAGCCGCCCAGGCCGGAGAGTTGGCGGGCCAGTTCGGGCAGGGTGCCGAGTGAGGCGAGCATGGAGAGTTCCGCCAGCGGGGGCGGAGTCTGCCGGGTGATGATGGGTGTTCCTTTCGGCTGTTTCGGCGGTTGGGAGGGAGGGCCCCGGGGCGGCGGGATGCTTGGCGGCTTGTTGCCGCCCCGGCGGCCGGTCAGTGCTTGTGCGCGTTGTTGACGAGGGAGCGCAGGACGACGGCGGCGATGGCCACGGAGATGGCCGAGACGGCGACCGCCGCCAGGAGCGCGGTGAGGACGACACCCACGAGGACCACGGCGGCGACCGCGCCGACACCGACGCCCACGAACGGGGCGATCGGGCGGCCGGCGGAGTGAGTCGGAACCGGGCCGTGGTTCTGCGGGATGTGCGTGGCGATGCTCGGGACGTGCGGGGTGTCGGGCAGCTTGGGACGGAACACGGCGGTCTCCTTTGCGGTTGCTTGCGGTCGTTGGCTCAGTCGCGGTTGCCGTTGACGACGTCGACCCCGGAGCGGGTGCCGGACTCGATGACCGGGGCGAGGACGGTGTGCGAGAGCCAGAAGCCGAACAGCGCGATCACGACGGCGACCCACAGGCGGACGCCGAGGAACCTGATCGCGGCCCAGGCGATGACGCCCAGGACGAAGACGAGCGGCAGCGAGACGGTCACGGGATCTCCTCGGGTGTGTCGTCTCGTGTGTTGTCTTGGATCAGCGGACGGCGCAGCGGTGAGTGCGCGCGGCCAGCTCGGCGGCGGCCCGGCTGTCGTAGTCGGTCGAGAAGCCGCAGCGCGGGGCGGTGCAGGCGGCGGTGTGCTTCTCACGGCCACGGCCGTCGTAGTAGGTGCCGACCTGGACGGGACCGATGCGGACGAGGTTGCGGAAGCGGCGGTTGGCGGGCATCAGGGGTTCTCCTTCTGGTCGTTGGGGGTTTCGCCGGTGAAGGCGGTGACGTGGTCGGCGATCCAGCGCAAGATCTCGTCGCCCTCGTAGCTGTCGGCGGTGAGGATCACCGGTTCGGCGATGAGCACGGCTTCGGTGAGGCGGTTCTGTCGGGTCAGCTCAGCGGCACGCTTGAGTGCGCGGAGCGTGGACGGTCGCAAGGTGGAAAGTCCTCCGGGGTCAGGTGAGTTGAGCGGCGATGGCTTCGGCCAGCGGCATCGGGACCCCGAGCCGGGCGCGAAGGGTCGAGGTGTCGATGGGGGTGCCGGTTCGGGCGTGGTGTTCGTCGGCGACCTTGCGGGCGAGGGCGACGAGAGCGGGCGGTACGGGGGCGGGTGAGGGCGGAGCCGATCCGGCTTCGGCGGATGGCAGCTCGGCCACCGCCACGGGCGGATCCACCTCGGTGGCGGGCGGTTGGGGTGCCGAGTCCGTGACCGTCGAGGGCGGTTCGGTGTCGGCCATGGCGCGGGGTGTCTTGGGTGCGCCGTGGGCGAGGAGCGTTCCGCCGAGGAAGGCGACCGCGGGCCAGCCGGCGACGAGGATGCGCAGCCAGGCGGGCACGTGGTCCAGGTCGAGCAGTCCGGCGGTGGCGACGTTGGCGCCGAGGGAGGCGACCAGTGCGACGAGGAACCAGCACCACCCGGCGGCTTTCGCCTCCCCCGAGCGGAGCCGCCGCCAGGCCGCCACCATCAGCAGGTCGACGGAGACCGGGTAGGCCCACGCCTTCCAGCCGTCCTGGCCGGCGGCGGAGGCAAGGTCGTGCAGGTGGGCGAAGGACAGCGCGGCGGCGATGAGCGCCTGGACGAGTACGGCGTCCACACGGACGGGCAGGGCACGCACGGCGCGACTCCTTCCGGTTTCAGGCATGGGTGGGGTAGGGACGTGGCGCGGGACGGTCGCGCCGACCGTGGTAGCGGGTGCGGCTACTCGGCGACGGGGCGAGGAGCTGCTACGGGCGGCCCGGACGCCTCCACGGGCGCGGGCGGGACGTAGGGGCGGAAGGGCACGAGCGCAGGCACGTCGGGTGCGAGGTGGGCCGTCTCGCGGCAGATGGCCGCCGCTTCGGCGAGGGAGAGGTGAGGCGTGCGGATGCGGGACCAGCCGCCGGACGTGTCGCCGACGACGGCGAGGCCGGGCAGCTCGGGCGCGATGCCGCAGGCCGCGTATACCGCCTCAGGGGCGATGTCCCCGAGCGCCATCTTCGCGGAGGCTTCGTCATTGACTCGGTGGCAGACCCGGCCGGTCAGCTGGGCCCGCAGCATGGTGGCGCCCTTGCCCAGCTCGGCGCCGAAGCGCTGCCCGCAGACCTCCAAATAGATACCGGCCGCGCGGCCGAGCTGGGCGAGGCGGATGAGCTGGGTGACCATCTCGTCTCGCCGTTCCTCCTCCTTCCTGGTGGCGACGAGGAAGAGTTCCGCCACCTCGTCGATGAACAGCACGACGGGAGCCGGGCGTTCGTCGTCCGGCAGGCCCCAGATGTCCGAGGTGATCAGCTCATCCCGGGTCCCCGGGCCGATACCCTGCCGGGCCTTGATCAGGTCGTAGCGGTCCTCCATCTCCTTCACCAGCACGGGCAGCAACTCGGCCGCCTGTACCGGGTCGGTGGCCAGGGCGGAGAGCCGGGCCGCGAACGGCGCCAGCTCGACGCCGCGCTTGCAGTCGATCCCGACGAGGACAACCGGCTGAGCAGCCAGCCCGGTGAGCAGGTTGCGCAGGAACATGGACTTGCCCGACAGCGTGGCGCCGAGGACAAGTTGATGCGGAACGGCCCGATAGTCCCGCACGAAGGCCGTCGCGTCCTCGCGCAGAGCCACCGGCACCCGAAGCGGCCCGGATCCGGTACGGCGAGGCATCTGGACCTTCCGCAGGACGTCGAAGCCGACGAGCCGCAGTTCCACGACCCCGGGCTTCACGTCTCGTACGTACACGGCGTGAACGCCCCAGGCGTGCCGCAGGCGTTCGGCCGAGGCCGCCACATCCGCAGGTTCCTGACCCGGAGCGAGCCGCAGCCGGAGCCGCAGGCCGGTCGAGGTGGGCCGGATCATGCCCCGCCGAGGCGGCACCGGCCGGATCTCCCGCCGGGTGGTCGCCTTGACGGCCAGCGCCCGCCACCGGGACGGTGGGACCGTCAGGCCGCACGCGTCCATGGTCGAGGAGTACGAGGCCAGCAGCCGGGCCACCGAGACCGGCAGCCCGACTGTGGACCAGTACGCCGCAGGGTGGGCGTGCCGGGCGTAGAGCGCGCCGCCGCCTATCGCAGCGAGCGGCGCACCCCACTCGGCCAGCGTCACCAGGTCGGTCACGGTGATCAGCCCGCCTGTGCCATCGGGAAGGCACCGGGAGCCACGGCGGTGGCCCGGTAGGCGATACCGTGCCGCTGCTGGCCGTTGAACACGCTCTCCCACGGCCGGGCGATGAGCCCCGGCAGCGAGACGGGAGCACCGACCGTCAGCCCGTCGGTCACCCCGCTCTCGGGAATGGTGACCTGGATCAGGGACGACTCGCCTTCGTCGATGAAGACGACGCCGACCGTCATCAGTGCCTCACCGCTCACGGCATCCTTGGCGATCTCACCGGTCTGCCGGTCGCGCACCTTCGGCGCCGGCGCTTCGGTGAGCAGGATCGTGGCGGTCGAGGCGTCAATGCGGATCACACGCACAGAGGTTTCTCCTTTGAGTCGATCAACTCGCCACCTGACAAGTTGACTTAGCAAGTTCGAAGCTAGAGATGACAGGTTGACTTGTCAAGTGGAGTTGTAGGCGAACTCGCCTGGATCAGGCGTCAGTTCAAGCGATAGGTGTCTTCGAGTTCCTGACGATCGGCAGGAAGCAGCACGTCAGAGACTTGCAGCGCCCGCCCGGACGCATCGCACGCGATGACCAGGACGCTGAGCACGGGTACACCGTCCGGCAAGCCCAGAAGCTCGGCTTCACCACTCTCAGGCAGTCGGGCCGAGACCCGTTCCGTCACGTGGTCATAGCGAACCTTCTTCCGAGCCTCCACATGCTCGCGCACGCTGCCGCTCAGGGCATCGGTGCTCGCCAGCTCGGTCCCCTCGACTAGGCCAGCGGGGAAGTACGTCGAGACCAACTCCACCGCCTCACCGTCCTCCTCCGCCAGGAAACACCGCATGAGGACCTTGGCTCGCTTCGGAAGCCCGAGCGCGGAGGCGACCCGCGCCGGAACAGGCACTTCAGCGACTTCAACCAGGCGCCCGGAGGACCGCGACTCGTCGCGCTTCAGGACCTCTCGCCCCCGCCGGTCCTGTTGCTCAACAACTTCAGGACGCCCCCGGACGATCGTGCCGTACCCCTGCCGAGACTCCAGCCAGCCGTCCCGCTTGAGCAGTTCCAGGGCCCGCACGACGGTCGGGCGAGACATCCCGAAGGACTGCACCAGCTGGTTTTCACTCGGCACCCGAGTGCCAGGCGGATAGGTGCCGCCCTCGATGCGGCGCTGAATCGTCTGCGCGAGGCGTACGTACTTCGGTGCCTCCACTTCATACGCCATGAACGCCGCCGCCTGTCGAGATTGGCCAAGTCAACTGGTCAACCAGACTAGCGACAACTGGCCCGTCAGAACAGAACGGGCCCGAAGACCTCATCAGGCGACCAGGCATCGGCCATGGTGAACGAGACAACCGTCCCGCCGAAGCGGCTAGGACCGGAGTGCCACGAGTCGGCGATGGAGTCGACCAGGAGCAGCCCGCGCCCATGGGCATCGCTGGCGTCCGGCTTCCGCATGCGCACACTCGCCGGGAACCCCGGATTGTGCACCTCCACCCGAAGTGACGTCTCCACGCGGTACCACGCAACGCGCACCATCCAGGTCTCGTCAGCCCGCCCGTAGAGAATCGCGTTGGTCACCAGCTCCGAGATCATCAACACACAGTCATCGATCGAGCAGGCCGGGTTGTACGGGGCGATGAACTTCCGGAACCAGCGCCGAGCCCGAGGCACGGACTCCCCGACGGGGTGCAAGGTCATGGCACCGAGTCGCGGCGAGTCCGCAGAGGGATAGCGGTCGATCGAGTAGGCCATCCGCACTCACTCCTTGCCGCTGCCGTCGCAGTCGAGGCAGCGTCGTTTCGACGTGGCACGGACGCGGTCATTGGCCATCGAGAGCGCCAGAGCCGTACGGGAGCCGACGCGCTTCCAACCGCGCCCCCGACACCCCCGGCAAGTTGCACGCGCGCCCTGGTCCGGCCGCTGACTCGTCACTCCGTGCCCCCTTCCGAATCCAAGTGGCCTTAGCCACTTCCTGGATAGTGGCATTAGCCACTTGGACTGTGCAAGCGGTTCGACGCAACTCCCAGGCCATCAGGTGAGCGGGTAGCCCTGCTCGAACGCCCAGCGATGCGGCGGGTATGTGGCTTCGGCGAACTCCAACGGCCGGTCCTGGAGGTCGAAGACGACGTGATGAACGATCAGGACCGCAGACCCGGCTTGCAGCTGGAGGTCTGCCGCCTCCTCCTCCGTCGCACTGCGAGCACACATGCGGTCTTCGGCGTAACTCCCCTGGCGCCCCGTCATGTTCTCGACGTACATGAGCGTCCCCTCTTGGATCCGCTCCGGCTCCAGGAGCTTCGGGGCGCGGTGGCCGACGTCCGGAGCGAACCACGAGGTAGACAGCGTGATCGGCCCGTCCTGGTTGTTCGTCACCCGCCGCCGATGCACAGCCCGCAGATCCTTGACCAGGCCCAGAGCCTCAACAACGTGATCCGGGGCCTCCATCCAACCGGCCGAGGTGATCACCGCGTACTCACCGGGCGTGTAGATCTTCCCAGTCTGCCGAGCCCGCCCGTACAGCTCACGCGCCCGCCGGTTTCCCTCCAGGCTGCGCACGTACGTGCCTGATCCCTGACGCTTCTCGACGAGCCCCTGATGGCTCAGCGCCTCCAACGACCGCGCAGCAGTAGGACGGGACACCTTCCAGTTCGCAGCCAACTGCCGCTCCGAGGGCACCTCGTCCCCCGGCCGCAGGTCGCCCCGAAGGATCTGATCACGGATGTAGTGCGCGATCTGGAGATACTTCGGCTGAGCCTCTTCGATCTGAGGCATGTCTCCTCCTCATCTTCCCAGCCCAAGTGGCTATGGCCAGTAGCCACTATAGAGTGAGTGGTCAACCCTCGACCCCGTACGCTGAACCGCATGAAGCGGTTGATCGTCGCAGCAGGAGGAGGGGGCGACGCAGTCGCCGCCGCAATGCTTCACGCCGCCCTCTACGGCGACGAGGACCAGGCGGTGATCCTCACGTACGCGTGGGACCGCCTACTGATCGACCCGGTTCCGGGCCCCCGAGGACCGGACAACTTCACCGGCCTCCAACGCCTCACTCCAGCTGTCTGGGCAGTGCCGGCCGAGGCCCGTCCGATCGCTCCAGCAGGCTCCACACTCCCGCGCCTAGCGGCAGAGCTCCCGCACACCTTTGCACTGATCGACCCGCGCCACGGAGTCGAGGGCATCACCCGCCAGCTCGAAGAGCTAGTGAGCCACTTGTCTCCGGAGTCGATCGATCTCCTGGACGTTGGCGGCGACATCCTCGCCCGAGGTGATGAGCCGACACTGAAAAGCCCGCTCGCCGACGCCGTCACGCTCGCCGCGTGCTGTCAGGTGAACGCACCGATCCGCCTCCTGGTGGCAGGCCCCGGTCTGGACGGCGAACTGCCTCCCGATGTGCTGCGCGGGATGCTCGGCCCGCTCGTCCATACCTTCACGGCCAAGGACGTCGAGCCGGTCGGCTCGGTCCTGGAGTGGCACCCATCCGAGGCAACCGGGATGCTGGCGGCTACGGCCCGAGGTGTACGCGGCACGTGCGAGATGCGAGACGCCGGCCTTCCCGTCCCTCTCACCGACGAAGGCCCGACCGTCCATGAAGTCGACCTGGACGAGGCATTGAGCCGCAACCAACTGGCCCGTGCCATCACGACGACCGCCACCCTGGACGAGGCAGAAGCACACAGCCGCGAAATCTGCGGGTACTCGGAGATCGACTACGAGCGCAACAAGGCGACATGGCTCAAGGACCAGCCACCGACGAAGCTCAACCCGGAAGCTGTACTGACCCAACTCGATCAGTTCGAGGCCGAGGCCCGAAGCCGCGGAGTCACCCACACGACGTTCCGCCGCATCACCGAGGCACTGAACCTCAACGGCTCCCTACGCGAGGACCTGCGCCAACTGCTGATCAGCAGCCGTCCGGAGAAGTACGACGCACCCTTGTGGCGGATCACAGCCCCTGCTGAGTAACAACCTTCTTCACGGGTTCAAGGCCCGCGCACGGCGCGGGCGCGCGCCGCCTCTGCGGCGCGGCCTGCCTCCTGTCTGCGCCCCGGCTGGCCGCGCCCGGCGGCGCGCTCGCGAGCTGCGGGCAAGAAGTGGGAGACACCCTCTGTGGCTGGGGCGGTCAGCTCCACGGCTTTAGGCAGCCACTTTGGGGCGAGCCTCTAAGATCATGGCCCCAACGTCGTGCTTTAACGGGCAGGTCCACAGACTGCCCGACTCGCCGGAAGCTTACGGGGCCATGATCACTCGCCCCAAAGCAGCTCCAGCCCAAAGCCGCTACGCCGACCCGATGGACCCGGTCCCGCAGCACTGAGCAGCAGTTGTCGCCCTCTGCAACTCCGAACCACCGTCGCAGCAAGTCAGCCACCATCCTTCATACGGGTGCAGCACTACCTCTACGCAAGCACGCTGGTGCGCGTTATGGTTACAGTCTGGGTGCACTTCTGGTGCACGTTGCGGTAAAGGTCCAGGTCAGAAAGCCAAGAAGGTGGTGATGTGCCCTATGTACGATCGCAGAGAGGTCTACAGCAACGCCCCCTTGGCGCTGGTGACTGCCGAGGTCCGCTATCCCTACTCGCCGCGCTTGAGGCAAGCCGACACTCTTGATCGTATCCAGCTCGCACTAGAGGACGAGCTACCGATCCGTAAGACCGAACAGCGCGCGACCCTGGAGTTCAGCTTCGAAGGCGGAATCAACAAGAAACAGAGCACCGAGGTCTACCGGTACCTCAACCACGCCAGTACACGCTCTGCGGTAATTTCCCCTGAAGCATTCACAATCGAAACAACGCGCTACTCGGACTTCCCCGACTTCCTCGACCTGATGTTGCGGGTGGCAACTGCAATCGCGAATGAAAAAGCGATCCCCGCTATAGAGCGGGTAGGCATTCGCTACATTGATGAAATCCGGGTCCCACATGAGATCGAGGACGCATCTCAATGGAGCAACTGGGTAGCCCCAACGCTGCTGCCACAGCTTAACCCAGGTGTTGGCCCACTCAAATCTAGCCAAGGGGTCTCAGTCTTCGAAACGGGAGACTCCACATACCTTCAGTTCCAGTACGCGGCAGTCGATGGACCTCCGATTGTAAGCAATTCACCACTACGCCGTACAAATTTTCCCGAGACGGGGAAGTTCTTCGTTCTTGATTTCGACAGCTTCTGGCAGAGCGGCACTCCGGAAGAGTCTAGAAGCTTCACCACTCAGTTTCTAGAGGAGACCCTTAAAAGGCTCCATCAACCGACAGGGAAGATGTTCCAAGCTGCCATTACAGATCGCCTGCGCGACCTATTCAGGGGGGAATAATGACCGCAGAATCATCTCACAGTGCGCTCTCATCACAGAGCACCAGCGGAATGATCCGCGATTACAGGCCGAAGCAAGGAACTCCATCGGCCGCAATCGCTAGTCCTGCGTATTACCGCACAGAAGCAGGGACGCTTCGAACGCAAGTCAACGCGCTGGGCGGAGATATCGCAGAGATCCACAATCAGGCAACGAGGGATGATCTCCGTACCCGTGCAGCCGTCAAGGCCAAGCGTGGTGTGCCAACTCTGCTTCAGGAGCTGGCAGTCGAGCGAGGCATGGCATGGTCCGACATCGCTCGACTCGTGGGCGTGAGCGTGTCAGCGGTTCGCAAGTGGCGGACAGGAGGAGATGCCACACCGGAGAAGCGCAGGCTCCTGGCCCAACTAGCTGCGTTCCTTGATCTCCTCGAAGAGTCAAGTATCGAGGATCCCGCCCAGTGGCTGGAAATGGATCTTGCCTTGCCAGCCGAGTACTCAGTCCGAGCCGTTGAACTCTACGCCAGCGGGCATATGATTGCCCTGCTGGAGATCGCTGGCCAACGGCGAGATCCTGCACATGTGCTGGATGAGATCGACCCTCAGTGGCGCGACACCCGCCGTTCCGACATTGAGGTCTTCACTGCCGCAGATGGACAGCTAGCCTTCCGTGAGCGAGGAGGCAGCCGCTAGGGAGGACGACTGTCCTAATGGGGGAACTTTGCACGCCGAGTTCGACTGAACTACTTTATTCGTGTTGGGGGGAACAACCCTCCCTGGCACGCCCTCTCATGCAGGGGGACGTCTTTTCGGACGTCCCCCTTCCTGGTTTCAGTGAAGATCCACAGTACGCGCAGATCGTAATGCACCCTTGCAATATGAGACGAGGGGCAGTAATGCGCGATCGAATCACGGTGATTCCGGTAAGTGAGTACTCGATGAGGTCGTCGGACTGGACGAGGCGCTATAGGATCATGCCGCTGCCTGAACTGCATGGGCCAGGGACCGCCAATCACATGGGCGACATGATTGAGTTCGTCACTGTGAGCTCTGCCAATCTGACGGCTCGAAATCGTGTGGCTGCCCTAAGCGATGACGGTGTTCTCATACTCCAGCAACGGATGGTCTTCACTCAGACCCGCTTGCTGCTGTCGCTCGACCGATTCCACAGCCAAATGGCACCGACCTTCATCGAGCTGGAACTACAGGAGGAATGGGCTGAGGAAGCGCTAGCCTCAGTTGCGGAAGACGGGGATTCGTCCGCAATCATTGACGAGGCAGTGAAGCAGTACCAGTCATGGCTTGACGAAGACAGCGCTGGCCGTAGAGACGCGCTCAAAAACGTTCGAGAGCACAGTCGCATTCGCCGAGAAGTCCGGCAGCATTACATGTCTCTCTATAGCTAATCCCTCACCAGCCCACCTAGAAACGTGGGCTGGCGCAACACTGGGCTACAGGTGGGAAGCTGCATCGGAGGTCAGGGCTAACGGGGCGAGTGTCTAACTGCGTGACAACGCCCACAGACAGCGACGGACACCAGCGCACACCTGTGGACCGTCGCAGCAGGTGAGAGGCACACCGGCCTAAGGCTGAGCGGCCGCCCAAGTTACTTCGGGACGAAGAGGTCATCGAGCAAGGAGTCGCCCATGCGCTTCCGCCGTCGAGACCTGCTCCGGTCGACGTCCGACAGCGTGGCTCAGGCTGGCGGGGGTGCGGCGAGGCACACGCACGCGTGATCGGTTGCCGCACCCGCCATCGTGGCGGATTGTCGTCGGCTGCGGCTCAGACGGCTTACACGATGGCTACGCCCCCTGGACACCCCGCCTTAGCAGTTCGTCATCGACAGCACGAAGCCGCTGCCTCCACTCCCGCCCAGCCTTGGGGTTGCGACCCATGCCACACGCCACTGCGCCCTCAGCCCTCTCAGCGGCGAAGGCCCGACGCTCCCTCAGTTGCTCGACAGAGAGGCCGGCCAGATCGGCGTACCAGTTGTCGTAAAACTTCCAACGACTCATAGACCCAGCGTGCCGACCGCCACGACCCGCCGCACACCAATTTCGGCACCCACGACGGCCCGTCGCCCGCCCGCACCACAAGCGCACCAGATCGAGCGGGGAACAGCGGGGAATCACGGGGAAGACAGCCCAGCCCGAAGACGCCATGGCTCGACCGTTCGCCCAGGTCAGCTACCGAACCAACCACAAGTGCTCGCAGCTTCCCAAGCTGAGAGCGCGAGTTCGATTCTCGTCACCCGCTCCACGACTAAGGCCCAGGTCAGAGACCCGGGCCTTTTTGCTGTCCGCTGTGATCATTCGCCGCGTGCCAGATTCGTGCCAGAAGGCTCGTCGGGCCCCTGTCCCTGGTGGCAGCGCGCGCCTTCCGCACGGTCGCATCCAGCCCGGCGGCCACCACCTCCTGCCGCTCGTCGTCTGAGTGCTGGTAGATCAGCGCCGCCTTCTCCGAGGACTGCCCGGCGCGAACCATGGTGTCTTTGAGCGTGGCCCCGGACCGCGTGGAGAGCGTGTGCCCGGTGTGCCGTAGGTCGTAGAACCGGAAGCCCTCCGGCATCCCGCACCCGCCGCCACTTCCGTCCGAAGGTGCTGCGCCGAAAGGGAGCGCCCTTCTCCCCGACGAAGATCAGCCCGTCCGGGCCCGGCTCGGCGTAGCTCTCCAGGTGCCAGCGGAGCTCCCGGCGGAGGAACGCGGGAAGAATCACAGTCCTGGTGCCCGCCTCGGATTTGGTGTCGCCCTGGACGCGTCGGCCGTTCATCCGCTCCGGCTCGGCGAGGCGGACGCGGACGCGGAGGTTGTCGAGGTCGACGTCTCGGCGGCGGAGGCCGGCCAGCTCTTCCGGCCGCAGCGGACCGTACGCGCCGAGGTAGACCATGAGTCGCCACCGCATCCCTACCGCTTCGGCGAGGGCGTCGACCTGGGCGACGGTGGCGATGCGCCGCTCAGCCGCTCTCTCCTTCCCCGCGCCCTTGATCGGCACGGGTTGCGGGTGATCAGCTCATCGTCCACGGCTGTTTCCATGATGGCTTTGAGGAGCCGGTACGCCTTGGCCGTCATCGTCTTGGCGTTCGTGGTCCGCAGCCGATCGGCCCGCCATTCGCGGACGCGCGGAGCGGTGATTTCGTCCAAGTCCAGCTCGGCGAAGGCGAACAGGTGCTTGTCGAGGAGGTAGCGGTAGAGGTCACGGGTGAGCGGTGCGAGTTCCCGTTCGTCGACCCACTTGTCGGCGTAGGCCCGGAAGCTCACCGCGCCCGCCTCAGGGCCGCGCCATTCGCCCCGGCGGATTTCCGTCTGCCGTTCGGCAAGCCAGTCGTCGGCATCGGCGGCCGTCTCGAAGGTGACGGGTGCCGGACGCATGACGCCGTCAGGGCCCGGATAGCGAGCCTGGTACCGGCCGGACGGAAGCCGTCTGATCGCGCCGAAACGGCGGCGCCTGCCCTTACCGGCCTGGTCCTGGTCCTGGCCCAGTTGGACGTCGGCGAGAAGACCAACGAAATCACCTGCTTCCAGCCGCTGCTGGACACCGTCGACGACCTGGCCGGAGTCGTGGTCACCAGCGACGCGATGCACACCCAGCGCGACCACGCCGACTACCTACTGGGCCGGGGTGCCCACTACATCGTGATCGTCAAGGGCAACCAGAAGAAGCTGCGCAGACAGCTCAAGGCCTCTCCCTGGAAGGACATCCCGCTTCAGGGCCGCACCAAGGGCGTCGGCCACGGCCGCTCGGAGATGCGTCGGATCAAGGTCGCCACCGTGAACAACCTCCTCTTCCCCGGCGCCCGCCAGGCCGTCCAGATCAAGCGTCGCCGCACCGATCGCAAGACCGGCAAGACCACCGTCAAGACCGTCTACGCCGTCGCCAGCCTGTCCGCCGAGCAGGCCACGCCGGCCCAGCTCGCTCGACTCGTCCGCGGCCACTGGACGATCGAGGCCCTGCACTACATCCGCGACACCACCTTCGCCGAGGACGCCTCGCAGGTGCGGACCGGTAACACACCTCGCGCCATGGCCACCTGGCGCAACCTCGCCATAGGAGCCCTACGGGCAGCCGGAGCGAAGAACATCGCAGCCGGCCTCCGCCACAACGCCCGCGACCCTCATCGCCCCCTCGTACTCCTCGGCCTCGGATGATCACTGCGGTGCTTCGGGTTCGGCTCGTTGATGCTGATGTCGTCGCTCTCCTTCCCTCCGGCTCTCGTATGGGGGTGTGAGCCAGGTTGGCGTTCTGGGCGGCAGGCGGTCAGCGGATCGCTTTTGTTGTTGGCGATGCGGTTCTGTGGTCAGTCGCGCCACGCTCCGACGGACGCTTTCACGTAGTCGGAGAAGTCACGCGGCTGCCGGCCGAGTGCGCGCTGTACTCCGTCAGAGATGTAGCTGTCCATTCCGCGCCGGATCGGGCTCACCGCCTCCGCGTAGTCCTCCGCCTCGGCGGACGGCCATCCCTGCCCGGTGAGTTCAGCGACGAACTCTTCGGGGGACAGCGGAACGTAGCGGAGGTCACGGCCGGTGGCCTGGGAGATCTCGGCGATGGCTTCGGCGATGGTCAGGGCCCGGGGCCCGGAGAGTTCGTAGGTCTGCCCGCCGTGGCCGTCCTCGGCAAGTGCTGCGACCGCGACTGCGGCGATGTCCTCGGCATCGATGAAGGAGGCCGCGCCGTCCCCTGCCGGCAGCCTCAGCTCACCGGCGAGGATCGCGCCCAGGAAGATACCCTCGCTGAAGTTCTGTGCAAACCAGGCGGGTCGCAGGATCGTCCACGTGATACCGCTGTCGCGCACCGCGCTCTCACCGTCCACGTGGGTGGCGCCGGCAATGTTGGCCTCGCCGGAGTATCCCGGCACATCCACACCGCGCCCCGACAGCAGTACGACGCGTTCGACACCGAGATGGACGGCACGCTCGATGAAGGGGCGGGTGAGAAGCTCCCCGTCGATCGGCACGAGGTACACCGCCTTCACGCCCTCCAGCGCGAAGTCCCATGTGGCGCGGTCGAGCCAGTCGAACTGCGGCTCGCCGGAGCGCGATGCCACGCGGACCGAAGCCCCCTGCGCTCGCAGCTGGGACACGACCCGGCTGCCGGACTTGCCCGTGCCGCCAGTTACCAAAATCGGATGCTTGGTCATGAGGCCAGTCAAGACGCTTCTCGCGAGACGATCCATGGCTCGGAGACTCACTTCGATGTCTACACGTCTACAGTAGGGGCGTGGATGTGCTCTCCGAACTGCTGGACGGGGTGAGGGCACGGGGTGCCCTGTTCCGGCGGACAGTCATGAACCGGCCGTGGTCCCTGCGGTTTGCCAGCGGCTCACCGCTGACGCTGGCCACGATGCTGCGCGGCCAGGCATGGATCGTCCCGGCGGAGGGCGAGCCGGTGCCGGTCGGCACCGGAGACATCGCAATCATCTGCGGCCGGGCGCCGTATACGGTCGCGGACGACCCGGCCACCCCACCGCAGGTCGTGATCAACAGCACCGATTACTGTCTTCGCGGCGCCAACGACGCCGAGACCGACGAAGGTCCGGACAGCTCAGCCCTCCTTCTCAGCGGCGCCTACACCGGCCGGGGCGAGATCAGTGAACGGCTGCTCCACGCGCTGCCCGACGTGCTGGTGATCCCCGACGCCGACCATCACCGCCCGCTGCTGGATCTGGTGGCCGAGGAGATCGTCAGGGACAAACCCGGACAGCAGGTGATGCGCGACCGGCTGCTGGATCTGATGCTCATCTCCACGTTGCGGGCCTGGTTCGACCAGTCCGAAGCGCACGCACCGCCGTGGTATCGCGCAATGAAGGACCCAGTGGTAGGCCATGCTCTGCGACTTCTCCATGACGATCCGGCCCACCCGTGGACCGTGGCGGACCTGGCGGCCAAGTCGGGAGTGTCCCGCGCCGCGCTCGCCCGTCGCTTCACCGCACAAGTCGGCCAACCGCCAATGACCTACCTCGCCTCGTGGCGCATCGACTTGGCAGCCGACCTGCTGCGCGAAACACAGGCCACGGTCGGCTCGATCGCCCGAAAGGTCGGCTACGCCAACACGTTCGCGCTGAGCGTCGCCTTCAAACGCCTCCGCGGCACCACTCCGACAGAGCACCGTGCCACAGCGCCGACCCAGAGGATCGGGAAATGAGACAAGGGAACCGGTGCCGCCTGCAACGGCACGAAGACCGTGGTGCTCGATGAGGAAGAAGCAGGCATTCGCGCTCGATGTCCGGCACAGGAACGCGCCAGATGAAGGGCTCGCAGCCGCCAGGTGAAGCACTCAGTCACCACAAACCGGACGTCACGCGACTACGCCGAAGCCCTGCGAGACGGGGTACAACGCACGGCCCGGAGCACGACAGATGCCACCTCAGGAGGTGACGGAAGCCGTCGAACGCGCAACCGAGCTGCATGGGCAGTTGCCGGACGGCATAGGAATGTCTGAATGGGTCGTGCTGCCCACCATCGGTGCGGGACTCGTCGTCCTGTCTCCCGCGCCGTGGCCTGACCGGGACTTCGAGAGCATCACCTCGTCACCGGAAGGCTGGGCCCGGGCCAAAGAGGTCCCGGGCCGAGGGTGTGCAAACGAGCCGATCCGAGCGCAGAGCCCGTTCACACGTGCGCCTGCCCACCGTTCTTCGGCGTCCAGCAGTGTGCCGTGGGGTCCGTACAGCGGGGCGCCGATCGGGATGCCGCCCTCAGTGGGTCCGGCGTGGGCCTACTCCAGGTCCACCGCGGGGCGACAGCAAGGGGCCCTCGCCGGGAAGATCCCGACGAGGGCCCCTCTCAGACGGACCTACCGTCCGGTGCCGGAGACCTCACGGTCGCCGACCGGGGTGTTCGCCAGCCAGCAGACACCGCCGGCGGGCTCCCAGGCGACCGCGTCGAGCGCCTCCAGGACCTTGCGCACCACGGCATCGGCGTCGCCGGGCCAGGCCTCGAATCCGGTCTCCCCCAGATCACCGACCCGCAACAGACCCCCGCCGACCAGTTGGGCCAGCAGCCGTCCGGTGAGGTCCCGGTGGGCTTCGCCGGACTGCTCGGACAGCTCTCCCGCCAGGCCGACCAGCCGGTCCACCGGCAGCCAGTCGTCGAGCCCTTCCTCCAGCAGCTCATGACGGATCCGTTGCTCATTCACCGGGCAGACGCACCTTCATTCCCTTGCCTCCCGACGGAAAGATGTCGATCGTCTCTCCACCGGACCTGGACGCGTTCCGCCATTGGATCACCGTGCCGTCCTGCAGCTTGTAGACGTCGGGGATCTTCGGCCCGCGCGCCGGAAGCTTCTCGGCTCCGGTGGTCCAGCGGTCGAACGCCTTCCGCATGTCCTCCGCGGAGTCCATCTCGCGGACGTGGCTCTGCTTGCCCTTGGGCAGCTTGTCGAACTCGCCCTTCCACACACCGCACACGTCGTCGGAGTTGTGCACCAGCAGAGGCGTCCTGCCCGCCGGCGCGTAATAGGTGTGGACGCCCTCGACGGTGAGGTTGTACGTGCGGACGTGATCCGTGTACCGGCGGGTGGCCGTGACCTCGGCCGTACGGCCCTCGTCGGTGCGCAGGGTCATGCCCGGCCTGAGGTCGTCGGCCGATCCAGTCGTGCTCCGAGACCGACCAGAACGGGTGCTCGTAGGCCGCGGTGAGATGTTCTTCGCCGTTCTCCGTGGCGATCGTCAGCTCGGTGAAGTGCTTGTCGGAGTCGGTGACGATGGTCGCGGTGACCTCGCGTGCGCTGGTCTTCCCGGTCTCCGGGTCGGTCGCGAGAACCCTGTCACCGAGCTTGATGTCCTCGATGTCCTTGGTCGTACCGGCCGGGGCACAGGCAGGCGACCAGCTCTCGCTCCAGGGCCCCTCGGCCCTGGATGAACGGGCCTGGTCGATGGCCTCGCGCGAGATCCGCATGGAGTCACCATCGGGGAAATCGGCCTTCAGCCGGTTCGCGATCTGCTCCGGACTCCATGCCGTCGACCAGCGGCGATCCTGCCGGTGAGGTTTGTTCCGGCCCTTCCCCGGCGGAATCTGTGGCCCATGGCGAAACCAGCGAGTCCCCACGGCCGGAAGATCTCGATCTCAGCCGCCGTGTCCTTCGAACTCAGCCCCCGCGCGATCGCCTGCGAGAACCAGAACCAGAACCGGAACCAGAACCTGAACCTGAACCGGACGCGGTCCTCACGCCACGCGACCAACGGCCGGCCTGGCGAGGGAATCCGCCTGCGATACGACCGAACAACGCCTGCTGCCGCTTCCCCGCACCCGCCAGCGACACTCCAACCCGGCACCAACGCCATCGTGGACGCTGATCAACGTCCACCTCACCACGAGGTGACCCGAAAAAGGTCCCGGCTCAAGGCAACCCTGTGAGGAGTCTGTGACGACATGGGAGCGGATCCGGCCAGTTCCGGCGGCCGTAATCCCGCTTTCCTCCGGTCACAGCATGCATGGAGAACCTCACCCCTATGGACAACCCCACGAACGGCGGGCGCCGCGGGCGTCATCGCCGTCGCTGGACCGCCACCGGCCTGGTGCTCGGCGTGCCCGCCATCGTCGTACCGTATTTCCTGTTCGCGCAGGAGGACTCGCAGGCCGCGACGGTCGACGGCGGTGCCTACTACCGGCTGGTTCTCGTGCGCGGCGGCAAGGTGCTTGGACGTCAACCGCTTCTCCACCGCCGACGGCACCCGGATCCAGCAGTGGACCGACCAGAACACCGCCAACGCCCAGGGGGCCGCCGCCGAGCAGTAGACCGACAGCTCCGCCACCTCGCAGGAGTGGCGGAGCAGCGAGGTGAGCGGCTCGGACGCCGGCACCTCGACCTCCCGCGGGAGCGGCTACGTCCTGGACGTCTCCGAGGGCTCCACGGCCGAGGGCGCGGCGGTCGTCCGGTATCCGAGATTTCGGCACCCACCCCGACACCCTGCTCAGCCGCAACAACCTCAGTCAACCGTCCATGAATGCAGGTACGCGACCAACTGCCTCCGAGATCGTCGGTCTTGAACGGGCCGTCCACGAGTCGGCCGCCGGCTACCCGAAGGCACCCGCCGTACCAGGCCCTTCAAGCCGGCACGGGTCGGCCCGTCGACCGGAGGCGCAGGCTTTGGCCGCATATCTTGCCGACGCTGGGGTGAGGCGCCGTACTCGGCGGATCGCTCCTCAGACAGAGGAAAGTGGAGTGGAGTTCATGGATGGGGACCACGCGGAGCTGGTCGTCGCGGCGCAGGCCGGTGACGATCGGGCGCGCGAGGAGCTGATCGCCGCGTACCTGCCACTGCTCTACAACATCGTCGGGCGAGCGCTGAGCGGTCATGCCGACGTCGACGACGTGGTCCAGGAAACCCTGCTGCGCGTGGTGCGCGACCTGCCTGCTCTGCGTGCCCCGGAGAGCTTCCGGTCCTGGCTGGTGTCGATCACGCTCCGCCAGATCAATACCCACTGGCACCGGCAACGCACCTTCGCCGACCGGACCACGGTCATCGACGAGGCGCGCCACATACCGGATCTCCACGCCGAACCCGAGGACGTGACGATCCTGCGTCTGCATGTGTCGGACGAGCGCCGGCAGGCTGTCGATGCCGGCCGGTGGCTCGACCCGGATCATCGGGTGCTGCTGTCGCTGTGGTGGCAGGAATGCGCCGGCTCGCTGAGCCGTGACGACATCGCCGCCGCGACGGGGCTCACGGTCGCCCACGTCGGGGTCCGCCTGCAGCGCATGCGCGAGCAGCTGGAAGTGAGCCGGACGATCGTCGCCGCGCTGGAGGCCGACCCGCGCTGTCCGCAGTTGGACGAGACGGTCGTCGACTGGGACGGTCTGCGTACATCGGTGTGGCGCAAGCGGATCGCGCGGCACACCCGCGACTGCCCGCTCTGCATGGCGACGACGGCGGAACGGGTTCCGTCCGAACGGCTGCTCCTCAGCCTCGCGCCGCTGGCCGTCCCCGCCGGACTCATGTCCGCGCTGGCCGCCAAGGGCCTGCTGTCGGGTACGGCCGCGAGCACCGCCGGGCTGGCCACGGCACCCGTCGCCGTCGGCACGGCGACGGAGGCAGCCGGTGTACACAGCTCGCTGATCGGGAAGCTCTACGCGGCGACCGCTCATCCGCTGGCGGGCCTGACCACCGGCGCCGTGCTCATCGCCGGCGGCGCCACCTACGTGGCCTGGCCCGAACCGGCGCCTCGGGCGCCCGGCGTCACCGCCGCTCCCACGGCCGGCCATCCCACGCCGACCCCGTCGCGCACCACCACCTCGGCCGGGCCGTCCCCGGCGAGTCCGTCCGCCACCGCCGACGTTGTTCCGCTGGGCGCGCACTCGCTGGAGTCCGTGGATCAGCCCGCCCTGTACCTCACGTATGCCGGCGACTTCGCGACGCTCGGCCCGGTCTCCTCGGCCGGCAGCACGCAGGCACGGCAGCGGGTCACCTTCACGGTCGTCCGGGGGCTGGCCGACACACGGTGCGTCACCTTCCGCGCCGCCGACGGCCGCTATCTGCGCCATCACTACCTGCGGCTACGGCTGAGCACGAACGACGACAGCGAACTGTTCCGCGAAGACGCCACCTTCTGCGCGCGCCCCGGGGCGGTCGCCGGGTCGGTGACCCTGCACGCGCACAACTATCCCGGATCGGTCATCCGCCACCGCGACGGTGGCATCTTCCTCGACGGTTCCGACGGCACTCGGGCCTTCGCCGGCCAGGCTTCCTTCATCGTGCGCAGGGCCTGGGCCCGAGGGGCCTGAGACCCGCTGCTTGAGCATGGGGACCGAGCCGGGTGCGGCATGCCCTTTCAGCAGGGGCGACCAGACCGCGGGGCTCGGCATAACGCTTTTTGCCCGCGAGATACCTCACTGAGCGATCGTCCGGACGGCGCGACTTTTCCGTTACGAGAGCGCGCGTTCGGGAGCCTCCCTTTCGTGGGGTGCTCTTCCCGCCGCTCACCATGACGTGCCGGCGCGGGAGGTTCCCCGACTTCCACCGTTGACGTATCCCCTGACGAAAGCCCCTGCAATGACGCGACACACCCACGAACCCCGGGCGACCGGTACGCGGGAACGGCCCCACGTCCTGCACCGCACCCACGCCGCGGCGGATCAGGCCGCAGCGGCCGATGCGCGCACGATCACGGCACCCAGGGTGCCCCGCGGCCCCCGAGGAGAATCATGAAGGGCCTGCACCGGCTCGGCCGGCGTCGCCGGACATGGGCGGTCGGACTCTCGGCCGCGGCGGTGGTCGCCGGTGTCGTGACGATCCTCCCGAACTCCGCCGGAGCCGCACCACTGGGTACGGAGGCGGCCCCCTCGGGCAGGTACTTCGGCACCGCTGTGGCCGCCGGCAGGCTCGGCGACTCGGCGTACACCGCGATCGCCGACCGGGAGTTCAACATGATCACCCCGGAGAACGAGATGAAGTGGGACGCCGTCCAGCCGTCCCGCGGCAAGTTCGACTTCGGCCCCGCCGATCGGATCGTCGACCGTGCGAGGGCGAACGGCCAGCGCGTGCGCGGCCACACCACGGTCTGGCACTCGCAGCTGCCGTCCTGGGTCGGCTCGATCGGCGACGCGAACACGCTGCGCAGCGTGATGAACGGCCACATCACCACCACGATGACCCACTTCAAGGGCAAGATCTACGCCTGGGACGTGGTCAACGAGGCGTTCGCCGACGGCGCCGGCGGTCAGCTCCGCAGCTCGGTGTTCCAGAAGGTGCTGGGCAACGGCTTCATCGAGGAAGCGTTCCGCACGGCCCGCGCGGCCGACTCGTCGGCCAAGCTCTGTTACAACGACTACAACATCGAGAACTGGTCGGACGCCAAGACCCAGGGCGTCTACACAATGGTCAAGGACTTCAAGTCCCGCGGCGTGCCGATCGACTGCGTCGGGTTCCAGAGCCACTTCGGCACCGGCGGCCCGCCGTCCAGCTTCCAGACCACCCTGTCGAACTTCGCCGCCCTGGGCGTCGACGTCCAGATCACCGAGCTGGACATCGCCCAGGCATCGCCCACCCACTACGCCAACGCGGTCAAGGCCTGTCTGTCCGTGGCCCGGTGCACCGGCATCACGGTGTGGGGCGTGCGGGACAGCGACTCCTGGCGCACCGGCGAGAACCCGCTGTTGTTCGACAACAACGGCAAGCCCAAGGCCGCCTACACCGCCGTCGTCGACGCCTTCAAGGCCGCCGCCCCCGGTACCCCCACCGGCGGGACGACCGGCACGACCGCTACCGGGGAGATCAAGGGCCTTGCCTCCGGTCGTTGTATCGACATCAACAACTTCTCCACCGCCAACGGCACCCCGGCGCAGCTGTGGGACTGCAACGGACAGACCAACCAGCGCTGGACCCACACCTCCGGCAAGCAGCTGAAGATCTACGGCGACAAGTGCCTGGACGCCAAGAACAGAGGCACCACCAACGGCACCGCGGTGGTCATCTGGGACTGCAACGGCGGCGCCAACCAGCAGTGGAACATCAACACCAACGGCACGATCACCGGCGTCCAGTCCGGGCTGTGCCTCGACGCCGTCGGCGCGGCCAAGGCCAACGGCACCAAGATCCAGCTGTACTCCTGCGCGTCCGCCGACAACCAGAAGTGGACCGCCCCGTCCGGGTCGTCCGGGTCATCCGGGTCGGGCGGCACCACGTGCACGCTTCCGTCGACGTACAAGTGGAGTTCGACGGGCCCGCTGGCGCAGCCGGCGAACGGGTCGGTCGCGCTGAAGGACTTCACCACCGTGACGTACAACGGCAAGCACCTGGTCTACGCGACCACCTCCAGCGGATCGCAGTGGGGCGCGATGACCTTCCGTCCGTTCACGAACTGGTCGGACATGGCGACGGCCACCCAGACCAACATCAGCGGGTCCGCGGTGGCGCCCAAACTGTTCTACTTCGCGCCCAAGAACATCTGGGTGCTGGTCTCGAACGGGTGGGGTACCGCCTGGCCCTTCAGCTACCGCACGTCCAGCGACCCCACCAACCCGGGCGGCTGGTCCGCGCCGAAGGAGCTGTTCACCGGCAGCCTCCCCGCAGGCTCGGAAGGCACCCCGATCGACCCGACCGTGATCGCCGACGGCCAGAACATGTACCTGTTCTTCGCCGATGACAACGGCAAGATCTACAAGTCGGCCATGCCGCTCGGGAACTTCCCGGGCAGCTTCGGCTCCTCGTACACGACGGTCATGAGCGACACGAAGGCGAGGCTGTTCGAGGCGCCGGAGGTCTACAAGGTCCAGGGCCAGAACCAGTACCTCATGATCGTCGAGGCGATGGGTGCGGGCGGGCGCTACTTCCGCTCGTTCACGGCCTCCAGCCTCAACGGCCCGTGGGCCGAGCAGGCCGGCAGCGAGTCCAGCCCCTTCGCGGGCAAGGCCAACAGCGGTGCCACCTGGACCAACGACATCAGCCACGGTGACCTGGTCCGCACCAACCCCGACCAGACCATGAGCATCGACCCCTGCAACCTGCAGTTCCTCTACCAGGGCAGGAACCCCTCCTCGGACGGCACCGACTACGTGAAGCTGCCGTACCGGCCGGGTGTCCTCACTCTGAAGCGCTGACCTGCCCGATCCACGGCGACACGGTGACATACAAGGAGAACCTCACCCCCATGAACAACCCCACGAACGGCGGGCGCCGCGGGCGTCATCGCCGTCGCTGGACCGCCACCGGCCTGGTGCTCGGCGTGCCCGCCCTCGTCGTGCCGTACTTCCTGTTCGTACAGGAGGACTCGCAGGCCGCGACGGTCGACGCCAACGCCTACTACCGGCTGGTCTCCGTACGCAGCGGCAAGGTGCTGGACGTCAGCTCCTTCTCCACCGCCGACGGCACCCGCATCCAGCAGTGGACCGACCAGAGCACCGCCAACCAGCAGTGGAAGCTGAAACCCGCCGGGGACGGCTACTACGAGCTGGTGAACCGCAACAGCGGCAAGGTGCTGGGCATCGCGGGCAATTCGACCGCCGCGAAGGCCCCCGCCGAGCAGCAGACCGACAGCTCCGCCACCTCCCAGGAGTGGCGGATCGACGACGTGAGCGGCGCCGAGGCCGTCACGTTCACCTCCCGCAGGAGCGGCCTGGTCCTGGACGTCTCCGGCGGCTCCACGGCCGCGGGCGCGGCAGTCCAGCAGTATCCCGGCCACGGCGGCACCAACCAGCAGTGGAAGCTGGTGAAGATGGCCGAGGCCCCGGCAGCCGGGTCCGGCGATGCGTCGCAGACCACGGCCGCGGCCGGGCCGTACGTGTGGAAGAACGCCCAGGTGGTGGGCGGCGGTTACGTCACCGGGCTGGTGTTCAACCCGAAGGAGAAGGGGCTGCTGTACGCGCGCACCGACATGGGTGGCGCCTACCGCTGGGACACCGCGGCCGAGCAGTGGATCCCGCTGACCGACTGGATCGGTGAGAAGGACTGGAACCTGCTGGGCATCGATTCGGTGGCCACCGACCCCGTCGACCCCAAGCGGCTCTACCTCGGGGCGGGCACCTACACCAACGACTGGGCGGGCAACGGCGCGATCCTGCGCTCCACCGACCAGGGCCGCACTTTCAAGCGCACCGACCTGCCCTTCAAGCTGGGCGCCAACGAGGACGGCCGCGGGGCGGGCGAGCGGCTGGTGGTCGACCCCGCGAACAACGCCAACCTGCTGCTGGGCACCCGCAAGAACGGCCTGTGGCGCAGCACCGACCACGGCGTCACATGGAGCCAGGTCTCCTCGTTCCCCGTCAAGAACGGGGCGAGCAGCGGCGGCGGCATCTCCTTCGTGACGTACGGCCCGGTCGGCAGCAAGACGGTCTACGTCGGCGTCGGCGACAGGTCCACCTCCCTGTACCGCTCCACCGACGGCGGCGGCACCTGGCAGGCCGTCGCCGGGCAGCCCACCGGCCAGCTGCCGCAGCACGGCGTGCTCTCCGGTGACGGCTCGCTGTACCTGACGTACACCGACAACCTCGGACCCAACGGTGTGACGGCGGGGTCGGTGTGGAAGTACACGCCGGGCAGCGGAGCGTGGAAGAACGTCTCCCCGTCCCAGGGCGGTTACGGCTTCTCCGGTCTGGCCGTCGACCCGCGCAAGCCGTCCACGGTCATGGTCACCACCCTCGGCCGCTGGTGGCCCGAGGACGAGATCTACCGGAGCACCGACAGCGGCAAGACGTGGAAGGCACTGGCCGACAAATCGGTACGCAACGCCTCCGCGGCTCCTTACGTCGGCACGCACACCGGGCACTGGATGACCACCCTGGCCATCGATCCCTTCAACTCCGGGCATGTGCTGTACGGCACCGGCAACGGCATCCTGCGCAGCAAGGACGCCAATGCCTCCGACAGCGGCGGCACCAGCCACTGGAGCATGGGCGCCCGAGGGCTGGAGGAGACCGCGCTGTTGGACGCGATCGCCCCTCCCGGCGGCGCCACCGTCATCACCTCCATGGGCGACCAGGGCGGCTTCCGGCACGACGACCTGACCAAGGTGCCCTCCGGGCGGCTGAAGAACCCGCTGATGGCCAACAGCACCGATATCGACTTCGCCCAGTCCAAGCCCGCGCTGATGGTTCGCGTCGGCCGTGGCGGCGAGCAGGACGGCGCCTACTCCACCGACGGCGGCACCAGCTGGAACGGCTTCAAGTCGGAGCCGGTGGCCAGTGCCCAGGACGGCCGTGTCGCGCTCGCGGCGGACGGCTCCACCATCGTCTGGACCGAGGCCGGTCAGGCCCCGTACCGCTCGACCGACAACGGGGCGAGTTGGTCGAGGGTCAACGGCCTGGGCACCGACGCCGTGGTCGTCGCCGACCGCTCCTCCGCCAAGACCTTCTACTCCCTGTCCGGTGGCACGCTCCACGCCAGCACCGACGGCGGCGCGACCTTCACCGCCCGCGCCACCAACCTGCCCACCGGCAAGCTCACGGCCGTCCCCGGCATCGCCGGCGACCTGTGGATCGCCGGGGGCGGCAAGGGCCTGCTGCACTCCACCGACGGCGGCCGCACCTTCACCACGCTCAAGACGGTGCAGTCCGCCTCCGCCCTCGGCTTCGGCAAGGCCAAGCCGGGCACCAACTACCAGGCCCTGTACCTGATCGGCACGGTCAAGGACGTCACCGGAGTCTTCCGCTCCACCGACAAGGGCGCCACCTGGCTCCGCGTCAACGACGAGGCCCACCAGTGGGGCGCCATCGGCGGCACCGGCGTCATCACCGGCGACCCCGACACGTACGGCCGCGTCTACGTCGGCACCAACGGACGCGGCCTCCAGTACGGCGACCCGTCCTGACCCCAACACCCGAGCGGGGCCGCGGCCACAGCGGCCCGCGGCCCCGCCAAGGCAGAGGGAAATCGCTTCGTCCTGACCAGCTCCTGGCACCGGCCTCCGAGCACCGGCCTGTCCGGGCGAGCCGAGGACGAACTCCGAGAGACGGCAGCCATGTGCATTCGCGACAGCACCGTCCAGCCGACATGGGAGTCCAGGCATCCAGCACATGGAAGCGACACCGTTGATCCCTGCCGCGACGCCCTACTGCTCCGCGCCCTTGGCGTGCCCTTAAGAGCAGTCAAGGACGGTCAACAGGGGTGTGATCCGACCGGAACAACCATGTCGACACAGCGCATCTCCGCAGGTCAGAGGTAGATGGACCAGTCAAGCGCCGTCGCTTCCCAAGCTGAGAGCGCGAGTTCGATCCTCGTCACCCGCTCCATGATGAAACCCCAGGTCAACGACCTGGGGTTTCTTGCGCCACCAGCCCTGCAGCACCTTTCGCTCCGCCACACGCTCGAAGACTGGGCACTTCTCCGCCCGGTGCGGGCGCTCGGCGTCCTCTACGGCACCCCACTCACGCGCACGCTCGAAGTGCCGGCCGATGCGTGCCGCGGGCTCCTGCCGCTCGGCGTAGAAGTGCAGAGCGAGATTGACCGCCTCCTTCTTGGGCCTGACCTTGGAGAGAGCCATGGCGCGCTCCAAGGCATCGTCATCGATGTCGATCTGGGTCACGGTCGCAGCACCTGAGTCTCGGATCCCGGCATGTGCAGGAGCGACGGACACTCCAGATCAGCTCCGGCCCCTGCCTCCTTCTCGCCGGCTGTGCACCGGAGACGGGCTGGTACTCGAGTGACGACGCGGTCACCTGCGCCCGTCCCACCTCATGACCCCGCCCCGGGAACGCACACGGCGCGCCGGGCACGGGGGCAGTGGCAATGCTGACTCCCGTGTGACGCCGGTGCCGACGGCGGGACGCCGTCGTGCCGGAGCTTTCGGAGTCGCCGCGTATGACGGGGATCACACCGATGGGAAAACCTGCCGTACGCGCCGGGCGTCTGGCGGGTGTGAGATCAGTCAGGAAGGCACCGGGTGAGCTGGACGAGGAGCGTCTCGTCCGGCTCGTGGCGAGGGGTGACCGGGCGGCGTTCGAGGAGCTGTATCGGCGTACGTCGCCGTGGCTGGCGGTGCGGTTGCGGCGCCGCTGCGCCGACGAGCAGATCGTCGCCGAGGTCATGCAGGAGACGTATCTGGCGGTGTGGCGCGCGGCGGGCGCGTTCGCCGGGGCCTCCGTCGGGGGGAGCGCCGTCGGCTGGCTGTGGACGATCGCCGCCCGCCGTCTGGTCGACGCGTTCCGGCGCAGGGCCCACCATGCGGAACCCCCGCCCGCGGCCGCCGCGCGGCCCGTGGCGCCCGCCGCCGAGGACGAGGCCCTCGCGGCGACCGTCGGCGGTGACGTCGGGGACGCGCTGCGGCGCCTCGCGCCCGAACTCAGAGCGGTACTGCAGGCCATGGTGCTCGACGGGCTGTCCGTCCGGGAGACCGCGGTGCTGCTCGGCGTGCCCGAGGGCACGGTCAAGACCCGTGCCCGCCGGGCCCGGACCGAGATGCGGAGGGCGCTGGCATGAGCATGAGCGTGGAACACGCGTCGACGCGGCTCATCGACGGTTACGCGCGCGGCGACACGGATATCGCCGCCGACGAGGTGTGGGCCCTGGAGGCCCATCTGGAGGCCTGCCGGAGCTGCCGGGACCGGTTGTCGACCGCCACCACGGCGGGGGCGCCCGCCGTGGCGACGCTGGTCGGCACCGTGTGGTCCGACCTCGAACCACGGCTGGCCACCACCGTCACCATGCCCCGCCGCCGGCGCTGGTCGGCACGGTTGTCGAGGTGGCTGACGCCCACGATGGTGCCGTGGCTGGCCATGGTCGTGAGCGTGACGCTGCTCGCGCTGCTGTTCGACATCGCCGACCCCGGCGCCGGACAGGGCTCCGGCCCCGGCGAGGTGTCGCTGGTGCTGCTGCTCGCCCCCGTCCTGCCCGTCCTCGCTGTCGCGGCGTCCTGGTCACGTGGCCTGGACCCGGCGTACGAGCTGACGGCCTCCGTGCCCAGGGCCGGGCTCCAACTGGTGCTGCGGCGCACCGTGGCCGTGCTCGTCCTCGTCGTGCCCACGCTGTTCGTCGGCGGATGGGTGACAGGGGTGACGGCCGCCCAGTGGCTGCTGCCCTGCCTGGCGTTCACCTCGACGACCCTGGCGCTCGGCGGCGTCGTCGGCGTGACCCGCGCCGCCCTCGCGCTGGTCGCGGTGTGGGCCGCCGTGGTCGCGGCACCGACCCTGGCCACCAGCCGTACGCCCTTCGCCCTCCACACGGACGGTCTGCCCGTATGGGGGCTGATCCTCACGCTCGGCATCGGTGTCGTGATCGCCCGCAGGGGCGCGTACTCCGTGCTGGGAGCCCATCGATGACCAACGGGAAGGAACCACACGTGATGTCCGCGGTGACCGCGGCCGACCTCGCGCCGACGCCCTACGCCTGGGAGATCCGGGCCACGGGGCTGAAGGTGAGAGTCGGTCGGAAACGGATGGCCGTCGACGGGCTCGACCTGTCGCTCGGCACCGGCGTGCACGGCCTGCTCGGACCCAACGGGGCCGGCAAGACCACCCTCATCCGGGCGCTGGCCACCGTGCTGCGCCCCGCCGAGGGCACCCTGGAACTGCTCGGCGAGTCCGCCGGAGGCCTCGGCGAACACCGGGCGCTGCGCCGCCGGATCGGCTATCTGCCGCAGGAGTTCGGCTACTACAAGCGCTTCACGGTGCGCGAGTTCATCGAGTACATGGCGTGGCTGAAGGAGGTTCCCAAGGCGGACGTCCCCGCCGCGGTGCAGCGGGCGGTCGAGCGGGTCGGCCTCGCCGACCGCGCCGACGACCGGATGAAGACCCTGTCGGGCGGCATGGTGCGGCGCGTCGGGATCGCCCAGGCCCTCGTCAACGACCCCGCCATCCTGCTCCTCGACGAACCGACGGTCGGCCTGGACCCGGCCCAACGACTGCGCTTCCGCGAGCTGTTGCAGGAGCTCGGCACGGACACCTGCGTGGTCGTCTCGACGCATCTGGTGGAGGACGTCGCCGCCGCCTGCACCGACGTGGTGCTCTTCGCCGAGGGCCGACTGGTCTTCCAGGGCACCCCGGACGAGCTGGCCGCCGCGGGCGGACCCGAGCACGTGGGCGACAGCCCGCTGGAGCGCGGCTACTCGGCCCTGCTGCTCGACCCCCGGCAGGAAAGGGGCACCTGGTGAACGGCCGTGTCCTGCGCATCGAGCTGAGGCGTTCCGTCGCCCCGTGGGCCGGCGGCGTGGTCCTGACGAGCGCGCTGGCGTTCCTGTACCTGGTGAACGCCGAGTGGTGGAGGGGCACCACGGCATGGACGGCCCAGTGGACGCCCCTGGCGATGTGGACCCGCTCCCTGCTGTTCTACCTGTGGCCGCTGGCCGTGGGGCTCGGGGCGCTGCAGGGCCTGCGCGACCACCGCTCGAAGATGTCCGAGCTGCTCACGAGCACGCCGCGGCCCGCCTGGCACCGCGCGGCCACGCTCGCGGGCACGACGGCGATCACGCTGGCCTCGGCCTTCGCGCTGCTCGTCCTCGCGGGCGGGGTCCAGGTGATCGCCAACTCCGGGTACACGCACCTCGGATGGGTGCCGGTCTCGCTGGTGGGGGCACTCTTCCTCGTCGCGGGGGCCCTGCTCGGCATGGGGGCCGGGCGGGCCCTGCCGTCCGCGCTCACCCCGCCCGCGCTGGCCATGAGCGCGTTCGTGTTCACGGCCCTCATGCACATGTCGTTGGGCCGGACGGAGACGACCACGGCGACGGGGATCACGAGCACGGAGCCGAACCGGGTCTCCCTGTTGTCACCGGCGGTGCAGGAGGTGCGCGATGTGATCGTCACGCTCTCCGCCTCCGTGCACGTCGGGCAGACGATCTGGCTGCTCGGCATGGCCGCGACCGGCTTCGCGCTGCTGGTCGCCGCGACCTGGCGCGCCCGGCTGATCGCCCTGACGCCCGTCCTGGCGAGCGCGGTGATCGCCCTGCTCGTCCTCCCTTCCGACCCGCGCCGGATGTACGTCGTCGACGAGGCCGCCGCGGAGCTGGTGTGCGACGGCCCGGTGTGCGTGACGAAGACGCACCAGGCGCGACTCGCCGACCTGGCGGGCCCCGGCAAGGAGGCACTGCGCCTGTTGCACGGCGCCCTGGGCGGCCGGGCGCCGGTGTCGGTCCGGGAGAACACCGCCGTACTGCCGGAGGGCTCCACGCCGCAGTGGTCCCGCGAGACCGTGCTCATCGACTTCGACGACGGCGTCATCGCCGCCGCGAAGGGCGAGGAACTGACCCGGGCCCTGATCGCCAAGGGCATGGTGCCGGGGTGCACCCCCGTCGGCTGGAGCGGCTTCGGGTACGACGAGTACGCGCAGACCGTCGCGGCGGGCTGGGTCCTCGGGGACCTCAGGCCGCTTCCCGGCATGGAGTCAGCAGGTGTGCGCCGCGAGGTCGACGCCGCGGCCCGCCCGGTGTGGAAGGAACTCAAGGCGCTTGGGCGGGCCGAGCAGCTCTCGAGGATCAACGCGATGCGCGCCGCCGCGCTCTCCTGCAAGGGCGAGGCGTTCGACGCGCTGAAGGGCGGTGCGTCCCGGTGAGATGGCTGACGCTGTACGCGCGCTCGCGGCAGGTACCCGCGTCGCTCGCCATGGTGGTGATCAGCGCGGTGGCGGTGTGGACGCTCGGCCGGGACGGCGGTGCGGGATCCGGGGATCCCCGGCCGGCCGTGCTCGTTCTCGCTACCGGGGCGATGGCGGTCTCGATCGGGCTCGGCGGGCAGGACCTCGCGCTGGACCGGACGGCCGCGATCCGCTGGGTGCCCCGCAGAGCGGCGCACGTGCTGCTCGCCGGCGCGGTCGTGGCCGCGGTGCTGCTGGCAGTGCAGACGATGGGCGAGGACATGGCCGCCGCCGCGTTCGTCGTCCGGGACAGCGCGGGCCTGATGGGACTGGCCGCTCTGGGCGCGGCGCTCTCCGGCGGGCAGTTCGGGTGGACGCTGCCGTTCGCCTGGCTCTTGTTCTCGTTCTTCGCCCCGCCCCCGACGAATGCGCCGATGCAGGTGGCGACCTGGATGCTGCTGCCGCCCGGCACGGCGGCGGGCACCTGGACGGCCCTGGTCCTCGCGGTCACCGGCACCACGGTCTACGCCTTCGCGGGACCGAGGCGGTAGCCGGTCCGGGCCACCGATCGGGACACGGCCGTGATCGTGCGCGCCGTCCCCCGTGGTGCTTCGCGTCCCCATGGTGACGCAACGGCGGGTGGTGGCCGATCGCCTCGGCCACCACCCACCGCTTCGGTCACTTCGGCGGGTGGGGACGCATCGTGCGTCCGCGGTCCCGCACGGCGCCCCTCAGGACGTGTCCTCGATCCTGCCGGTGAAGACCGGGCCGACCGGCGGCTCCTCGAAACCGAACAGCTGGATCCGCACCGCCTCCTCCGGTTCGGTCACCCCGTCGGCGATCGTGGGGAGGACCACCTCGGCGCTCAGCCGACCGGCGGGGACGGCGGACAGCAGGGACATTCCCACCTGGGACAGGGGCCGCTCCGGGAGCGGCGATTCGCCGTGCTTCTCCATCAGCCACCGCGGGTCCACGTCCGTGGTGGACAGCTCCGCGCCGTCGTCCGCCGCCAGGAAGCTGAACACGACGGGTACTTCGGTGTCCGCGACCGTGGACAGGTCGGCCCGCCAGGTGAGGCTCTGTCCCTCGGTGACCCGGTCCGCGACGGGCGTCACGGTGACCTCGGGCATCGGGTCGTCGTTCCGCACGGTCACACCGCCGTGGTGGGAGCCGACCACCGCGCCGTGCACCGCCTTCACGAGCACGTCCTGCCCCGTGTCCTGGCCGTAACGGGTGTTGCCCTCGGCTTTCACCGGCACGTCGAGGACGGAGTCACCGGGCCGCACCCGCACCAGGCGGGACGTGGCCCGGCCGGTGACGGGATCGGCGACGAACAGCCTGACCTGGCCGTCGCCCCGGCCGGAGAGGCGCACCGGGACCTGGTGGGTCCGCATTCCGGAGTCCCCCTCGTCGACCGTCAGCCGGCCGACGTCCACACGGGGCAGTGCGACCGGGCGCACGGCCGGTGTACCGGGGCGCCAGCCCCAGGCGTCCATCAGCCAGGCCCGTCCGGAGCGGTCGCGCGGGGTGATGTCCAGCGTCGTCACCCGGCCCATGTCCAGCCCGGCCCGGGTCGCGGCGGTCAGCGGCACGCGTATCTCCTGCCCCCAGTAGGAGGCGGTCCCGTCGCTCCCCGGCAGCCCGTCGACACGGACCCGGCCGAGGGTCGCGCGGCGGCCGGAAGCGTCGGTGATCGTCACGTCCAGCAGCGTTCCCGTGGTGTTGGGCGGCACGATCACCCGCAGGGCGAGGGCCTCGGCGCCGGAGAGGGAGGCCGGCTGGGCGGAACGCACCCGTACGGGAGAACCCGGTGCGGACCATCGCAGGGCCACCGCCCGACGGCCCGGTTCGGGCGCCGTCTCCCACTTTGCGAAGTGCGGTGAGGCACCCGTCCCGTCGGGAGCCAGGCAGGCGGTCGCCGCATCGGGGTCCGCCACCGCCGAGCACAGCCGTCCGCCGTCCACGGTGACCTTGGCGTTCGGTAGGAACGCGGCGGTGCGGTGCCCGCCGACGGCGTGGCTGAGCACCCGCGCGGGGTCCGCCGACGGCGCGCGCAGGTTCGAGCCGTCCAGCAGCGGGCGTACCCGGTCGTCGCCCGCGACGAACAGCCGGGCCGCCGCGGCGATGTACGTGCCGCCCGCGGCCTGTTGCTGACCGGCCGTCAACCGTGTGGCGCTGCCCGGAGCACACACGGGGTCAGGTTCCGCGGCGTCGTCCACCGCCGGAGCCGTCGCCTGCCCCGGTGTCCACTCGCTGTTGAAGAAGTTGTGGTTGGCGCCCACCATGTAGACCGCGCTGTGCAGGGCGGCGCCCCGGCTGACTTGGCGCGTGCCGTCCACGTAGATCTGGCCCTGCAGGTCGCCGACGTCGCCGTCGCAGCCCGGCAGGATCGTCATCGACGGCACGTCGGGGACCGGGTTCTGCCCGAAGGCGGTGGGCCCGAGGAGGACGGTGCCGCGGATGTGCCAGCGCGCCGGGCCCCGATATCCGTCCTGGTCTGCGGGCGGGCGGGAGAGGCTGTCCATGGCGGCCCGGTTCACCCCCTCACCGCCCCGCGAGTGGCCGACCAGCAGCACCCGGGACAGGTCGCCGGGAGGCGCGCTCCGCACGACCGCCGGAGCCGATGACCGGCCGGAGCCCGTCCAGCCGGCCCACCGGGCGAGGTGCAGGCGCACCAGAGAGGAGCGTGCCTGGGCCCCGCCGTCCTCCACCCCGTCCTGCCCGTTGATGCCGTTGGCGGAGACGGACACCGTCACGTAGCCCTGGGAGGCCAGCAGTTTCTGATCGCGCAGATAGCCCCGGTGGCTCGGCACCGGCTTCGAACCGGACGGGCAGGGCCACTGGCCGAAGCTGTCGCCGTCGGTCGTGAAGCAGGTGTCGTGGCGGCCGTGCAGGAACAGCGCCAGCGGCCGGCGGCCCGGAGCCCCCCTCGGCGCCACCACCACGGCGCGCATCTCCACGGGCGCGTCCAGGCCGGGCAACCGCACCGAGGGCAAGGTGTATTCACCGGTCGTCGTCCCGTACCGGCCCGGCTTGCCGGGGTCGACGGGGTTGGCCGGCAGCACGGCCGGCGGCTGCGCCACCGGTGCGGTGCGCCGCTCGTCCGGGCCGGCCGTGGCGCCCGACGCGTCCAGTCGGCGTCCCCCCGCCCGCGCCTGCAGGTCCGTGGCCCGCCCGAGGCGTGCCGCGTGCAGGTCGAGCCGGAAGGTGCGCTGGTCCTTCGAGGCCACCGGCCGGCCGAGGAGCCGGTCTCCCGAGTAGAACGCGACGCCGGCGTCGGTGAGGGGCACCGGGTCGGCGGAGCGCCAGACCAGCTGCTTGCCCGAGGCCCCACCGGTGATCCGCCACCCGGCGGGGAGTTGGCCGTCGGGGCCGACCCGCGGCGCGGACGGCCGGGGTTCGGCCGCCTGCTGGGCGGCAGCCGGTGCCGGTGATCCCAGCGCGGTCGTGAGTATCGCCGCAGCGGCGACCCCTATGCGCCTGACGCGCATCAACGTTCCGTCCTTTCTTGGTCCTTGGCCGAGCGCCCGGCGTTCGCCGGGGCGCTGGCGCTGTCGTCCCGCACCGTTCGGTCAGCGTCCGAGGGATGCGGCATCGCCCATGACGATCACCGGGTGCTGGGCCGGGTCGAGTGCGAGCAGGAGTTCTTTCATGTGCTTCTTCGTCAGGCTCACGCAGCCCTGCGTGGGCCCGCGGTGGTCGACGTGCAGCCAGATGCCGCCGCCCTTGTCCGCGCCCTGCGGGCGGGTCCAGTCGAGGGGGGAGGTGCCGGGCTTGCGGTTGTAGTTGATCGCGACGACGTAGTCGAAGGAGCCCGCGAGCGGCTCGCCCTCGAAGCCGGTGCCGCCGATGGTGAAGGCCGGCCCCTGGTCGTACGGCAGTTTCGTGCCGGGGTCGGCGAGCAGTCCGCCCGCGTCGGTGAGGGTGAAGACGCCGATGGGCGACCGGAGATCGCCGGCGCGGTGGTCGTCCGTCCAGCCCTTGAGGGCGTTGTGGGCCGGCCAGGTGGCCCCCGCTTCCCAGCCCGCCCCGGTGCGCCGGTACAGCACCACCTGTGACGCCGAGGAGTTCTTGCCCCGGCCGGTGACCACAACGGCCTGGCGCGCGTCGGCGGGGATCTCCGCCAGCGTCCGCGGTCCCAGGCCCGGTAGCCGCGCGGGGGTGGGCGGGGTGGCCGCTCCGGGATCGGCGGACGCCCGGTGATCGGCGGACGTCCGTGGAGGCCTGGCCTGTGTAGTGCCGGGGACGGCGGATGCGGCGGCCGCTGCGGCGCCTGCACCGTCCGCCGCCGGCCCCGATGCGTGGGACGGCCTGACGTCTGTCGCCGTGCCCGCGCATCCGGCGAGTGCGACGGACAGGGCCAGGACGGCGGCCGGTATGACCGGGCGGTACGCGCCCGGGCGGGTGAAGGTGGTCGCTCCGGTCCCGAACGGCGCGCGTGGCCAACGCCGTTGGGACGGACGAGGGGTTGAGGAAGCCATGACCGTCAGCCTGGACGAGACATGTGAGGAACTGATCAGCTCCGACTCCCGCAGTCGGACCGGGTGTGTGCCGGACGAACGCCGGCCGACGGCGAGGTCCCGCCGGCTGACGGCGAGGTCCCGCCGGCTGACGGCGAGGTCCGACTCAGCGTGCGGAGCCCGCCTTCCACCGGCCCCATGGCATGTTCCAGCCGTTGAGGCCGTTGTCGGGGGCGATCGTCCTGTCGTCGGAGTTCTTCACCACGACCACGTCACCGACGAGGGAGTGGTCGTAGAACCAGGCACCGTCCTGACCGGCGTCGTCACCGCCCCGGACGTCGTTCAGCCCCACGCAGCCGTGACTGATGTTGGACCGGCCGAACACCGAGTCCGCGCCCCAGTAGTTGCCGTGGATGAACGTGCCGGAGGTGGACAGGCGCATCGCGTGCGGGACGTCGGGGATGTCGTACTCGCCGGCGAACCCCACCGTGGCTCCGTTCATCCGGGTGCTGATCAGCTTCTCCGATATGACCATCTGACCGTTCCAGGTGGGCGAGTTCGCCGCGCCCGCCGTGATGGGCAGGGTCTTGAAGGTCTTGCCGTCACGGACGACCGTCATCCGGTGCGCGGAGGCGTCCACGGTGGAGACCTGGCTGCGGCCGACGGTGAAGCGGACGGTTCTGTCCTGTTCGCCGTAGGCGCCCTCGGCACCCTTGACTCCGTCGAGGCGGATCTTGACGGTGACGGTCGAGTTGGCCTTCCAGTAGTGCTGCGGACGGAAGTCGACGCGCCGCGCGCCGAACCAGTGGCCGACGACGGGCTGTCCACTGCTCGCACTGACCTCGATGGCGGACTCGACGGCCTTCTTGTCGGTGATCGCCTTGTCGAAGGTGAACGAGACCGGCATGCCGACGCCGACCGTGGTTCCGTTGTCCGGAGTGAACGTGCCGGTGAAGCGGTCGGTTTCGGCGACGGTCGTGAACGCGGCCTTCTTCGTCGTCCGGTGACCGCCGTCGCCCGCGGCCACGACGGTCAGCCGGTAGGCGGTGCCGTGTTCGAGGGGGGCGTCGGGGGCCCAACTCCCGCCGTTCGAGGAGAGGGTGCCGCGCACGGCCCGGCCCGCCTCGGTGACCAGGGAGACCTCGGCGATCCGCCCCGCCTCCACCCCGACTCGGCCACCACGCCTGACGGAGACGTGCTTCTGCCCGTCGGTGGCGTTCAGGCGTATGCGCGGTGGGGCGGCGGTTCCGGAAGCGGCGGGCAGCCTTTCGGTGCGGTCGCTGTCGCGTGCCGGCCCGGGGTCGCAACCGGCCAGAAGACATGCCGAGACCGACAGGGCGGCCAGGGCGAGGGCGGGGCGGGTGCGGTGCATGGGGTCTCCGTCGTTCGCGTCGAGTGGCCTGTCCCACCGAGTCGGGGAAGGCGGCCCCGGGTTCGAGCGGCAGGGGCGTTCGGCGCCGTCCGGCGTGCCTGTGCCGCGCCGGTGCCCGGCGAGACCGAGGCCGGGAACCCAGCCTGGCGTCCGGATATCAGGAAGTTGTCAGGATGTGGGAAGGCCCTCACACAGCCCTGGACGGGGCTCACACACGCTTACAGTCAGCGGCGTGTGCGCACATATTCTGGTCGCGGAAGACGACCCCTTGCAGGCCGAACTCATACGACGGTTGCTGCTTCAGGAGGGTCACACCCCCGTGGTGGTCGCCGACGGACGGGCCGCGATCGACGAGGCCAGGAGCCACAGACCCGACCTGGTCGTCCTGGACCTGATGCTGCCCGCTGTCGACGGTCTGGGCGTGTGCCGGGTGCTGCGGCAGGACGGAGAGATACCCGTCCTCATGCTCACCGCGCGCTCTGCCGAGGACGACATCCTGCTCGGCCTGGAACTCGGCGCGGACGACTACATGACCAAGCCGTACAGCCCACGGGAACTGCTCGCCCGCATCCGCACCGTGCTGCGCCGCACCCTCCGCCCCACCGACGACCCCCCGGTTCTGCGCGCGGGCGGCATCACCGTCGATCCCGCACGGCACGAGGTCACCTGCGACGGCACCCCCGTCGCGTGCACTCCCGGCGAGTTCGCCATCCTGCACGCCATGACCGCGGAACCCGAGCGGGTCTTCTCGCGCCGTCAGCTCCTGCATCACACCCGGGGGCTCGACCGTGCCTCCACCGAGCGCGCCATCGACGTACACATCATGAACCTGCGCAAGAAGATCGAGGCCGACCCGCGCAGGCCCGTCCGGCTGCTGACCGTCTTCGGTGTCGGCTACAAACTCACCGGGCAGCCTTCGTGACGCCCGGTCCCCGCATACCCTGGCGCAAGAGCCTGCTGGTGCGGCTGCTTCTCACGTCCGTCGCCATCGCCGTGGTCTCCGTGGGCGCCACCGCCTGGCTGGCCGTGCAGACCACCACGCGGGCCATCCAGGAAGAACGCGGTCAGGTGCTCTCCGACGACACCGACATCCTGCGGCAGCTCAGCGGCTTCGCCGCGACCCACCCCGACTGGGAGGGCGTGCGGTCGTCGGTGCGCGATCTCTCCCACACCATGGGACGGCGCATCGCCCTGACGACAGAAGACGGACGCACCATCGCCGACTCCGCCGCTCCCGGCACCGCTCTGCCCGCCCGCGCCTCGGCCACCGTCGACCCGCTGAACACCGACACCTCCACCGAACCGGGGGCCCAGCTCGCCGGGATCGACCCGCGGGCGGTGGGGCCGTACCGGCTCCCGGCGGCGGAACGGGCACAGGTGAAGGCGCTCGCCGAGAAGCGCCTGGCGTGCGTGCGCAAGCACCTGGGTGACGGCGGCGTCCGGGAGCTTCCCAGCGGCCGTACCGTGGTCGTCGCCGACGGCGGAGAGGCGGCCGTACCCTCGCAGTGCGCGGACGGAGCGCTCAACGCTCCTACCCGCACCGAGCAGAAGGCATTGGACGAACTCCTCGCACTGACCGCTCCCTGCCTCGGCCCCGACGGCGGGAAGGGGCAGGCGGCCAACCCCCTGGCCGGATTCGGAGTCGATGTCATACCCGGCCTCACCGCCGCGGCCCAGGACTCCGGACGCCGGCTCGACGGCCGGCAGACGCAGAGCTGTGTCGACGACGCACGCCGCAGCCAGCTCGATCCGTACGTCGCCCCCAGAGCCCGGCTCTATCTGGGCGCCCTCGGCCAACAGCCCGTGGGCTTCGACCTCTCCCCCGCCAACAAGGCCAAGATCGTCGGCGTCGCGGGGCTGGTCCTCGTGGTCACCGTCGCCATGACCACCGTGGTCGCCATCCGCCTCGTCCGTCCCCTGCGAGCCCTGACGGCCGCGGCCCAGCAGCCGCCGCAGCGGCACACACGCGTCGCGGTCACCACCAAGGACGAGACCGGCTACCTGGCCGCCGCCTTCAACGACCTGACCGCACGCCGCCAGCAGTTGGAGACACAGCGCAAGGCCATGGTCAGCGACATCGCCCACGAACTGCGGACCCCGCTGACCAACATCCGCGGCTGGCTGGAGGTCACCCGCGACGGGCTGGTCGAGCCGGACCCGGATCTCATCGCCTCCCTGCACGACGAGGCACTGCTCCTGCAGCACATCATCGACGATCTGCAGGACCTCGCCGCCGCCGACGCCGGCACCCTGGCACTGCACCGCGACCCCGTACGCGCGGACGACCTCGTCGCCCAGACGGTGTCGGCCCACCGCACTCTGGCGGAGTCCTCGGACATCCGCCTGTGCACCCACACCGATCCCGGCCTCGTCCTGGACGCCGACCCGGTGAGGATGCGGCAGGTCCTGGGCAACCTGACCTCGAACGCGCTCCGCCACACCCCGGCGGGCGGCACCGTCACACTCACCGCCCGACAAGCCGGCGACCTGGCCGTCCTCACCGTGGAGGACACGGGCAGCGGCATCGCCGCCAATGACCTCCCGCACGTCTTCGAGCGCTTCTGGCGGGCGGAGAAGTCCCGCAGCAGACGCACCGGCGGCAGTGGCCTGGGTCTGTCCATCGTCCGCCAGTTCGTCGAGGCACACGAGGGAACCGTCACCGTCGACAGTGAGCCCGGCAAGGGGTGCGTGTTCACCATCCGGCTTCCCCGGGCCCGGCACACGGACCGACGCACCCCGTGAGGTGGGCAGCGTGCGGAATGCCCGACGGGGGCGCTCGCGACGGAACTGCCGAAGGGATGCCGGAGTATGCCGACACGGGCTGCACCCGCCGCCGCCACACAGGACTCCCTCTCCGGTCCGAAGCCGCATGCCCGGCACCCCTTTGGGGCGATTCGGGACCGAGGTCGAAGTCGCGTTCACGGAAGGCGCGTTGGTCCGGGAGCCTGGGCCTGTGCCGTAGCAGGGTGGTCGACCGGCGGCTTCGGGGCGCGGGTCAGGTGGCCGACAACTGGGGTGCCTCCTACAACGTCGTGTGGGCGCGCCGCGCAGTTTCTGATCGACACCAGCGCGTTGGCCCGGCTGCTGCGCGGCGGCGCCGAGCAGTACGGCTGGGACCAGGCGGCGGCCGCCGGGCTCATCCTGCGGGAGCTGGCCGCCAACGTCGTACGCTCGCCGCACGGCCAGGCCGTCGTCGCCACCTGTCCCATCACCGAGCTGGAGTTCTTCTACAGCGCACGCTCCGCCGAAGACCGCGCCCGAGGTATCGAGGACCTGCGTCTGCTCTTCGGCTGGGTACCGGTCGACGACCGCGCCCATGACCGCGCCTGGCAGGTCCAGGAGCTCCTCACTCAACACTCAACGCGCACACCACCGCAGCGCCGGGGCCGTCGATCTGGTGGTGGCCGCCACGGCCGAGTTGCAGGGGCTCACTCTGCTGCACCGCTCACCAGCGCCGGCATGTGCCGGCCGGCTCACGTAGCGTGCGTGAGCCCTTCGTCGATACGGGTGCGCAAGGAGCGCAGGGCCTGCCTCAGTTCTGCCGGTTCGATGTCCGTGACGTCGGCGTCGAAAGTCAGGAGCAGTCCTCCCAGCCCTGCCCATGACCACGCGCCCAGCGTGAGCCGGCAGCTGGAGTCGGTGTGGTGCTCGACCGTCGATCCGCCGGGGGCGAACCGGGCGACGACGGGTGCGGGCAGGGCGATGAGCGCCGAGCCGCGGCACGGCCAGTCCGCCGGGGTGTCGCCACGGTCGTGCGTGCTCATGACGAACGCGACCGGATCGCCGTGTGGGAGGTCACGGCGGTCGAAGGTTCTGCCCATCGGCATGCGTGGTTCGAGGCGGTCGACCCGCATCGCGCGCCATCGGTCCGCATCCGGTTCGAACGCGACGAGGTACCACCGTGCCGCCCACACGACGAGGTCGTGCGGTTCCAGCGTGAGCGTCGTCGGTTCGTCCTCGCCCGTGTAGTCCGCGCGGATGATGTGCTGCCGGTGGATCGCGCCCCCGATGACGCGGATGATCTCGGCATCGATGGGCGCCGCGGGGAACTCCCAGTAGTTGCGCGCCGCGGAGACGGTGAAGGCTTCGGCGTGGGCACGGCTGCGGGCGGGCATCGCCTGCCGCAGCGTGGCGAGGGCGCGGGCTGAGTTCTCGCGGATGTCGGACAGGATCGTGGGTACCGTCTGGAGCGCGACGGCCGCGGCGACCGCCTGATCCTCGTCGAAGACGATCGGCGGCAACCGGCTGGCGCGGCCGAGCCGGTAGCCTCCGCCCGCCCCGCGTACGGCCTCGATCTCGTACCCGAGCTCTCTGAGCGTGTCGATGTCGCGCCGCACGGTCCTCACAGACGTCCCGAGCCTGGTGGCGAGTTCCCCGGCGGTCAGAGTCGCGCCGATCCCGAAGATCGACAGCAGCTTGAGCGTACGCGCGGAGGTGGCAGCCATCGCTCATCCCCTCTCGTGAAGCGGACACTCCGTGGCCACAATATCTGTCATCTTGGCCGGCATGACCGCTCTGCAACGCCCTCACGAGGGCACCCACGCACCCCCCGCCTCCTCGGCGCTCGTCTCCGGCGCGGGCGCGAACGCAGCGCTCCTGGTGGTGCTCTTCGCTTCCTTCATGGACCTCCTCGACGCGACGATCGTCACCGTCGCGGCCCCGGCGGTGGCCCAGGACCTGGGGGCCGGCGACGCTCAGATCCAGTGGACGATCGCCGCCTACGTCCTCGCCCTGGGCGCGGGCCTGATCACCGGGGGACGGCTCGGTGACCAGTACGGCCGCAAGCGCCTGTTCATGATCGGGGTGGCCGGGTTCATGGTCACCTCCGCGCTCTGCGCGCTGGCCGCCGGTCCGGGGATGCTCATCGGCATGCGCGCCGCGCAGGGACTGACTGCGGGGATCATGGTCCCGCAGGTGTTCGGGATCATCCGGGCGTCGTTCGCTCCGGGGGAGCGTGCCAAGGCGTTCGGCGCCTATGGGGCCGTCCAAGGGCTCGCGTCGGTCGCCGGCCCGCTGCTGGGCGGGCTCCTCGTCGGCGCCGACCTGTTCGGTCTCGGATGGCGCACCATCTTCTGGATCAACGTCCCTGTCTCGATCCTTGCGCTGATCATCGGCGCGAAGGTGCTGCCGGAGTCCCGCTCCGCCTCGACCGCGCGACCGGACCTCCTGGGCGCGCTGCTCGCGGCCTCGGGCATCCTGCTTCTGCTCCTGCCGATCACCCAGACAGAGAACTGGGGCTGGACCTGGGCCAGTTACGCCCTTCTCGCCGCCGGAACCATCCTGCTGGCGGTCTTCCTCGCCTACGAGCGCCGCCTCACCGGACGTGGGGAGGAACCCGTTTTCGACCCGGCTCTGCTGCGCATCCGCGCCTTCGCGATCGGCCTGAGCGCGTCCCTGCTCTTCTTCGGCGGCATCGGGGCGTTCTTCCTCACCCTGTCGGTCCACCTCCAGAACGGCACCGGCCGCACCGCGTGGGAGACCGGCCTGGTGTTCCTGCCCTACGCGCTCGGCTCGGTGATCACGTCAGGAGCCGGTGTCGCCCTCGCCGCCAGGGCCGGGAGGGCTCTGCTGATCACCGGCTCGCTCACCATCGCGGCCTCCCAGCTCGTCCTGTGGGCGATCCTCAGGGAAGGCGACGACCCCGGATACTGGCCCCTTGCCCTCGCCCTCTTCATCGGCGGACTCGGGCTAGGTCTCGCCGCCCCCGTCCTCGTCAACGTCGTCCTGGCCGGCGTCCCCGGACGCAATGCGGGCGCCGTGGGCGGTGTGCTCTCCACCGTCAACCAGATCGGCGGCGCGATCGGCATCGCCGTTATCGGCACGGTCTTCTTCACCGCCGTCACCCGATCGACGACCGGCACACCGGGACCTGCCGACTACGGCCACGCACTCGGCATCGTCCTCGTCGTCTCCGCCGTGCTCTACGTCGTGGCGGCACTCGTGATGCTCGCGCTCCCCAACGCCGGGGCCCAGCACAGCGACCAGTGAGACAGGGCTCTGATCAGTCGGCCCCGGCCGGTCACTGCCTCGTCGAAGCACAGGCAGAGGGGCCCGGCGGGGTCGAACAGCACCCGGACGTTCTGCTGCGGCTGGAACGCGGCGGCCAGGGCGACCGCATCGACGACCGTCGAGTCCAGATCGCCGGCCTGGAAGTCGAAGTGCAGCACAGGGCGCTGTTCGCCGTCGGTCGGTGGCCACACGGGAGCTTGACAGCCGTCCGCCTGCTGGAACGCGAAGAACGGCCCTTGCGGGGAGGCTGCGACGACGGCCGTTCCAGGCTCCTCGTGTCCGATGTGCCAACCGGGGAGTTCCGCAAAGAAGTTCGCCGGGCCGCTCGGTTCCAGAGCTGGATGGTCCGGCAGCCGCCAGGAGAAGCCCTCGCGCCGCCCAGCCGACTCTGTGCCCATAGCGTGCCCTTGAGACCGGTTGACCACGGTGAATGACGGTGTGACTCCGGCATTCCGGCACGTCAGACCGGAGCGCATACGCCCAGTTCAGAGTCGGACCGGCCGCGCAAGCGCCGTCGCTTCCCAAGCTGAGCGCGAGTTCGATTCTCGTCACCCGCTGCACGAAGAAGGCCCAGGTCAAAGACCTGGTCCCTTTTGCGTCGACGACGCCGCAGGAATCGCCCGTTCGTAGGGTGACGCTATGCAACCTCACATCGTGGGCCGGGACCGGGAACTCCCTCTCCGCTTCAAGCGGCCCTTCCTGCTCTGGTCCTACCAGGCGTCCCATCGCCGCCTCCTGCTGCGGGCACACCCGGGAAACGGGGTGGACGGGACGGTGGAGATCGAGTTTCTGAACGTCCTGGGCATGAAGCTGAAGTCCCAGTACCCCGAACTCCTGATCTCCCCCGCCCTCGACACGGCCGGCACCGGCATCGACGAGTTCGTGGACATCCCTGACAGGCATCGGGCCAGATTCACCGCGCTGCTCGTCTCGGACGGGTCGGATGACGGTTTCGTGATCTGCGGCTCGCTCCGCGTCCACGAGCACTGACAGAACCCGGATCCGCATCAAGTCTTTCCTGGAGACGTGATCTCTCAGCGTGCCCTTCAGAGCGGGGAAACGCGATCAACTGCGGTTTCGCCCCAGCCTACGAACCCTCAGGCCGATGATCCGCTGTCGACGACCAGGTCGGTGCCGACCACCGCGCCGGCCGAGGGCGAGGCGAGGTAGAGCACCCCGGCCGCCACTTCTTCGGCCTCCGCGACCCGGCCCAGCGGGTTCTCCGTCTTCACCCGCTCGGCGCGGTCGGCCTCGGTCTCGCCGGGCCGCAGCGACATCGGGGCGGCGGAGGCGCCCGGGCTGACCGCGTTGATACGGATGCCCTGGTGGATGTGGTCCAGGGCGGCGGCACGGGTCAGCGCGGAGACCGCTGCCTTCGAGGTGATGTACGCGGCGGCGTTCGGGATCCGCAGGTGTGCGCCCAGGTTGGAGGAGATATTCACGATGGCGCCACCGCCGTGCTCTTTCATGTGCGCGATCTGGTGCTTCATCGCCAGCCAGACGCCGGTGACATTGGTCCGCAGCACCGCGTCCCAGTCCTCCTCGCTCACCTCGCCGACGGGTACGGTGCCGCGGAGTATCCCCGCGTTGTTGACCGCGATGTCCAGTCCGCCGAATCGCGTGACGCTCTCGCGTACGAGGTTCTGGAGCCGGCCGGAGTCGGTCACATCGGTGGTGACAGCGGCGGCCGTGCCGTCGGCTGCCTGGATGAGGCGGACGGTCTCGTCCAGGGAGGCCGCGGTGCGTCCCGCGGCGACCACGGACGCGCCCTCGGCGGCGAAGGCGAGCGCGATCGCACGGCCGAGGCCGGAGCCTGCTCCGGTGACGAGGACGGTCTTGCCGGTGAAGCGGTTCATTTCGCTGACTCCCTTGAGTGATGGCTTACTTGGTGCGGTGGCACAGGAGGGCGACGACGGCCAGGGCGGCCCCCGTCACGGCCAGAGACCAGGCGTCGCTGCCGAGCGTGAGCAGGACGGCAAAGACAACGGTCGGGCCGATCTCCATCGCGGTGTTCAGCACGCCGCCCGCAAGACCGGTCTGCCGCTGTGGCACGCCGTGTGTAGCGAGCACGGCGGCTCCCGCGAATGAGGCCGCAGCGCCGACCGGCAGCAGCACGAGGCCCGGCAGCAGTCCAGAGGCGTACGAGGTACGCGCATCGAGCCCTGTGAACGCGAGGAGGACGAGCCCGACCGCTCCTGTACCCAGCCCGGCGGCCGTGACGGTTCGGGCCCCGTACCGGCCGATGAGCGGTCCTGCCGCCCGTCCTGAGGCGATCAGCGCGACGGCGAACGGCGCGAAGGCGGCCGAGGTCTGTAGGGGAGACCAGTCTCGCGTCAGCTGGAAGTGGAGCGAGAGGACGACGAAGGTCATCGCGGTCCCGCAGGCGCTCAGTGCGGTGGCCGTGAGGGCGAGGGCCCGCCGCCGGTCGAGCAGGAAGCGGGGCGGCAGCAGCGGGTCGCGGGCGCGGCGCTCGGCGTACCGGAACGCGGCAAGCAATGCGGTCCCGCCGAGCAGCGGCACGAGCACGCCGACCGACAGCCAGGGGCGGGCGTCGGTGACGACGAGCCCGTAGCTGACCAGGGTGATCCCGCCGGTGGCGAGCAGAGCACCCGGCAGGTCCGGAGTCCTGTCCCGGCTCGGCGCGGTGTCCGGCAGCAGCCGGGGCGTGAGGACGAGAGCTGCGACCGCCACCAGGAGCGGTACAGCGAAAGTCCAACGCCAAGAAAGCAGCGCCGAGATGACGCCGGAGACCAGATTGCCCGTAGTCGCACCGAGTACCGAAAGGCCGCCCCAGGTGGCCATCGCCCTGCCGTACGCGGTAGGGGACGGGAACACGGCGCGCAGTACGGCCATGGCGGCCGGCGCGGTCAGAGCGGCTCCCGCGCCCTGGGCGAAACGCGCCGCGAGCAGTGCCCCGATGCCGGTGGCGAGCGGGGCGACGGCCGAGGCGGAGGCGAAGAGGACAAGGCCCGCGGTGAGGACGCGCCGGCCGCCGTAGCGGTCAGCGAGGCGTCCGCCGAAGAGCAGCAGTCCGGCGAAGGTCAATCCGTAGGCGGCGCTGAGCAACATCAAGTCGGCGCGCTCCAGATCGAATTCGCGTCCGATGAGGGGCATCGGTACGGCGAGCGCGGCCAGCGTGAAGATCAGCGTCATCTGGACACTGCCGAGGAGAGTGAAGGCGTGTCGATGCTGTGTGGCGGCGACGCGAGCGGGGCCCGTGACGGTCATACCTCCCCCTGATATTTGACCGATCGATTCAGTATTTGGGCATGCCAAAGGGAACCCGTTGGCTCCGTCGAGTGGGATTCAGTCCAGCAGGGCCAGCGCCTGTTCGGCCGCGTCCCGTACCCGGGCAGGATCGTTCGACGCCTTGCCGACGATCCGCACGCCCTGCAACAGGACGAGCAGCATGCGGGCCAGCGCGCGCGGATCCCGGTCCTCGGGCAGCTCACCCTGGGCCTGGGCCCGAACCAGCGCGGAGTGCAGCAGGGTTTCGACGTGCCCCCAGCTGATCTCGACCCGCCGGGCCGCCGCGGGGTCGTGCGGCGCCAGCTCGGCCGCGGTGTTGGTGATGAAGCAGCCGTTCAGCCGCCCCTCCGGGGAGGCTGCCTCCGCGGCGAAGCGACGCACCACCGCCCGCACCGAAGGCAGTGCGGGGCCCGGCTGGGACAGCTCGGCGAGGAGAAACGGGTCGCGCGTCTCGGAATACCGGTCCAGAGCCTTCAAGTACAGCTCGTGCTTGCTACCGAAGGTCGCGTAGATGCTGGCGCGGCCGATGCCGAGGTACTCGACGAGATCCGCCATCGACGTCGCTTCGTAGCCACGCCGCCAGAACAGCTCAAGGGCTGACTGCAGCGCGGCGTCCGGATCGAATTCTTTGGTCCTGGCCACACCGAAGACCCTAGACCTATCAAGAACGATCGGTCAAATAAATGCGTGCCGTGGGCTCCTGTCTTCCGGCGCACTCCGGGGCGGCGGCCAGTTCTCCGCCGCCGCGACGCGGTGGCCACCGCATGCGAGGAACTCGTCCCCACCGCTTCCCCACCGCTTCGGCGAGGACATCCACCTGGGCGACGGTCGCGATACGCCGCTCGGCCGCCTTCACCTTCGGTCAACCCCCGACCCCGTAGGCTGAACCGCATGAAGCGGTTGATCGTCGCAGCAGGAGGAGGGGGCGACGCGGTCGCCGCCGCAATGCTTCACGCCGCCCTCTACGGCGACGAGGACCAGGCGGTGATCCTCACGTACGCGTGGGACCGCCTCCTGATCGACTCGGTACCGGGTCCCCGAGGGCCGAACAACTTCACCGGCCTCCCCCACCTCACCCCAGCAGTGCGGGCAGTGCCGGCCGAGGCCCGCCCGATCGCTCCAGCAGGCTCCACTCTCCCCCGACTCGCGGCAGAGCTCCCGCACACCCTCGCGCTGATCGACCCACACCACGGAGTCGAAGGCATCACCCGCCAACTCGAAGAGCTGGTACGCCACTTCTCGCCGGAATCGATCGATCTCCTGGACGTCGGCGGAGACATCCTCGCCCGAGGCGATGAGCCGACGCTCAGAAGCCCGCTCGCCGACGCCGTCACGCTCGCCGCGTGCTGCCAAGTGAACGCACCGATCCGCCTCTTGGTGGCGGGCCCCGGCCTGGACGGCGAACTGCCTGTCGACGAACTGCGCGGCGTGCTCGGCCCGCTCGTTCACACCTTCACGGCCAAGGACGTGGAGCCGATCAGCTCGGTCCTGGAGTGGCACCCGTCCGAGGCGACCGGGATGCTCGCGGCGACGGCCCGAGGCGTACGCGGCACGTGCGAGATGCGGGACGCCGGCCTTCCCGTCCCTCTCACCGACGAAGGGCCGACCGTCCATGAGGTCGACCTGGACGAAGCGCTGAGCCGCAATCAGCTGGCCCGCGCCATCACGGCGACCGCCACCCTGGACGAAGTAGAGGCACACAGCCGCGAGATCTGCGGATACTCAGAGATCGACTACGAGCGCAACACGGCCACGCGGCTCAAGGACCAGCCCCCGGCGAAGCTCGACCCCGAGGCCGTACTGACCCAGCTCGATCGGTTCGAGACCGAGGCCCGAAGCCGCCAAGTCACCCACACGACGTTCCGCCGCATCACCGAGGCACTGAACTTCAACGGCTCCCTACGCGAAGACCTGCGCCAACTGCTGATCACCAGCCGTCCGGAGCAGTACGACGCGCCCCTGTGGCGGATCACGTCCACTGCTGAGTGACAACCTTCTGCACGGGTTCAAGCCCCGGCCGCGCTGCGCCGACGCGCGCCCTGGTGAGGGTTGGTCGGCGGCATGGGGTCAGAACACGTCGTGGCGCGCCGCGCCCTCGGCTTCCCGCAGCTCTGTCAGCAGCTCGCCCTGCCTGACGAGCATCTCGGTCAGGATGCGGCGCGCGGCCCTCATCAGATCGGCGACGTCCCCGCCCGCCAGCTCGTAGACCACCGTCGAGCCGTCCCGGGTCGAGGTGACGATCCCGGAACGCCGCAGCACCGCCGGCTGCTGGGACGGGCCGGACGGCTCCACCTCGCTGGCGGCGAGCAGGTCCCGCACCGGCTATGACCCGTCCTGCGGCAGTTCCAGGACGCGTATGCGTACCGGATGCCCCAGCATCCGGAAGAACTCGGCCTTGGCCTGGTAGAGCGAAACAGACACAACCCCTCGGTCTCCCCGCGAACCCCACCCCGTGGGGGCGAGCACCAGGCTGTGCCCGCGACTACCGGACCATGCGCAGCCGACCTCAGCGTCTAGCCAATTGGCGGGACCAGCCGGCGGGCGGCCCGGCTCCGGCTGGAGGCGGAGTCCGGCCTCTTACGTGGGTTGCAGAGTCTCTACCTGTGGTTCGAGGCGCCATTCGTCCTGCAGCGCGAGGACGGCTCCATACCCCCGGCCATAGGCTCGATCACATCGAGAACGCGGTCGGCCACCGCTTCTACGACGGCTTCCAAGACCGGCTCCACCCGCGGTTCTTCAGCACTCTTCAGCACTCTTCCACGCTCATCCACGCGCTTCCGCGTATCCGTCCAACTCTCCAACGAACTCAGGGGGATCTCCCATGTCCAAGCGCATTCTCGTCTCGTCTCTCATCGGCGCCGTCGCCCTCGGCGGAGTGGCCGTCGGCGGCCTCGCTCTGGCCTCGACCCCCACGGAGCCGACTCTGGAGCACGGCTCGGCTCGCTACACGGCTCCGTCCGACGGCAGCGCGGGCTCGCTCACCTACACCGTGGACGTGAGTGACGACTCAGGCATCCGGAGCGTCAAGGTCCTTGCCTGGCCCGCGAGTTCGAAGCTCGACCCGACCGCGGCGGAGCTGCGCTCGGCGGATGAGCGCGCCACGTGCCGGAGCACCTCGGAGGAGACCTCCCGCTGCACCTACCGGCTGAAGGCCACGAAGCAGGAGGCGGCCGACATGGCCAAGGGCACCTGGTACATCTCGGTACTGGCGACGGCCAAGGACGGCGGCACGACGTTCGTGCCCCGCGCCGCCACGTTCGACGTCACACGCTGACACGCCGGTCGAACCGTCGTTCAGTGAGGCGGTCTGTCGGAAGCGCGGCTTCCGGCAGACCGCTCCTGCTTGTGAGCCCGTTTCTCCGCGGTGCCGGACTTCACGGCGCACGCTCCGCCGCCAACCTCGCACAACATCGAGGACATGAGCCCACGGGTGCCGCACCCCCGAAAACGCGATCCCATGGGCGCAACGCCGTTGACGCTCAACCGTTCGGTGAACCGTTCGGTGACGTCCAGAGGGCAACCGACCCCGAGACCTGTGCGCGGGAGGCCGGCGCCCGATCACGGTCGACATCCGACCCGGTCGATCTGCGCATGCGCTCGGGGCCGCTACACCCTCGACGAGGGCTCCGAGGCATACGTCGGCCGACTGCCGGGTCCGTCGGGCATCGCCCTGCACAGCCTGCTGTCCCCCGGGGTCGCCCAGCAGGTGAGCCGCAGACATCTGGCAGTCCCGCCCGGAACGGAACGACCCTGATCCGCGACATCAGCACCTACGGCACCCGGATGCGCCGCACCGGCAAGCGCGGCCGGTTCAGCCCCCTGGGAGGCGCTGTCCCCACGGACCGACCGTCCCTTCCGCCCCGGCGACGAGGTCGAACTCGCACCCGGCGTCGTCCTCACGCGCAGCGGCCGACGCTTCCCCGCCGAACTCGCCGACGCCTGGCGTACGCAAGCCGCCCACACCCCGACGACGCCCATCGCGGCGGCGCCCACCCGCGGGCCTTCCCACCGCGATCGACCGGTGGGTGGTCCGCCGAGGAGCGAAACGGCCGCGGAGCCAGGGGTGTTCACGCCTCCTCGGTGACGAGCGGTCGGGCCCGTTCCACAGCCGCTCGGAACCACCTCGGCGAGGACCACCCGCACTCCAGAATGTCCCGGTGGGCGGGGCGGCGGCGTGCGGAGTGCGGTAAGTGAGGGCCGCCCGCCAGGCTTCGGCGCCGTTCCACCGCAGGGACGTCAGCGCCGTACCGTCGCCGGGTCCTCCGCCACCGGCGCCGTCACGCTGCCCAGGAGCCGCAGCGCGGCCTCCGACGGCGAGCCGGGCTCGGCCGTGTAGGCGATGAGGCGCTGGCCCGAGGCGCCGGGTATGACGAGGTTCTCGAAGCTGAGGTCCAGCGCGCCGACCAGCGGGTGACGCAGGTGCTTCACCCCGGAGGTGCAGGTGCGCACCGGGTGTCGGGTCCAGCGAGTGGCGAACTCGTCGCACTTCATGGCGAGTTGGCCGACGAGTTCGGCGAGGGCACGGTCGTGGGGATGGCGACCGGCCACCAGGCGCAGGGAGGCCACGCCGAGTTGGGCCTCCTCGTTCCAGTTCGTGAACAGCTCCCGGTACTGCTCGTCCAGGAACAGCATCCGGGTCAGGTTGGGGCGGGTGGCCGGGCTGTCCGGGCTCTCGGGCGCCAGGTGTCCGGCGAGCAGCGCGTGCCCCATACGGTTCCAGGCGAGGATGTCGTTGTGACGGTCCAGGACCAGGGCCGGGACCTCGCTCATGGCCGCCAGCAACTGCCGGGTCGAGGCGCCGACATGGGCTGTCACCCGGGGCGGAGCGGGCCGGGACGAAGCGGCGGTGGGGCGGGCGAGGTCCTTCAGATGGGCCGTCTCGTCGTCGGAGAGGCGCAGCGTACGCGCTATCGCTTCCAGCACACCGTCGGAGGCGCTGAGGGCACGGCCCTGTTCGAGACGGGTGTAGTGGGTGATGCTGACCCCGGCGAGCATCGCCAACTCCTCCCGGCGCAGACCGCTGACGCGGCGGCGGGTCGGGTGCGGGGTGATGCCGACATCCTCGGGGCGCAGTGCGGCGCGACGCGACTTGAGGAAGTCTCCCAGCTCGGACGGGGCGTCCACCATGCCTCCAGGTCGGCGGTGTGCGACAGGCCGTGGCCACTGACGTCCCATGATGCCCGCCCCTCCCGAAGGCCGGAGGCCGTAAGGGTGGTCCTGTCATGACTACCCTCGCGTCGGCTGTGCGCGACAGGGTGCTGGCTGGGATTCCGGGTGTCGACGAGCCTCTTCTTCCGTAACCGCGCGTGACGTGACCGAGCGCGCCGGGTGTCAGGAAACGCGAGGAAGAGGAAAGGGATCGACATCATGTCCGTCACTGATGCGGAGGCGGCCGGTGCCGTCTCCGGCACCGCAGCCGGCACCGCAGCCGGCACGGCCCCGGCGGCGCTCACCCCCCGGCTTCGGCTGGTGCTGGTGCTGTTGCTCGCGGCCCAGTTCATGCTGGCCGTGGACTTCTCCATCCTGAACGTGGCGCTGCCGGTGATCGGTGAGGGCCTGGGTTTCTCGCTGTCGCATCTGCAGTGGATCGCCACATCGTTCGCCCTGTGCGCGGCGGGTTTCACCTTGCTGTTCGGCCGCGTCGCGGACCTGTTCGGCCGCCGTCGGCTGTTCCTCGGCGGCCTCGTCGTCCTGGGCGTGGCCTCGCTCGTGGGCGGTCTGGCGCAGAACCCCGAGGTGCTGATAGCGGCCCGTGTTCTCCAAGGGCTGGCCACCGCCGCCGTCACCCCTGCCGGACTCTCGCTGCTGACGACCTCGTTCCCGGAGGGCCCGTTGCGGGAGAAGGCGCTCGGTCTCAACGGGGCACTGATGTCGGCCGGTTTCACCACCGGCGCCGTCCTCGGCGGCCTGCTGACCGACCTGCTGTCGTGGCGCTGGGCGTTCTTCATCAATGTGCCGGTCGCCCTCGCCGTGCTCGTCATCGCCCCGACGGTCATCAAGGAGTCCCGCCCCGACGAGCGTCCCAAGCTGGACCTGCCCGGTGCCGTCAGCGTCACGCTCGGGCTGCTGGCCATCGTCTTCGGGCTCACCCAGGCGGGCGAGAAGGGGTGGGGTTCGGCCGAGGCCCTGTTGTCGCTGACCGCGGGTGCGGCCCTGTTGTTGGTGTTCCACACCGTGGAACGCAAGGTATCTGCGCCGCTCGTACCGCTCGGAGTGCTCGGCAAACGGTCGGTGGCCTGGGGAAACATCGCCGGACTGATCGCGTTCCTCACCGAGACCTCCCTGGTCTTCCTGCTGACCCTCTACCTCCAGGAAGTGCTCGGCTTCTCCCCGCTCGCCGCCGGTCTGTCCTTCGGCGTGCTCGGCATCGGAACGGTCGTCGGCGGCACCATCGCCCCGAAGGTCATCGGACGGACCGGCAGCAGGTCGACGCTGATCACCGGCGGCATTCTGCAGACCGTCTTCACCGCGGCGCTGCTCGGCCTCGGCGACGACCGCTCGTGGATGTGGCTGCTGCTGATCGGCACCTTCGCCGGTGGGGTCGGCAACATGCTCGTCATCGTGGGCTTCATGGTCACCGCCACCTCGGGACTCGCCGATCACGAACAGGGTCTGGCCACCGGCCTCGCCACCATGACCCAGCAGGTCGGCATCACCATGGGCACGCCGATCATGAGCGCCGTCGCCACGGCCGCCATGACCGGCGCCGGAGCCACGGCCATCCTCGGCGGTCTGAAGGTCGCGATCGCGGTGAACGCCGCCATCGTGCTCCTGGGCACGCTCACCAGTGTGCTGTTCCTGCGCGCCCGGTCGAGTACGGGGTTACGGCGAGCGGTACGGGCAAGTCGCACCCGGGGCGGGGCCTCACCGTGGAACCGTGAGGCACCGCCCCGGGGTCGAGCGACCCCAGCGCCCCCGGTGTCGGCTCAGTAGGAGCCGTTGGCCTGCCAGAACGCCCAGGCCTCGCAGGGGCTGCCATAGCGGTCGTTCATGTAGTTCAGGCCCCACTTGATCTGCGTGGCCGGGTTGGTCCGCCAGTCGGCTCCGGCGGACGACATCTTGGAGCCGGGATAGGCCTGTACGAGACCGTAGGCCCCGGAAGAGGGGTTGACCGCCTTGTGGTTCCAGCCGGACTCGTGGTCCACGATGTTGCTGAAGCACTGGAACTGATCGCCGGGCACCATCTGCCGTGCGATGGCCTGGACCTGGGCGACGGTGTACGAGGACTGCGGCGCGACGGTGGAGGAGCTCGTCGACGAGCGTTCGGCCTGCTGCCGCGCCTCCTGGCGGTCCTTGGCGGCCTGCTCGGCCTCCTTCCGTTCGGCCTCCTTCTGCTTGGCCTCCTTCTGCTTGGCGATCGCGTCCTTGGCGGCCTGCTTGCGGGCCGCCTCCGCCGCGGTTTCTCTCGCGCTGCTGTCCGCGGCGATGGACTGCGCGTCGGCCTGTTGGGTCAAGGAGGCCGTTTGTATCCGGGCCTGCTGCCCCATGGGTATGTCCGCGAGGAGGGTCGAGCCGCTCGCCGTCGTTTCGGCGTCGTGCCCCGCCTGGCCGGTGCTGCTCTGGCCGACTCCCACGACGGCACCGACAGTGGTGACCGCGGTGGCCGAGACCACCGCGAGTTCCCGGACTAAATTCCCGCTCACTCGTTGTCCTTCCCGTTTCGTCAGATCAAGAGGTGGAGCCTTCGCAGGATTAAGAGGGTTGATCGGCCGCACGGGTGGCAACGCACGCGAGATCGGATCATCGCCCGACGGGGCCCGCGTCGCTCAGGAGTCGGGTGGCGAAGGCGGCCCGTTCCGCCGCAGTCGCTCGCGCGGCATGTCATGCCGGTCGACCAGGTGGTCGACGAGGTCGGCGCGGACGGCGGCGAGCAGTGCGTGCGCGGTGAAGTCGGCGCCCTCGGATCCGGGCAGTTGCTCCAGTGCGCGGCGGAGCGTGGCGTGCCACCAGTCGTGGTGCTCCGCGCTGTAGGGGCTGTCGGTGCCCGTTCACCGGCCGTCCGCCGCGCCGGGCGCTGTGTGCCGCGTTGCGTGTGCCGCGTGCCGGGTTCGTCTGCGGCCTTTCGTTCACGCTTCGAAGCGGTAGCCCATGCCGGGCTCGGTGATGAGGTAGCGGGGGTGGGCGGGGTCCGTTTCCAGTTTGCGCCGCAGCTGGGCCATGTAGACGCGCAGGTAGTTGGTCTTGTGGGTCTGGGTGACGCCCCAGACCTCCTGGAGCAGGTGCTTCTGGGTGACCAGCCGTCCGGGGTTGGTCACCAGGAGCTCCAGCAGATGCCATTCCGTCGGGGTCAGGCGTACGTCGCGGCCGTCCCGTACGGCCTTCCTGGCCAGCAGGTCGACGGTGAACCCGTTCGTCGCGACGAACGTCGTACCGGAATCGAGCGCCGCCCCCTCGGTGCGGCGGACGGCGGCCCGCAGCCGGGCGAGCAGCTCGTTCATGGTGAACGGCTTGGTGAGGTAGTCGTCGGCACCCGCGTCGAGCGCGGTGACCTTCTCCTCGGACGCCTGGCGGGCGGAGAGGACGAGGATCGGTACGCGGGTCCAGCCGCGCAGCCCTCTGATGACGTCGGCGCCGTCCATGTCGGGCAGCCCCAGGTCGAGCAGGACCACGTCGGGCTGCCGCGTGGCGGCGAGCCGGAGCGCGGTCGCGCCGTCGGGGGCCGCGTCCACGCCGTACCGGCGTGCCTGGAGATTGATGATGAGCGCCCGTAAGAGCTGCGGGTCGTCCTCCACCACCAGCACCCGTGCCATGGGTGTGACCTTTCGTGTCGTACGTGCCGGACTGCCGTGCGGTGCGTGCGGTGCGTGCGGTGCGTGCCTATGTGCGCGTGTGCCGTACGTGACGCCGTCAGCCCTTCGCCACGAGTTCCCTGAGGGCGATGTTGAGTTCGAGGACGTTCACCCGGGGCTCACCGATGAAGCCGAGGGTGCGGTTCTCGGTGTGGTTCTCCACCAGTTTCCCGACCTGGGCGACGGACAGGCCGTTCTGCTCCGCGATCCGGTGGACCTGGAGGTCGGCGTAGGCCGGGGAGATGTCCGGGTCCAGGCCGGAGCCGGAGGAGGTGACCGCGTCGGCGGGGACCTCGGACGCCTCGACCTTGTGGCCGGGGGTGGAGTTGTCCTTGACGACGGCGTCCTTGGCTTCCTTCACCCACTGGATGAGCTCTTCGTCGTCGGCGGACCGGTTCGTCGCGCCGGACAGGATGAGCTTGTACTGGGTGTTGACGCTGTTGCTGCCCAGGCCGTTCTGCGGACGACCCTGGAACCACTTCAGGTCGGGCTCCGGGGTCTCCTGGCCCTTCTCCAGCGGCAGGTTGTACGACTGCCCGATGAGCGAGGAGCCGACGACCTTCCCGCTGTGGTCCCTGATCTCGGAGCCGTTCGCCTTGTCGTGGAAGAGGGCCTGGGCGAAGCCGGTGACGAGCAGCGGGTAGACGACGCCCGTCACCAGGGTGAGGACGAGGAGGGCGCGCAGGCCCGCCCCGAGCAGTCGGACGGTGTTCGTGAGAGAGGCGTTCATGTCCTTCACCCGATCCCGGGGATGAGCGAGATGAGCAGGTCGATGAGCTTGATGCCGATGAAGGGGGCGATCAGTCCGCCGAGGCCGTAGACGGTGAGGTTGCGCCGCAGCATCCTGTCGGCGCTGACCGGCCGGTACCGCACGCCCTTCAGGGAGAGCGGCACGAGCGCGATGATGATCAGCGCGTTGAAGACGACAGCGGAGAGGATCGCGGAGTCGGGCGAGGACAGGCCCATGATGTTGAGCTTGTCCAGCCCCGGGTAGACGGCCGCGAACAGCGCCGGGATGATCGCGAAGTACTTCGCCACGTCGTTGGCGATGGAGAACGTGGTCAACGCGCCCCGAGTGATCAGCAGTTGCTTGCCGATCTCGACGATCTCGATCAGCTTGGTCGGGTCGGAGTCGAGGTCGACCATGTTGCCGGCCTCCTTCGCGGCCGACGTGCCCGTGTTCATCGCGACGCCGACGTCCGCCTGGGCGAGCGCGGGCGCGTCGTTGGTGCCGTCACCGGTCATCGCGACCAGCTTGCCGCCGGCCTGCTCCCGCTTGATGAGGGCCATCTTGTCCTCGGGAGTGGCCTCCGCGAGGAAGTCGTCGACGCCCGCCTCCTCGGCGATCGCCCTGGCGGTCAGCGGGTTGTCACCCGTGATCATGACGGTCCTGATGCCCATGCGGCGCAGTTCCTCGAACCGCTCCCGCATGCCTTCCTTGACGACGTCCTTGAGGTGGACGACCCCCAGGATCCGCGCGCCCTCGGCGTCCTCGACCGCCACCAGCAGAGGGGTGCCGCCGGCCTCGGAGATCCGGTCGGAGAGGGTGCCCGCGTCCTCGGCGACCGTGCCGCCCTGCTCCCGGACCCAGGCGATGACGGAACCGGCCGCGCCCTTGCGGACCTTGCGCCCGTCGACGTCCACGCCCGACATACGGGTCTGGGCGGTGAACGCGATCCACTCGGCGCCGGACAGCTCGCCCTGCACGCGCTCGCGCAGGCCGTACCTCTCCTTCGCCAGTACGACGACGGAACGGCCCTCGGGCGTCTCGTCGGCCAGCGACGACAGCTGGGCCGCGTCCGCGACCTCGGCCTCGGTGGCGCCCTCGACCGGCACGAACGCGGCGGCCTGACGGTTGCCCAGGGTGATGGTGCCCGTCTTGTCGAGCAGCAGCGTGGACACGTCACCGGCGGCCTCGACGGCCCGTCCCGACATGGCCAGCACGTTGCGCTGGACCAGGCGGTCCATGCCCGCGATGCCGATGGCGGACAGCAGGGCGCCGATCGTGGTCGGGATCAGGCAGACCAGCAGCGCCACCAGTACGACCATCGTGAGGTGCGTGCCCGCGTAGCCCGCGAACGGCGGGAGCGTGGCGACGGCCAGCAGGAAGACGATCGTGAGGGACGCGAGCAGGATGTTCAGCGCGATCTCGTTGGGCGTCCTCTGGCGGGCAGCGCCCTCGACCAGGTTGATCATCCGATCGATGAAGGTCTCGCCCGGCTTCGTCGTGATCTTGATGACGACGCGGTCGGAGAGGACCTTCGTCCCGCCGGTCACCGCGCTGCGGTCGCCGCCGGACTCGCGGATGACCGGGGCCGACTCGCCGGTGATGGCCGACTCGTCCACGGAGGCGACGCCCTCGACGACGTCACCGTCACCGGGGATGACGTCGCCGGCCTCGCAGACGACCAGGTCGCCGATCCTCAACTCGGTGCCGGGGACGTGCTCTTCGGCGTCCCCGGTCATGCGTCGGGCCATGGTGTCGGTCTTGGCCCTGCGCAGGGTGTCGGCCTGCGCCTTGCCCCGTCCCTCGGCGACCGCCTCGGCCAGGTTCGCGAAGACGACCGTCAGCCAGAGCCAGGCACTGATGGTCCAGCCGAACCAGTCGGTCGGGTCCTTGAACGAGAAGACCGTGGTCAGTACCGAGCCGACCAGCACCACGAACATCACGGGCGACTTGATCATCACCCGCGGGTCGAGCTTGCGGAAGGCGTCCGGCAGCGACTTCAGCAGCTGCTTGGGGTCGAAGAGGCCCGCGCCCACGCGGCCCTCGGCGGGCTTGTGCCCGGTGGGTACGTCGCTGTGCGGCGCCCGGGTCGGGGTGGTGGCTGTGGACATCGCGTCCTCTTGCTTCGCCGTGTCGGTGGTCATGACGCCAGCCCCTCGGCCAGCGGGCCCAGCGCGAGCGCCGGAAAGTACGTCAGCCCGGTGATGATCAGGATCGCGCCCACCAACAACCCGGTGAACAGGGGCTTCTCGGTGCGCAGGGTGCCCGCCGTGACCGGCACGGGCCGTTGCCCGGCGAGCGAGCCGGCGAGCGCCAGCACGAACACCATCGGCACGAACCGGCCGAGCAGCATCGCGATGCCGAGCGTGCTGTTGAACCACTGGGTGTCCGCGTTCAGTCCGGCGAAGGCCGAGCCGTTGTTGTTCGAGGCCGAGGTGTAGGCGTACAGGATCTCGGAGAAGCCGTGCGCGCCACTGTTGGTCATCGAGTGGCCGGGGGTGGGCAGGGCCATCGCGGCGGCGGTGAACACCAGTACCAGAGCCGGGGTGACGAGGATGGAGCAGGCGGCGAGCTTGATCTCGCGGGTGCCGATCTTCTTGCCCAGGTACTCGGGGGTACGGCCGACCATCAGTCCGGCGATGAACACCGCGATGATCGCCATGATCAGCATGCCGTAGAGGCCGGAGCCGGTGCCGCCGGGCGCGATCTCGCCCAGCATCATGCCGAGCAGGGTGATGCCGCCGCCCAGGCCGGTGAAGGAGGAGTGGAAGGAGTCCACCGCGCCGGTCGAGGTGAGTGTGGTCGAGACGGCGAAGATCGACGAACCGCCGACTCCGAACCGGACCTCCTTGCCCTCGTACGCGCCGCCCGCGATCTCCAACGCCGGGCCGTGGTGGGCGAACTCGGTCCACATCATCAGCGCCACGAACCCGACCCAGATGGTGGCCATGGTGGCGAGGATCGCGTACCCCTGCTTCACGCTGCCGACCATGATCCCGAAGGTGCGGGTCAGCGCGAAGGGGATCACCAGCAGCAGGAAGATCTCGAAGAGGTTGGTGAACGGGGTCGGGTTCTCGAACGGGTGGGCGGAGTTGGCGTTGAAGACGCCGCCGCCGTTCGTGCCGACCTCCTTGATGGCCTCCGTCGAGGCGACCGCCCCGCCGTTCCACTGCTGCGAGCCGCCCATGAACTGGCCGACCTCGTGGATGCCGGAGAGGTTCTGGATCACCCCGCAGGCCACCAGCACGACCGCCGCGACGAACGCGAGCGGCAGCAGGATCCGGGTCACCCCGCGCACCATGTCCGACCAGAAGTTCCCCAGCTCACCGGAGCGGGAGCGCGCGAAGCCACGTACGAGCGCGACCGCCACCGCCATGCCCACGGCAGCCGAGACGAAGTTCTGCACGGCCAGCCCGCCGACCTGCACCACATGGCCCATGGCCTGCTCGCCGTAGTACGACTGCCAGTCGGTGTTGGTCACGAACGACGCGGCGGTGTTGAACGCCTGGTCCGGGTCGATGGAGGCGAAGCCCAGCGAGCCGGGCAGGACACCCTGGAGCCGCTGGAGAAGGTAGAGGAAGAGGACGCCGACGACCGAGAAGGCGAGGACGCCGCGCAGGTACGCGGGCCAGCGCATCTCCGTGTCGGGGTTGGCGCCGATGCCCTTGTAGACCCACTTCTCGACGCGCCAGTGCTGGTCGGAGGAGTAGACCCGGGCCATGTAGGTGCCGAGGGGGATGTAGGCGAGCGCCAGCGCGCCCATGAGGGCCAGCAGTTGCAGCACGCCGGCGAGGACAGGACCCATGTCGCCCGCTGCGGTGGCGGCTGAAGTCACCGTCAGAACCTCTCCGGGAAGATCAGGGCGAGGACGAGATAGCCCAGCAGCGAGACGGCCACGACCAGGCCGACGACGTTCTCGACGGTCACAGCTTCGTCACCCCCTTGGCGACGAGAGCCACCAGCGCGAACACCGCGATCGTGGTGACGACGAAGGCCACATCGGCCATCGCGAACTCCTGGAGTGAGATTCGGGAAGAACGGACGATCCGAGGAAACCGCTCCGCCGGCCGGAATCGGCCACCGTTGACGCCTCTCTGACGTCGGGACTCGCTCCCTTGACGGGATCCATACGGCCCTGGGCCTCGTCGGTGGTCCAGGTCACGTCACACGGCGGAGCGGCACGCGTGCAGAGCAGCCGACGGACTCATGTCACAGCAGCCGGGCGGCGCGGGTTGACAGCAGCCGGGGGGCGCGTGCTCACGGCAGCCGGGCGGCGCGGGTTGACGACAGCCGGGCGGCGCGGGTTGACGACAGCCGAGCGGCGCGTGCCCACAGCAGCCGAGCGGCGCGGGTTGACGACAGCCGAGCGGCAGTCGTAGTCGGCAGTCGTAGTCGGCAGCTCACCGCGTCGGTCTCACGCCGTACGGCGCCCCGGCGCCCGGGGCCGTGCCCACCCCTTGCCCGGCCGCGACAGCACCGGTCGCACCCCGCGCAGCTACCTCCCCTTCGCCCACTCCTCGACTCCCGGCGACGGGCGGGGAGTCCGTCCGGAGGAGAGTCCTGCCGGAAGAAGGAGATCACCCGGCCCCGTCACGGACGCGGCGCCGGGTGCGGAGCCGCCCCCGCCCGCCCTCGCGATGGTCGCGGCGACGGTCGGCGCTGCTCGTCCCCGCCCTGCCCCGGCCGTGGCCCTTGCGCGGAGCCGACGGTGTCGGCCCCCCGACGGGCATCCCGGAGCGGCCGTAGTGGAAGCCGGCGGTGCGCTCGCCGTGCTGCGAGTTGAGCTGGTGGATGAGGTACGCCCCGAGGGCGATCATCGCGAGGATCACGAGCACGGTCACGAACGTCTCCACGGTGCTCACCTTCCCGTCTGCCGACGCGGCGTCACGGCGGTCACGGCGGTCACGGCCGGGACCCTTGGACGTGCGACCGGGTCGCCGGCCTCATGTCCTCCTTCGGAGTCCCAGACCGCCTCCACGACCCGGTCCGTCTCGGACACCGCCCGCAGGCGCGCGGCCTCCTCCATCAACCGGCTCGCGCTCGACGTGCCCAGGGGGTCGCTCGCGGCCGCCATCAGCCAGGCGGCCGAGCCTGCGGGCGTCTGCGGCGGCACCACCAGGAGGTTCCAGCGGCCCGTGCGGTAGGAGAGCAACAGCAGTTCGTGCGGGTCCTGCTCGGACAGGAACCAGCCCACCTTCACCACGTGCCCGGCGACGGGCACGTGGCGCGGAACGACCGGCCAGTGGGTGGGATTCACCGTGACCCGGGTGATCCGCCCCCACAGCGGATCCAACACGGCCATCAGGGAGGGGAGTTCCGCCACCAGATCGCGGGTGCGGGGCCACCAGGCGCCGTCCAGCAGAGCCGGTGCGGGACCCACGGGAGCCAGCGACAGACGGGGAGACGACGAGGAGGAGAACGAGGACGAGGAGGATCCGTCTTCGGCTTCGGCCCTCGGCGGGAAGGAGATGGTCGCAGTCATGACGCGAACCCTGCCCCGGGCCGACCGCAACCGGCCCGGCATATTGGATCGCCGAAAACGACACGAGCCTGAGAGCCGGTGTGCGAAATATCCTCGGTGGTTCCGAGCGTACTCCTCGGACAGGTCCGCCGGACCGATCGGCGGACAGACCGATCGGCCCACGGAGCAACAGCCCCAGGCGCGCAGCGCCCCACAGCACCACCCATGACGGCAGGGTGTTTCGGTCATACGATGACAGATGGGTCCGCCGAGGCCCTCTCACCACCGGCGGAGCACACAGACAGGAGCGGGGCATGATCCGTGCAGCCGACATCCGCGAGTGGCGCAACCAGGACGTGGTCGACCCGAAACAGCGCAGGATCGGCATGCTCGAAGCGGTCTATGTGAACACGGCCACCGACGAACCGGCCATGGCCACCGTCCGGACCGGGCTGCCCACCCGCCACCGCCTGGTCTTCGTCCCCCTCGACGACGCGGTCCTCGGACCCGGCTACGTCAAGGTCCCCTACGACAGGGGGCGGGTGCGGAAGGCCCCGTCGATCGGGACGGACGACGTGCTGCCGGCCGAACAGGAGGAAGAGATCTTCCGGCACTACGACATGACGTACCGGCCGGGAGCAGGGGGCGAACGTCAGCTCGCGCGCCGCTGACCCTGGACACGCGGTCCGCGGGAGGTGATCGGGTCGATGGTGGCGGTGGTCCTTCTGCTCGTCCTCGTGGCCGTCCTGCCGGGAATCGGTACGGCAGCCGACGGCCTGGGCTATCTTCTGGCCATCGGCATCGTGCTCTTCGTCGCCGACCTGACCTTCTTCGCGGTACGGCCGGCGCGGCGCGCCGGACGGCGTCCTGTCCGCTGACGGTCGCCATGACTGGAGGGCGGCATGGTGCAGCAGGGTGCGGGAGGCGCAGGGCCGTCGCGGACGGCGGCCGAGCCGGCTTTCTGGCCGCAGGTCGTCGAGCAGCTGGGCACCGCCCTGATGGTGCTGGATCCGGCCGGACGGATCGTCGACGTCAACCCGGCCGCCGAACGGCTGCTGGGCCGGGCCGCCCGCACGATGCGCGGCGCGGACGCGCACGAGATGCTGCACCGGGACGCGGACGGCAGCACGCTCCTGCGGAAGCGGTGCCCGCTGCTCCAGTCGCTGGCCGAGGGAACCGCCGCGCGCGGGGAGGGCGACAGCTATATGCGCGGTGACGGTCGGCTGGTCACGATCTCCTGGTCCGCCTCTCCCCTGACGGCCGACGGCTCCGTCAAGGGCATGGCCGTCCTCTTCACCGACGCCACGGTCGACCACGGCGCGCGCCGGGAACGTGCGGCCTACACGAGTGCTCTGGAAGACCTCAACGAGCGGCTGACGCTGATCGCGGAGATCACCGACGTACTGGGCCAGACCCTGGAGACCGACGAGGCACTCGCCCGGCTGGGGCGCCTGCTGGTTCCGCGCCTCGCCGACTGGGCGGCGGTGGACCTCCGGACCGGTTCCGGGCAGATCCACCGGGTGACGGTGACCGGTCCCGCCGGCCGGGACGCCGCGCTGGAGGGCGGGCGCGAGCACCTTCCCGAGGCCGCCGAGGGAGACCCCTCGCCTCTTGTCCGGGTGCTGAACGGCGGCCCCCCTGTTCTGCGGCAGGAACCGCACGACACGGGGACGCCGCCCGCCCCGCCCGGCTCTCCCCTGTCCGCCCTCGACAGCGACTTCCTGCGGAAGGTGCGCGCGACGTCCGTCATCACGGTGCCGCTGAGCTCCCGGCGGCAGATCACCGGCGCGCTGACGCTGGTGCGCACCGACCCGGCGCACCCCTTCGACACCGCCGATCTGGACGTGGTGAGCGACATCGGCCGTCGGGTCGGCCTGGTCATCGACAACGCCCGCCGGTACGGCCGTCAGCGCGCCGTCGCCGAGGCCATGCAGCGCAATCTGCTCGCCCCGCTGCCCCAGCCGGGCCGCCTGCGGCTGGCCGCCCGCTACCAGCCCGCTCCGGTCGGCTCCCAGGTCGGCGGCGACTGGTACGACGCGTTCGAGCTGAAGGACGGGGCGCTTGCGCTGATCATCGGGGACGTCGTGGGCCACGATCTGACGGCGGCGGCCGGGATGGCCCAACTGCACGGCATCCTGCGGTCCCTGGCCTGGGACCACACCGAACCGCCCGGCGCGGTCGTCGACCGCCTCGACGACGCGATGCCCGCCATCACCACCGTCCCGATGGCCACCCTCGTCCTCGCCCGGGTCGAGGGCGACCCGCAGACCGGCCCCTGGACACTGCGGTGGACCAGCGCCGGACATCCGCCGCCCCTCCTCCTGACCCCCGGCGGACGGGCGCACTACCTCGAAGCCGGGCAGGGAATCGTCCTCGGCGCTCCGTCGGCCACCGGCCCGAGCAGGCCGAATGCCACGCTGGCCCTGCCGCCGGGCGCCACCCTCCTCCTCTACACCGACGGCCTGATCGAGATCCCCGGCAGCGACCTGGACACCGGCCTGGGCCGGCTGCGCCGGCACGCCCTCGCGCTCGCCGACGCGCCGCTGGACACGCTGTGCGACGAACTACTGGCCCGCATGCCACCCGGCAGCACCGACGACGTGGCCCTCCTCGCCCTGCGTCTGCCGACGCCGTGACGTCCTTCCCTGCGTGCCTTCCGTGCGTGCCTTGTGACGGTCGCGTCGAGTCCGGCAGCAGCGTGCTGCTGACTGTCGTCGCCGGAGAAGGCCGCGCCCCGCACCGCGCGAGCCGAAGAGCCCGATGAACGCCGTACGAGCGGCCGCGCCGGGAACAGTCAGCACGGCCGGCGGGTTGCATCGACCGGGGAGCGGCGTCGCACGGGCGGGGAACACGGAGGGCCAGGGGTCGTCCGCCCCACCGGGATCCGGTCCCCGAGACCGCGGTTCGCCCGCCGCGCACTCGGACCCAGACGTGATTCCGCAGGAGGACTGTTTCGTGACCGACCGGCCTTTGACGCTCATGGCAGTACACGCACACCCCGACGACGAGGCCACGGGAACCGGAGGGGTCCTCGCCATGTACGCGGCGGAAGGCATCCGCACGGTGCTCGTGACGTGTACCGACGGCGGCTGCGGCGACGGACCGGGAGGCGTCAAGCCGGGCGACCCCGGGCACGATCCCTCGGCCGTCGCCGCGATGCGCCGTCGAGAACTCCAGGCGAGCTGTGACGTCCTGAAGATCAGCGATCTGGAGATGCTGGACTACGCCGACTCCGGAATGACGGGCTGGCCGACCAACGACGCCCCGGACTCCTTCTGGCAGACACCCGTGGAGGAGGGCGCGGCCCGGCTCGCGGAACTCATGCGGCACTACCGGCCCGATGTGGTCGTCACCTACGACGAGAACGGCTTCTACGGCCACCCCGACCACATCCAGGCCCATCGCATCACGATGGCGGCGCTGGAGATGACGGGGCTGACACCGAAGGTGTACTGGACCACGATGCCCCGCTCGATGATGGGGCGGTTCGGCGAGATCATGCGCGAGTTCGGTGAGGACATGCCGGAGCCGGACCCCGCCGAGGCCGCCGCGCTCGCCGAGATCGGCCTCCCCGACGACGAGATCACCACGTGGGTGGACACCACCGCGTTCAGCGGTCAGAAGTTCGACGCGTTGGCCGCGCACGCCAGTCAGGGCGAGAACATCTTCTTCCTCAAGATGGGCAAGGAGAGGTTCGGCGAGCTGATGGGCATGGAGACCTTCCTCCGTGTCCAGGACGCCACCGGCGCGGCCGTACCCGAGAACGACCTCTTCGCCGGACTGCGCTGATCCACCCCTTCCGGCCGACCGGGAGCACCCCGCTCGTCCCCGAACACGGGGCACTCCCGGGCCTCCGTCAGCCCTGGAGCGGTTCACCCGTCGCCCCCGGCTCAGGCGCGGTCCGACGGTTCGCCGCCGAAGCGGATGGCGTCGGTCACCAGCACGCGCCGGATCGGCGGAGAACTCCCAGGAGGCGGTGTCCTCTGCGGGGACGGCGCGTGTGCGGGCCAGCAGACAGGTGATGTCGTCCCTGGGCGGCTCCTCGCCGAGCCCGGCGAGGAGGGCGCGGCCGGTCTTTGCCAGAGGCCGGTCGGAACGGCAGAGCGCGGGGAGGGCGGCGGTGGAGTGGCGCAGTCCGGCATCGGGAACGCCCCACCAGGTCCGCGACTGACCGGGACCACCCGAGCACCGTGCCCTGCTCGTCGAGCACGGCCGTGACCAGGGCGTCGAAGGCGAACGATCCGTCCTCGGAACAATCGGTCGACACGTTCATCGCTTACGGCCACGAGGCGATGCTCGCCCTGCGCCTGGCCGACGGCACCCCGGTGGCCGCACGCATCTTCGACCCTCTACCGGGCGGCCGCATCCGGCCGTCCGGCGTGGACGGACGGCTCCCGAGAGCTCCCGGCACCAGACAACATCTCCCCCCATACCAGGCATACAATGACAAGTGGGTCAACGCACTCTCACGTGCCGCGACCCGGAAGGGCGACCCCGGCGTGCATACGCCGGGGCCGTTGCCCACCGGCCCGATGGAGGCGTTCGTCGTGGCGCTCCCCGTGCTGCTCATCCTCGTGGCCGCCGTTCTGGGAATCATCGGCGTCACAGGGGACGGCCTGGGCTATCTCCTGGTCATCGGCATCGTCCTCTTCGCGGCCACAGCGACCTTCGTCGCGGTGCGGAAACCCCGGCGCGCCAAGCGGCGCAACCTCCGCTGACGGCCACCGCGGAGCCCGGCTCCCCGACAGGCGGCCAGGAGCAACGCCGGAAAGACGGACCGTCCGCTCATCGCGACACCTCGGCGACGCGAAACTCACCGGCCGATGCCGGTTCGGCCCTTTCATCAGGCCGAGCGATCACAGCGCCATTCGGCCCATTAATCATTCCTGCATACCTTCCACAAACATCTTCCACTTCAGCGAAACCAGCTCCCGTTTCCACCGGCTCGTTTTTTATCTGCGTAATATGCCGAAGGCAGAATACGGGCGATTCCATTCTGCCGAGAATCGCCGAGATCCTTCCTCAAGGAGCTGGCCACCTCAATGACGATGCATATTCCTGACGCGCCTGCACGGCGCACCCTTTCGGTGTGGATCGCGGCGGTGACGGCTGTGGTGATCGCCGCCGCCGTCGTGGCCATGACACCGCCACGCGCACACGCGATCGCCACCCCCGTACCTCTGGGCACGGCAGCCAGTTACGGAGTACTGGCCGGTGCGGCGGTCACCAACACCGGCCCCACAGTGGTCCAGGGCCTCAACGTAGGCGTGAGCCCCGGTACGGAGATCACCGGGTTCCCGCCCGGCATCGTGACCCCGCCCGGAACCCTGCACTCCGCCGATGCCCACGCGGGCCCAGGCGAAGATCGACCTGACCACGGCGTACAACCAGGCCGCCGGGCAGACTCTGGTGGACGCGGTGTACAACGACGCTCCCCACGAGTACGGCGGCCAGGTACTGACGCCGGGCCTCTACCGGGCGAACAGCTCCGCGCAGATCACCGGCACCCTCACCCTGGACGCCCAGGGCGACCCCAACGCCGTCTGGGTGTTCCAGGTCGGTTCCACCCTGACGACGGCAGCCCAGAACAGCACGGTGAGCCTCGTCAACGGTGCTTCGCCGTGCAACGTGTACTGGCAGGTCGGCAGCTCGGCCACGCTCGGCACCAACACCGATTTCGTGGGCACCATCATGGCCGACACCTCGATCACCGCCACCACGGGAGCGGACATCAACGGCCGACTGCTGGCCGACGCGGGCGCACGGGGTGACGGCGCCGTGACGCTGGACACCAACGACATCTTCCTGGGGCCGTGCGGGACCGGCACGACCACGGGCGGTCTGGTCACCGGCGGTGTGATCGCCGGGGCCACCACGGGCGGCACGACCACGGGCGGCACGACCACGGGCGGCACCACGGTCGGCGTCATCGGCGGCGTGCCGACGGGCGGCGGAACCGGTGGGGCCCTGGGTGGTCTCCTCGGCGGCGTCCTGACGACGGGCGGCACCACTGGCGGAGCGCTCGGCGGCCTTGTCGCCGGTGCCACGACAAGCGGGACCGTGGGTGGTGTCAACGGCGGCGTGAACGGCGGTGCCAACGGCGGCGTGCACGGCGGCGTGAACGGCGGTGTCAACGGCGGCGTGAACGGCGGGCCCGGTGACGAGCACGACCACGGCGGAAAGGACGAAGAGCACGGCCAGCACGGCCCCGAGGAGCACGGCCAGCACGGCCCCGGCGAACACGACCAGCACGGCCCCGGAGGGCATTCCGAAGAGCACGGTCGTCACGACCACGGCGGGAATCCCGAAGAGCACGGCGGTCACGGCGAGCACGACAGCAAGTCCGGCGAGGGCAACGGCCACGGCGGCGTTCGTAGCTGAGTCCTGCGTGCGTCCCTGAGAGGACGGGCGGCGCGCGGCGGATCATTTCCTTCCGTCGCGCGCCGCCGACGAGCTTCAGGAGAAGCAGTGAGAGAAGCCGGGATCGAAAGGCCGGGTGAGGCCGTGTTGGATGGCGTTGTATCGACGGGCGCGGACGAATCCACGACAGAATCCACAGAGAGAACCGCGGACAGAACCGCGGACAGGCCCATGGACACGCCCATGGACAGAACCGCCGGCGAATTCAAGCAGGTGTCCGTGGAAATGCCCCCGCCACCATCGGAGCCTCCGCCGATCCTCCTGCAAGCGCTGACGAGTACTGCCGCGGCCCTCTGCCTGGCGACGGCCCTGGCCCATGTGCTCCTCGTGTTTCTGCACGTGGCGCCCCCGAACCCGCTCTCCCAGCAGTACGGCCGACAGGTCGAAGCATGGGTGCACCCGCTGTTCGAGCAGAACTGGCGGCTCTTCGCCCCGGATCCGGAATCGGTCAACCGGCAGATCTCGGTGAGGACCGAGCACACCGGCCCGGACGGCGCCAAGCAGGTGAGCGACTGGTTCGACCTGACCGCCGTGGACAACTCGGCGGTGAAGCACAACCCCTTCCCCAGTCACACGGCGCAGAACATGCTGCGACGAGCCTGGAGTTCCTACCTCGATCACCACGGTGGCGACGACCGGCCTCGCTCGCAGCGGGCGCTGATGACTCAGCAGTACCTGACCAACATCGCCTCGAAGCGCGTCGCCGCCCATCGTGGCGGGCCCTTCGAGGCCATCCAGCTACGGGTGGTCACCGTGTCCATCGCCGCGCCCGCCTCAGCGGGCGGCGCGGGCGCGGCCGCGCCGAGAGCGTCCGACACGCGGTATCTGCCCTGGTGGAAGGTGAAGGTGGACTCCCTTGGAAACTGAGCAGGTACCCGCACCCCGCCCGCCTGAGCCGCATGACCCGCGTGCGGCCGAGAGGGCGGCGGGCGCGTCGCACCGCACACGCGACCGGTGGCACGCGGGCCTCGGCGTCCTGACGGAGCGGCCCGTCTCCCTGTACGCCGCGGCCGTCCTGCGCATCGGATACGGGCTCGTCTACCTCGTGTTTCTGTTGCGCGAGTTCCCGCACCGCGACGAGATCTGGGGTCCGGGATCACCGTGGACGCCGGAGCTGGCGAGGCAGCTGTTCGACCAGACGGGGTGGATCAGCCTCCTCACCCTGTCGGACAGCCGGGCCTACTTCGAGGCCTGTTACGCACTGGCCGTCGCCACATCGGCACTGTTCGCCCTCGGGTGGCGGACCAGAGCGGTGTCCGTGCTGTTCGCGGTCGTGGTCGCGTCGTTCCACGGCAGGGCGATCTTCATGACCGACGGCGGGGACAACCTCATCCTCCTCATGGCCGTCTACCTCGTCTTCACCGCGTGCGGCCGTCGCTGCTCCCTCGACGCGCGCAGAGCCAGGCTCCGAGCACACGCGGGTACGCAGACGCGCCTGCCGGTGCGCCGGACGGCGGGCGGGCTCGGGCATCACCTCCGTACGTCCCGGCGGACCCTGGTCGCCGTGTTGCACAACTGCGGGATGTTCGTCATCGCGGCCCAGGTCTGCCTCCTCTACGGGTCCGCGGGCCTGTACAAGGCGCAGGGCGGATCCTGGGGCAACGGGACCGCCCTTCACTACGCCCTGAACCTCGACCTGTTCCGGCCCTGGCCCGGCCTCTCGCTCATGGCGGACGAGCACGACGTACTGCTCGCCATCGCCTGCCATCTGACGGTCCTGTTGCAGGTCGCCTTCCCGTTCGTCCTGTTCGGGCGGCTCAAGTACCCCGTTCTGGCCCTGCTGTTGGGCATGCACCTGGGTATCGCGGTACTCATGGGGCTGCCCCTGTTCTCCGGCGCGATGATCATCGCCGACGCCGTCTTCCTGCCGGACCGCTTCTACCGCGCTCTGGGACGACTGTGGCGGCGTGCGGCTCAGCGGGTGGGTGCCGGAAGGACGAGAGGGGCATCCGGAGCGAGCACGCCCACCGGGCCGCCTTCACCTCCCTCGGCCTCACCGTCGTCATCCGGGCCGCGGCTCCCGTCCCCTTCGGCCCCGGCCCCGCGCTGCCCCGCCACGGGACCCTGAACGCCGACGTCCACGATTCCGGCAGCACCGGGAAGCCTGCTCTCACAGGGTGCGTCGGGCGCTGTGACGGGCTTCCCGGAGTCGGACCTTCGAGGGGAGGCGGTCCAGGCCGGCCGAGTCCCGCGCGTGTGCGAGTGTTTCGCGGCTCAGTCGCCCCAGAGTCCGCGCCGGATCGGCGTGGGGCTCCAGCAGCAGCCGTACGCGCGCGGTCGGAGCGGCAGGCCGGCCCGTCAGCCGTACCTGAGCGCGCGAGACCCCGTCCAGGGCCTGTGCCTCTTCCTCGATCACGTCCTCCAGCGTGCGGCCGTCGAGTCGGGCCGCTGTGCCGTCCTCGCTGTCGACGAGGACCCGGTCCAGGCGGTGCCTGCGTTGCGCGAGGAGCCACCACAGCAGCAGGACCAGCAGCACCACGAGCACCGCGATGACGGTCGGCCACCACCAGCCTTCCTCCCGCCACCGGGTGCGTCCCTCGGTGCCCAGCACCACGTCGTCCGGCCCGCGGAAGGGCCACCAGCCCGGCATGCCGAAGTCCCAGCGGCGCTGCAGATCCAGCCCACCCAGCAGCACGCCGCCGCCCAGGGCGAACAGTCCAAGGCCGAGAAGCCCCAGCAGCACCCGGTTCACTGTCCTGAGCATCGGATCACCTCAGCCCTTCTTCGGGCGCCGGACACGCACGGTCGACGTGGGTCGACGGGCGAGACACAAGGACGTCACGGCTTGGCCCAGTGCGGCGTCGAGGTCCGCGCGGACCTCCTCCAGGTCTCGGAAATGGGCTCGTGCCCGGGTTTTGACCTTCCGGCGGCCGACAGAGACCTGTGCCCACTGGACACCGGGCACCTGTACGGCCCGGTCGCGCAGAACCAGGGCGGCCGCGCGGCGGTCGAGCCCGGCATGGACCTCCTCCGCCCCGGGGGTACCGGTGGGCCGGCGCATGGGCAGCAGCCTGCGCAGTCCCGGCGTCACCGCCAGCAGGAAGAGCCACAGGCCGAGGGCCATCGCCACCGCGGCCCCGACGATCATCCAGATGTCGTCCAGTGGCCGGGTGGCCAGTTCCTCGGCGAGCCGCCGCCGCCAGCGCATCGCAGACCGGCCCGCGCGGACCGCGACCACGTCGTACAGGAGGAATCCGACGGCGACGGCGGACAGCAGGGCCACCAACGCCGCGGGAATCCGCCGCGCCGACCAGAAACGGCGCGTCGGCCGACCTGGTTCGTCCGTCGCCGTCGTCGTACCCGCGCCCGTCCCGGCCTCCGTCCGCGTCTCCGCCTCCGTCCCCGGGGTGCCATCGGCGGACCGAGCCGCGGGTCGGGGTGCGGAGGGAGGGGCGCTGTCGCCGGTCGGCCGCCGCCAGGTGTTCGCGCTCATCTCACCCTCTCCTGACGCGTGCGGCGCGTGTGCGCCGAGTGCAGCCTCTCGACCGACACCACGAGGTCGGACACCTCCATGCCGGCCCACGTGCTGAGCCGTTGGGTGACCTCCCGGCGCACCGCGGCGCACTGCGCCCCGATGTCGGACGGATAGCCGAGCTCGACGGTGATGCGCAGCCGTGCCTCGCCGAGCACCGCCTGCCGTCCGGCGGCGGACTCGGCGTCCGGTTTCGTGGTGTCCGGCTCCGGTGCCCGCCGCACGGACGTGGTCACGTGTGGCGTCCGACGGCCGGGCGGTACGTGGCCGGCCGACTCGGTGAACCGGCTCAGCGCCTCGCGCGCGCTCCGGGAAGCGATCTTCGCGACGACCCGGTCGGCGACGGTGATCGCGCCGCGCTCCCCGCGAGGGACGGCCTGACGGCGCTCCGCTTCACCGGTCACCGCAGCCGGTCCCCCCGAGCCCGTCGCCGGTCGTCGCGGATCCGCTCCTGCCGGTCGCGGCGGCGGACGAAGTCGCCCGGTTCGAGATCACCTTCCATGAACCGTCCGATCACGAGACCGACGATGCCCAGCCCCAGCACCAGCACGAAAGCCCAGAAGTCACCGAAATACGCGGCGAAACCCAGCGCCATTCCGGCCATCAAGCCCACCACGGCCCTGTTCATCACGCGCTCCTTCACTCAAGCGGGCTGCTCCGCCCCGGCTACTGGATCCGCTGCCGCCCCGCCCCTTCGTCCTCCTCGTCGGGCAGCTGCACGTCGCTGACCATGAGGTTGACTTCCACGACTTCCCGATCCGCCATCCGCTCCACCGCGGAGATCACGTTCTCCCGCACCGCGCCGGCCACGTCCGGGATCGATACGCCGTAGTCGACGACGACCTCCAGATCGATGGCCGCCTGCAGCTCTCCGACCTCGACACTGACCCCACGCGTGACAGACCTGCCGCTGTCCGTGCCAGGCATCCGCTCCCGCACGGACCCCATCGAGCGCGCGAATCCACTGCCCAGGGCATGGACACCGGGCACGTCCCGTGCCGCCATCCCGGCGATCTTCTCCACCACCACATCGGCGACGGTCGTCCGGCCGCGAGTGCCGGGCGCACCGCCCTGTCCAACGCCGGTGTTCTCAGTCATCGGGACATTCCTCCCTCATGAGGCCCAGACCGGACTCACCCTCAAGATTACCGTCCATTTTGATACCTTTTAATGGTATTGCAGATCGTGAGGTCGAGTGGTCGGAGGGGTGCCCCGGGCCCCTGCCCGCAGCCCTCGCGGACACTCCGGACGCAGCGCGGGCAGGGAGGAACGCGTCCCTGGAAGAAGGAGGGTGGAAGGCCGGTGGAAGCCGAGGCGGGGAAGCAGGCGGTACGGCACCGGTTCGCCCTGGGCCGGTTCCTCCCGCTCGGCGGGCCCGAGGACGGGACCTGGATCACCGAGCAGGCGGCCGTCCGTGATCTCGGGCGCGCGGCCGCCGGGGTTCCCGGTGTCCGGCTGGAGGCCCTGCGCATCGGGCCGGCACCGCACGAGCCCGTCTCCGAGCCGGCCGTCCGGCCGCCGGCCGGCGCGCTACGGCCCGGCCCGCTCAGGATCGAAGCCGCCTGCACGGCATCGCTCGCGCAGCCGCTGGCCGAGACCGCCGACCGGTTGAGGAGCGCGCTGCTCGACACGGCCCGCGAACGGCTCGGCCTGGCCACCGTGACAGCCGACCTGCGCATCACTGATCTTCATGACGCCCCGGAGACAGGTGCCCCGGAGACAGGCGTGGCGTCCCGGACCGCGGCGAGGGCCACGACGCCCGCACCGGAAGCCCCCGACGCACGAGCCTCACTCCCGATGACCGGAACGGAGTCCCTGCGGGGGTTCGCCGCGCAGCTGGCGGACGTCGCGACGGGTGTTCCGGGCGTCGCCCGCCTCGCCGCCGTGTGGGGAAGCCGCCCGGTCATGGTGGCGGACCATGACGATCCGCCCGGCCGACACCTCGAAGTCCACCTCGCGGTCGCCCTCGGTCACCATCCGCTGGACGTCGCCCGCGCTGTCCGGGACGCCATGGCCGACGCGGCCAGCACTGACGCCCCGCGCCCGGTCACCGTCGCCGTCCTCGTCACGGAGACCGCGGCCTGAAGACCGTGCGCTCGCTCAGGTCTGTTCGTCCGGCTCCGCTCGCCCGGCGCCGGTGTCGATGAGGATCTGTTCGGCCCGCCTCCCGCTGCCCGCGCGGACGGCCTCGGCCATGGCGGCGCGCGCGGCCTCGGGCGTCGCGTGCGGCGGGACCACGAGGAGGGAGAAGAGATCCTGCTCGCCCCGGGTGACGAGGACGGTGCCGTCGCCGACCGGGAAGGAGTCGATGTGGATGACGCGGTCGTCGATGGTCATCCGCGTCGGCAGCCCTTCCCAGGCTCCGCTGTCCAGACCGACACGCGTGACAGGGCCGAGGTGCTCGGTCAATGCGCTGATCAGGCTGGGGAGTTCGGCGGCGATGTCGCGGGAGCGGGGCCACCACACCCCGTCGAGCACGCCCTGCCGGTCATGTGTCGTCTCCAGCCGTACGACGACCGTCCCGGGCCGCACGGCCCGGTGCACCGCGTCCGGCAGGAGCCTGGTCGCCCTCGGGGAGTCGGAGTCGGCCATCGCACTCGCCTGCCTACCTGGAATGAGGGGACCGAGTGGCTCGTCGTTCTCACAGTACTCCCGACCCCGACAGCGGCCGGGCAGCCCGCCGATCACGCGCGGGAGCTGCGGGAACCGTGGCGGCCGCGGGAGTAGAGTGAGGGATCCGGCCCGTCTCGTACGGGGACATCGAGCTCCGAGGTCGCCATGCGGTCCATGGAAACACCCTCGGACGGATACGCCGAGGTCCGCGTCGTCGCCGCCTCGCCCGACGTCGCCCGTCGCGTCGCGGAGGTTCTCCGCCGTTGCTTCGACGCCACCGAGCAGCGCAGCTATCCCGCGGGCGACGGCGGAGGAACGCGCCTCGAACTCGTCGTGGACACCACGCGTACGGCGGAACCGGCGCGCTCCTGGCTGGAGACCAGCCGTTCCCCCGACGAGGGCCGTCGGCACGAGTGAGGCGGCGGTCGGAGCGGTGCGTTCGGCCTGTTCGGGGAGTAGCGTGAGGTCATCGGGAGCACTTCGCGCGCCGGCACCGATACCGGTGTCGTTCCTGGTGAGCGACGACGCCGGACGACTGCCTCCGCGCAGGGGGTCCGGAGACGGGTCCGCACGATGTCCGCGACCACCGACCGTGCCTTGCTGAGCGCCACACCCTTCAGGGTCCCGCCCGCACGCCTCGCCCTCGCACCCGACGGTCCTCCCCGAGGAGACGTCCCAGCGCGACCGCACGGCGCCTGGTGGCCCCGCACCCGTGACCTGACACAGGAACTCCCCCCACTGGCCGACGTACTGGACCCGCTGGGAGGAAGAGTCACCCGGATCGGCGTCAATCCCCGCTACTGGCCGATCATTCCGCGCAGGATCTACGTCAACGGCCGTGTGGTGCAGGTCGGTTGGTTCACCTCGGAGCTGGATCCGCACCAGATCCTGCTGCTGTCCGGCACGGTCGTCCGCTGGAACCTCCTGGTGATCCCGCCGGAGACCGTCGACCCGTCCGCCGCCCGGCTGATGGCCGCCGCGGGTGCCTGCGGCGATCCGCGTTCGACCGCGTCCGCCCTCATGGCCGCGGAACAGCCGGACGGCACTGCCCCGTCGTACGGGACCGGATCCGGTGCGGCCGGCGACGGACGCACGACAGCCGACCGCGGGCAGGCGGCCGCCGCCGCCCTATAGCGACGGGCCGGGCCGGACCTGACCGCCCGCGGCGGCCGACATGAGCGGTTCCGCGGCTTCCTCGGTCGTGTCCGGCGGCACGACCAGCAGGTCCCAGCGTCCCCGGCCGGCTGCGAGCAGCACGACGGTGCGCGGGGCGGCTTCCCCCGGGGTTCTGCGCAGTCGTACGACCTGGTTGGAGACGAGGATCCGGCCGGGCACCGCGGGCCACGTGGCCCCGCTGACCGTGACGCTGGTGATCTGGCCCCACGCACGCGGCAACCCGGCCAGCAGGTGCGGAAGTTCGGCGAGCAGGTCGTACGAACGGGGCCACCACGCGCCGTCGATGGCCCGGGACAGGTCCCCGTGCGGGGCCAGGCGCAGACGCGGGACCGGCCGGGAGGGAAGCGGGGCTTGCACTGCGGTGGTCATGATGGCTCCTGCCAACTGCCGTGCGCGGTCGGGTGGTCGACGTCGAGCACGACGGGGTCGGGCTGACGGTCCACGCCGTGCCGGGCGTTGTGGGACAGGCGTGGGGGAGCTGGATGCCTCGGAGGGGCTTCTCGACCTCGGCGTGGGCCGCTGGGAGGGAGGTGCGGCCGGGGTCACGGACTGCCCTGGTGGACGGGTGGTGTGCTGGAGACGACCTGTCGGATGGGCACGACGCACCCTCGTTCGCCCCACCGTACTCCCCGAGCCGGGAAACTCCCGGAGATCGCTGGTCAGGCCCCCCGATGGGGTGCGCTCGGGCCGGTGCGCGTTGACACGGATCGTCGCCGGACGTTGACTGACGGGACGGCTCAGGGCCGTGAAGGGCAGGGCCGACCGGGTTGCCGGCAGCCTGAAACAGGCCGCCGAGAAGACCAAGGGCGTCTTCGGGCGGCGACCCCCAACGCAACGGAAGCGGTACACACGACGATGTACGACCAGACACGCGCCCAGCAGCCCGCCGACCGGCCCCCGGGCGTCTCCGGGAGCCGCACCACGGGCCCGGAACCGCTGCTCCCGTCCGACGAGCGGGAGAAGATCGTCCGGCGCCTGGGACACGCCTTGAACACCTTCGCGGACGCTCCCGACAAGGCCCTGGAAGAGGCCGAGTCCGCCTTCGACGAGGCCACCGCCGCGCTGATGCACGCCCTCGCGGACCGGCGGAGCGCCATGCGTGCGGGGTGGCAGGACCAGGACCCCGAGACGCAGTCCGCCGAACTCCGGATCGCGCTGCGGGAGTACCGGGAGATCACCGGGCGGCTGCTGCGCGCCTGAACCGGGCGGCACCCGGGCTCGAAGAGCCACAGCTTCGCCTGCCAGGCACCTGCCCAGTGCCTTCCGACGGCGGCCGCCGGCGTCGGCGGTGAACGGCTCGCCCTTTCCGGTTGGCGATCATCCGCACCGGGCATCAGCACCGGGCAGGCCCGGCCGGGCAGGACATGCCGCGGCCCGGCGAGCGGCCACGGCCACGGTGGTCGGATGGCCCAGGAGGGGAAGTGATCCGCCATGCGTACGCATCGGCGTACCCATAGGCGTTCCGCGCAAGTCGAGTACCTGCTGCCCGACGAGGCCGAATCGGCGGGCAGGGCACGCAAGTTGACCTCGCAGTTCCTCACCCGGTCGGACCGCCGGACGGCGGGGCTCGACGCCGAGCACATCGGCGACGCGACCCTCATCGTCTCCGAGCTGGTGACCAACGCCACGCGGCACGGCGGCACCTGTCGGCTGCGCCTGCGCGTGTCCGACACCCAGGTGACCGTCGAGGTCTACGACAGCAGCCCGGGCCGGCCCGTCGTGCGGTCGCCGACGACCTGGAGCGAGAGCGGGCGGGGTCTGGCCATGGTGCGGTGCCTGGCGCAGCGCTTCGACATCGTTCGGGTCGCCGGGGGCGGCAACAGAGTGCGCGCGGTGCTGGCCCTGTGACCGGCCCCGGCGGCGCACTCGGACCGTGCCTCCTCGTGAGCGCGCTCCCGACCCGCTGAGGTGACGAAATACCCGCCGGTTCGCAGGAGAAAATCTGAAACGGGCGCGGGAGAATTTCTCGTGCCGGGCCGTGGAGCCGAATTATCGGCGACAGGCGCGCGACCATTCCGTGCTACTGTCGAGACAAGTTGCAGTTGTGGTTGCCAAAAGGTTCATTTTCCGACGGGCTGATCATCACGGCGACACGGAGAGCGCACAAGGCGCACTCCGAGCACCGTTTCCGAAGGAGAAATGACATGGCCACCGGTACTGTGAAGTGGTTCAACGCCGAAAAGGGCTTCGGCTTCATCGCGCAGGACGGCGGCGGCGCCGACGTCTTCGCCCACTACTCGAACATCGCCGCCCAGGGCTTCCGCGAGCTGCAGGAAGGCCAGAAGGTGTCGTTCGACATCGCTCAGGGCCAGAAGGGTCCGACCGCCGAGAACATCGTTCCGGCCTGACCACGGCACTGACGCATACTTCGCAGCTGGGGCCCGCACCTTGGGGTGCGGGCCCCAGCTCGCTGCATTTTCAGGGTGATTCTCCCCTGTCCCATTCGGCACGCTCTCGCAATTCTCTGCGCCGTTCTTTGCGCTGCGGGAATTCCTTGATACGCGCCCGCATCGAGGAAGGTTCCGCATGAACCGAGCACGCCCGTCACGCACCACCTCCACCTATGACCGCTCCGGCACCCGGCGCCGTCCCCAGGGCCCCCACGCCCGCCAGGCCGCGCCCCGCGGCGAGTTCGCGCTGCCGAAGACGGTCACGCCCGCGCTGCCCGCCGTCGAGTCGTTCGCCGATCTCGCCCTGCCGGCGCCGCTGCTGGCCGCGCTCGGCCACGACGGCGTGACCGTGCCGTTCCCGATCCAGGCGGCGACCCTGCCGAACTCCCTGGTCGGCCGTGACGTACTCGGCCGCGGCCGCACCGGCTCGGGCAAGACCCTCGCCTTCGGCCTCCCGCTGCTGGCCCGCACGGCGGGACGGCGCGCCGAGCCCCGGCAGCCGCTGGCCCTCGTCCTGGTCCCCACCCGGGAGCTCGCCCAGCAGGTCACCGACGCGCTCACCCCGTACGCCCGCACCATGCGGCTGCGGCTGGCCACCGTGGTCGGCGGCATGTCCATCGGCCGGCAGGCGAACGCGCTGCGGGCCGGGGCAGAGGTGGTCGTGGCCACGCCCGGGCGGCTCAAGGACCTCATCGAGCGGGGCCAGTGCCGGCTGGACGAGGTCGCCGTCACCGTCCTCGACGAGGCCGACCAGATGGCCGACATGGGCTTCATGCCTCAGGTCACCGCGCTGCTCGACCAGGTGCGTCCCGGGGGGCAGCGGATGCTCTTCTCGGCCACTCTGGACCGCAACGTCGACCTGCTGGTCCGCCGCTATCTGACCGACCCGGTGGTCCACTCCGTCGACCCGTCGGCCGGGTCCGTCACCACGATGGAGCACCACGTGCTTCACGTGCACGAGACGGACAAGCACCGCACGACCACGGAGATCGCGGCGCGGGACGGCCGGGTGATCATGTTCCTGGACACCAAGCACGCGGTGGACCGGCTGACCACCCACCTCCTCGGCAGCGGAGTCCGTGCCGCCGCCCTGCACGGGGGCAGGTCACAGCCGCAGCGCACCCGGACCCTCGCGCAGTTCAAGAGCGGACAGGTGACCGTGCTGGTGGCGACCAACGTCGCCGCGCGCGGCATCCACGTCGAGGGCCTCGACCTGGTGGTCAACGTGGACCCGCCCGGCGACCACAAGGACTACCTGCACCGTGGCGGCCGTACGGCGCGCGCCGGGGAGTCCGGCAGCGTCGTCACCCTGGTGACGACACGCCAACGCCGCGAGGTGAGCCGGCTGATGGCCTCGGCCGGCATCACCCCGATGATCACCGCGGTGCGCTCGGGAGAGGCGGAACTGAACCGCATCACCGGGGCCCAGGCCCCGTCCGGTGTCCCGGTCGTCATCGCCGCGCCGCCCGCGGAGTCGCCCCGGCGGTCCTCGGGCCGTGCTTCGGCCTCCGCGCGGGGCCGTCGAGGGCGCGCCGCTCGGAGCGGAGCCGGCGGGAATCGCCGCGTCGCGTGACAGGTCGCCCGTCCGTCGCCGGCCGGCACGAGATGCCTGCGCGAACGGCCTGCGCGAAGTCGTCGCGCTCCCAGAATCCGCCCGTACCGCAGGAGGCAGTCGTGACACCGCTCCAGATGCATCGAAAGCCGACCACGCGTGACGTCCTGACCCTGGTCGAGCGCCCGGACGCGAGCGAGCTGCGGGTCTTCGACGACATGACCGTCGAGGTGGCCCTGTCCATCATGGCCGGTGCCGGTGTGGAGCACCTGATCCTGTGCGACGGGGACGACGAGCGCACCGGCTCCGTCACCCGCGCCGAACTCGCCGCGCACCGCGGCAGCTCGGTCTACACCGACCGCATCCGGCTGCGGGACGTCCTCGACGCACCGTACCCCGTCGTCCTTCCTTCCTCCTTCTCCCTGTGAGGCACCATGCGCTGCGTCATCGCCCGCTACCCGTTCGACCTGACCAAGCACGGAGTGATGGCCCTGATGGCGGGTGTCAGGCCCGAGATCGTCACCGGTGACTCCGTGACCATCGGCCGCCGCCGCTATCCCGTGATGCAGGTCGGCGCGGTCATCACCCGCCAGGACCGCCGCGACTTCACCTGCGGCGAGGTCACCCGGGCCATGGCCCGGCTCGGCTTCACCTGCCACGTTCGTCCCGTCGCGGTCGCCCTCCCGGCCACGAACGCCCACAGCCGCCTCCAGGCCGCCTCGGAAGCCCTCGGGGGCCCCGCGGTCTAGAGGCGAGGCCCTCGCGGATCCACGGGGCGGCGGGAGGAGCGGCGTTCAGCAGCAGCCGCCCGTGGCCGCCGCCGGTTCCCTCGTGTCGGCGCCCGCCGCGTCGGTGGCGCAGCACGCGCTGCCCTGTCGCTTGGCCAGGGAGTCCGCGTCGGCCTTGACCACGTACACCTCCCAGGGTTCTTGGCCCGGGCCGTGCACCCACACCTTGTCCTGGAGGGCGTAACAGCAGGTCGTGTCGTCCTCGACGGCGGTGGCCAGGCCCGCCTCGGTCAGGCGGGCGGTGGCGGCGTGGACCGCCTGCGTCGATCCGACCTCGACGCCGAGGTGGTCCATGCGGGTCGCCTCGCCTTCGGCGCCCTCGATGAGGACCAGCTTGAGCGGGGGCTCGGCGATGGCGAAGTTGGCGTAGCCGTCGCGGAGTTTGGCGGGTTCGGTGGCGAAGAGCTTGCTGTAGAAGGCCACGGACGCCTTCAGGTCCGGGACGCGGAGAGCCAGTTGTACGCGGTTCATGGCGAACCTCCTGCTGCGGGTGGGTGGTTCAGCAGCCGCCGGACGAGGCCGGGGCTCCGATGCTGATCGGCTGGGTGGTCGGGGCGGCGCAGCAGCCGCCGCCGCTGCCGCCCTGGGCGGCGTCGGGGTCGTCGAAGAGGCCGGCGCCGCCGCACACGCCGGTCTCCGGCAGGGTCAACTCCACGCGCTCGGCGGCTTCCCGGTCCTCGGCGAGCGCGGCCGCGACCGAGCGGACCTGCTCGTAGCCGGTCATCGCGAGGAAGGTCGGGGCGCGGCCGTAGCTCTTCATGCCGACCAGGTAGACGTCCTTCTCCGGGTGGGACAGCTCGGTCACGCCGTGCGGGTGGACCGTGCCGCAGGAGTGGACGTTCGGGTCGATCAGCGGGGCCAGGGCGGTCGGGGCTTGGAGGCGGTCGTCGAGACCGAGGCGGAGTTCGCTGACGTAGGAGAGGTCGGGGCGGAAACCGGTCAGGACGACGACCTCGTCGACCGGGTCCAGACGCCGGCCGTCCTCCGCGACCAGGACGAGCCGGTCGCCCTCGCGTGCCACGGCCTTCGTACGGAACCCGGTGACGGCACTCGCGTGGCCGCCCTCGACGGCCGCCTTGGCCCGCAGGCCGAGGGCGCCGCGGGCCGGGAGCTGGTCGGCTGCGCCGCCGCCGTACGTCGAACCGGTGATCCCCCGGCGCAGGATCCACACCGCGTGCGTGCCGTCGCCTTCCTCCTCGGCCAGGTCGGCGAGAAGCGCGAGGGCCGTGAAGGCGGAGGCGCCGGAACCCACGACCGCGGTGCGCTGGCCCGCGTAACGGGCGCGGACCGTCGGGTCCTCGAGATCCGGGACGCGGTAGCTGACGCGGTCGGCGGCGGCTCGCTCGCCGAGGGCGGGCAGGCCGTTCGCGCCCGCCGGGCCGGGCGTGGACCAGGTCCCGGAGGCGTCGATCACGGCGCGGGCGGTGAGGCGTTCCTCGATGCCGTCCGCGGTCCGGATGTGGACGGTGAAGGGCTGCTCCTCGCGGCCGGAGTCGACGACGCGGTCTCGTCCGGCGCGGGCGACGCCGGTCACCGTGGCGCCGTAGCGGACCCTGTCGCCCAGGACGTCGGCGAGCGGCTGGAGGTAGCGCTCGACCCAGTCGCCCCCCGTCGGGTAGGCGGCGCCGTCGGGGCGGACCCAGCCGGTGGGGGCCAGGAGCTTCTCCGCGGCGGGGTCGGTGACCTCGGCCCACGAGGAGAACAGCCGCACGTGCGCCCATGCGCGGACTGCGGATGCGGCCGACGGCCCCGCCTCCAGGACCAGGGGTTCGATGTCCCGCCCGATGAGGTGGGCGGCGGCGGCCAGGCCGATCGGGCCTGCCCCGACGACCACGACAGGCAGCTGGTCGGTGGTGGACGCGCTCACGGTGACTCCCTTGCTTCGACATGTGTCGATGGCTTGTGGGGCCAGCTTGGCACTTGATTCGGCGAGCGTCAATATAGACATCTATCGAATCCAGTGAGCTGCTTCGACATGTGTCAACATAGATGTATGTCGAATCCCGAGCTGCTCCCGCTGCTGGAACCCGCCGACACCGCGGCGCCCTGCTGCCCGCCACTGACCGAGCGTCCCTTCACGGCGGAGGAGGCCGAGACCGCCGCCCGGATGTTCAAGGCGCTCGGCGACCCCGTACGGCTGCGGCTGTTCTCCGCGGTCGCCTCGCACGAGGGCGGCGAGGCGTGCGTGTGCGACATCTCCGACGTCGGCGTCTCCCAGCCGACCGTCTCCCATCACCTGAAGAAGCTGAAGGACGCCGGCCTGCTCACCTCCGAGCGGCGCGGCACCTGGGTCTACTACCGGGTCGAGCCGTCGGTCCTGGCCGCGATGGGCAGGCTGCTCACCGTCGCACCGGCCGCGGTGTGACGCCCGGCCGCCCCGTCCGGGACGAGATCCGGGTCGGCCGACCTCCCCGGCAGCCGTGAGGTCGGCACGCCCGTGAGATCCGCACGCCCGTGAGGGCGATCCGTCAGACGTCGGCCAGTTCGGCGGCGCCGAAGGAGACGTCGAAACGGTCGCACCAGATGCTGACGCTGCTGTAGCGGGACAGGTCGACGTCCTCGGGCACGACGTAGTTCTGGCTGCCCTTGTTGCCCTTGAGCTTGCCGAGGCTGACGTGTGCGCCGTCGTCGAAGACGTGCCAGCCGGCGAGGCCCTCCTTCACCGGTGCGTCGGTCAGCCACACGCGCAGATCGGGGCCGTTGCTGGTGTCTAGGTTCTCCAGCCGGACCACATGGGCGCCGTCGGCCAGCCGGACGAGCTTCACGCTGCCCGAGGTCGTGTGCTCGTGGCTGATCAGCTCACCGCTCGCGAGCGTCACAGGCCCGGCGGCAGGTGCCGACGGGGACGGCGACGACCCCGTGCCGGGGGTCGCTGCCGGGGTTTCGGCGGGTTCCACGGCGGCGGGCAGGGACTCCGTCACCGTCTCGTCCTGCCAGAGCTTCCACGGCTGGAACCAGTACAGGCTCACGCCCACCCCCGCGACCACCGTCACCAGCACTCCTACGGCCAACGGCCCCCACCGCCCGCGCCCCATGTCGTCCCTCTTCCCGTTCCGTGAGCCTGTGTCGTTCCCTCCATTCAACGCAAGGGGCGGCCCTTCGGGTGGGAAGGGCCGATGACGAAATCCTTACGTCCGCCCGGTCTCGGTCTCGATCTACGTCCCGGTCTCGCTCTCGCTCTCGCACACTCTTACGGAAGCCTGACGTGCCGGGCGTGGGCGCGGGATGCCGGTCCGGTGCGCCCTAGCGTGGCCGTATGCGTGTACTGGTCACCGGCGGTGCCGGGTTCATCGGGTCCCATGTCGTGGATGTGCTGGTGGAGGGCGGGCATGAACCCGTCGTGTTCGACGTGGCCGTGGACCCGGGCTCGGACGTACGGGACCGGCGGGCGGTCGACCGGGCGTTGGCCGGGGTGGACGCCGTGTGCCATCAGGCCGCGATGGTGGGTCTGGGGACCGGCTTCGCGGATGCGCCGGAGTACGTCTCCCGCAACGACCTGGGTACGGCGGTGCTGCTGGCCGCCATGGCCGACGCGGGGGTGCGGCGGCTGGTGCTGGCGGGGTCGATGGTCGTGTACGGGGAGGGGCGGTACGAGTGCGGGCGGCACGGTGTGGTGCGGCCCGGGCCCCGCGCGCTCGACGATCTCGCGGCGGGCCGCTTCGAACCGCTGTGCCCGGTGTGCGGGGACGCGTTGGCGCCGGGGCTGGTGGGGGAGGACGCGCCGGTCGACCCGCGCAACGTGTACGCCACCACCAAGCTCGCCCAGGAGCATCTGGCGGCGGCGTGGGCGCGGACGACGGGCGGGGCGGCGGTGTCGTTGCGCTACCACAACGTCTACGGGCCCCGGATGCCCCGCGACACCCCGTACGCCGGGGTGGCCTCCTTCTTCCGCTCGGCCCTGGCGGACGGCCGGGCGCCCCGGGTGTTCGAGGACGGGCGACAGCGGCGGGACTTCGTGCACGTACGGGACGTGGCCGGTGCCAACGTCATGGCTCTGGAGGCCGACGTCCGGCCCGGGGCGCTCACCGCGTACAACACCGGCAGCGGTGAGCCGCACACGGTCGGGGAGATGGCGGCGGCACTGGCCGACGCGTACGGCGGTCCGGAGCCCGTCGTGACCGGGGAGTACCGGCTCGGGGACGTACGCCACATCACGGCGGACTCGTCGCGGCTGCGCTCGGAGCTGGGGTGGAAGCCGGAGGTCGGGTTCACGGAGGGCATGCGGGAGTTCGCGCAGGCCGGGATGCGGGACGTGGAGGGCGGGATGCGGGACGTGGAGGGCGGGATGCGGGACGTGGAGGGCGGGATGCGGGACGTGGAGGGCGGGATGCGGGACGTGGAGGGCGGGATGCGGGACGTGGAGGGCGGGATGCGGGGCGCCTAGAACGGGGTGTAGGGACGCGCAGGCCGGGGGGTTGGGGGCGCGTGGGCCGGCGCGACGGCGCCTCCGCCCGCATTCAGGTACCGGTGATGCCGTCCCTGTTCAGGAAGCGGCCGCGGGCAGCACCACCTCGAACCGGCAGCCGCCGGGGATGTTGCGGACCGTGGTGCGGCCCTGGTGGGCCTCGACGATCCCCCGGACGATGGCGAGGCCGAGCCCGGCGCCCGCGGGGGGCGTACGGGCGTGGGTGCCACGCCAGCCGGTGTCGAAGACGCGGGGCAGGTCCTCCTCGGGGATGCCTCCGCAGCCGTCCGACACGGAGAGCAACACGCCCTCGGGGGACCGTTCGGCGGCCACCATGACGGTGCCGTCGGCGGGGGTCCGGCGGATCGCGTTGACGAGGAGGTTGCCGAGCACCCGGCTCATCTCCCTGCCGTCCACCTCCACGGGCAGGGGCTCGACGCGGTCGCCGACCAGCCGCACCCCGTGCTCGTGCGCCAGCGGGGACACCCCGGCGAGGGCGTCGCCGACCAGGTCGTAGACGGATACCCGGGACGGGGTGAGGGCGAGGGCGCCGGCGTGGATGCGGGAGAGTTCGAAGAGGTCGCCGACCATGCCGTTGAGGCGCTCGACCTCGGTGCGGATCTGCGTCAGATAGCGGGCGGGGTCGGCGGCGACGCCGTCCTCCAGGGCCTCGGCCATCGCGCGCAGCCCCGCGAGCGGGGTACGCAGGTCGTGGGAGATCCAGGCGACGAGTTCGCGCCGCGAGGATTCCAGCGCGCGCTCCCGCTGTCGGGACTCGGTGAGCTTCGCGCTCGTCGCCGCCAACTCGGCGCTCAGGGAGGCGAGTTCAGCGGTGGCGGGGCCGGCGGGGGCGTCGAACGAACCGCCGTCGCCGAAGGAGCGGGCGGCGAGCTGGAGGGCGCGGCTGCTGCCGACGACCCAGCGGCCGAGCAGGAGCGCGGTGGCCAGCGAGACGACCGCGGCCATCGCGACGACCGTGGTGACGACCGACAGGTCGTGCGGCGACAGGAACATCGCCCAGGCCACCGCCAGGGTGCCGGCGAGCATCGCGGTCACCGCGACGGCGGCCACCACGGTGAGCGACGCGGTGAGCGAGCGGCTCCGCAGCAGCCGGAGCGCGACCGCGCCCAGCAGCCCGGCCCCACCGGCGCCGACGAGCGCGATGAGGGCGATGAGCAGGGTGTCCCGCATGATCACGCCTCCCCGAGCCGGTGGGGGGCGGGCGGTTCGGGTGCGACGAGCGGGGTTCGGGTGGGGGCGGCGTCGGTCCGGAGGCGGGTGAGGTCGCCGTCGGTGGAGGTGGAGGCCGATGTGACGGTGACGGTGGCGGCGGTGGCGGTGGCGGTGGCGGTGGCGTCGAAGCGGTAGCCGACTCCCCAGACCGTCTGGATCAGCCGGGGGTGCGCCGGGTCGTCCTCGACCTTGCCGCGCAGGCGGCGGACGTGAACGGTCACCGTCGACAGATCGCCGAAGTCCCAGCCCCACACCTCACGCATCAGGGCCTCGCGGCTGTGGGCACGGCCGGGGTTGCGCAGGAAGAAGGCGAGCAGGTCGAACTCGCGCAGGGTCAGGGCGAGTTCGACGCCGTCCTTGGTGGCGCGACGAGCGGACGGGTCCACGGTCAGGCCCGCCGAGCGCAGTGGGCCGCGAGCCGCCGCTCCGGACGTGGGGCGTGCGCGGCGCAGTACGGACTCGACGCGCAGGACCAGTTCGCGGGGGCTGAAGGGCTTGGTCACGTAGTCGTCGGCGCCCACCTCCAGGCCCAGGATGCGGTCGTCCTCGTCACCGCGCGCGGTGAGCATGACGACCGGGACCGGGGCCCGTGCCCGCAGGCGGCGGCACACCTCCAGGCCGTCCATGCCGGGCAGCATCAGATCCAGCACGACCAGGTCCGGCCAGTGCTCGGCGGCGTGGGCCAGTGCGGTCGGGCCGTCCCCCGCCCGGTCGACGACGTGTCCGGCGCGGTCGAGGTATCCGGCGACGACCTCGGCGACCGTGGGGTCGTCGTCGACCACCAGGACGCGCGCCGCCGTCCGTCGCCCCGGCTCGTGTGGCTGCTGTTCCATGCGGCCCAGCGTCGCACCGAGCCGGGCCCGCGCGCCGCCCGGCGGACACCCCCGGCTCCAGACGTCCGCGTTCCGTAAGGACGCTCTGGCCGAATTGCGAATTTCGTCCTCGTAGGGTGAAAGCCGTGACGACCTCTCCTCCCCCATCGGACGTCGACGCCGTGCGTCCCCACCCCTCCGTCGACCTCGTACTCCCCTGCCTGAACGAGGCCGACGCCCTGCCCTGGGTGCTGGCCCGTGTCCCGGCCGGCTGGCGCGCCCTGGTCGTGGACAACGGCTCCACCGACGGCTCGCCCGACATCGCCCGCGCGCTGGGCGCGACCGTGGTCCACGAACCGCGCCGCGGCTTCGGCGCCGCCTGCCACGCGGGACTGACCGCCGCCACGGCCGACATCGTGGCCTTCTGCGACTGTGACGCCTCACTCGATCCGTCGCTCCTCGTCCCCTTCGTCGACGAAGTGGCGGACGGGCGCAGCGATCTGGTGCTGGGCAGGCGCCGCCCCCAAGGGCGGGGCGCGTGGCCCGCGCACGCCAGGGCCGGCAATCTCGCGCTCGCCCGCATGCTGCGCCGCCGCACCGGCCTGCGGCTGCGCGACCTCGGCCCGCTGCGCGCCGCCCGCCGTGAGTCGCTGCTCGCCCTCGGGCTGACCGACCGACGCAGCGGCTACCCGTTGCAGATGGTGGTGCGCGCGGCCGACGCGGGCTGGCGCGTCACCGAGCACGACGTGCCGTACCTGCCGCGCACCGGCGCCTCCAAGGTCACCGGCACCTGGCGGGGCACCTGGCAGGCGGTGCGGGACATGAGCCGCGTCCTGCACGAACCAGCGGTACGGCAGGACGGCGCGGCGGGAGGGGTCCGTCGATGACCACGCTTCTCGTCATCGCCAAGGAGCCGAGGCCGGGCCGGGTGAAGACCCGGCTCACCCCGCCCTTCACCCCGTCGGGGGCGGCGGCGCTCGCCGAAGCGGCCCTCGCGGACACCCTGCGGGCGGTGGCCGCTACGCCCGCCCTGCGGCGCGTCCTGGTGCTGGACGGCCGGCCCGGTCCGTGGCTGCCGCCCGGCTTCGACGTCGTACCGCAGGTGGCGGGCGGCCTCGACGAACGGCTGGCCGCCGCCTTCGCCGGCTGCGACGGACCGGCCCTGCTCATCGGCATGGACACCCCGCAGGTGACCCCCCAGTTGCTGACCGTGGACCTCGCCGGGTGCGACGCGTGCTTCGGTCCGGCCGAGGACGGCGGCTTCTGGGCCCTCGGACTCGCCGAGCCGGACCCGGCCCTGCTGCGCGGGGTGCCCATGTCGACGCCCGTCACCGGAGCCGTCCAGCGCGCCCGTCTGGTCGCCGCCGGGCTGCGTGTTCGCGACCTGCCGCGCCTGAGAGACGTCGACACCGCAGCCGACGCCGAGGCCGTCGCCGCACTCGCGCCCCGGACCCGGTTCGCGGCGGAACTGGCCCGGCTGCGGGCGGTCAGTGGCCGGTGAGCGGCGCATGCGGGGAGGGGGCGGCGCCGGTGAGCGGCAGGAGAGGGGGAGCGCCGGTGAACGGCACACACGGGGAGACGGGGAGAAGGGGAGAGGGGACAGCACCGGTGAGTGGTGGGGAGAGGGGGCGGCCGATGCACGGGCCTCGGCCGTCGGTCGGTCCGCGACAGGGAACCGGCTGGTGGACGGGCTCCTGGCGGGAGACCGGCCGATGAACGGGCCTGTGGCGGGAGATCGGCCGCTCAACGGGCCCGTGGCGGAAGGCCCGCCCACGAGCAGGCACACAGCACTCACCCCACCGACAAGCAGACCCACGACGGAAGGCCGACCGCTCAACGGACCCATGACAGAAGACCCGCCCACGAGCAGGCCCACGGCGGTCGACCAGCCGACAAGCGGACCCGCGACGGAAGACCCGCCCACAAGCCCGCCCACACGCAGCCCCACGGCACTCACCCCACCGACAAGCGGCACCCGGCAGAAGACCCCGTGGACCTGGTCCAGTGATCCCTACGATCCCTACGATCCGTACGCCGACGCCCTGCGCACCGGCCGCGGGCCGCTCTATCTGCGCCGCCGTGACGGCTGGTTGCTGCCGCTGGAGGTGGAGCGCTGGTGTGCCCGTGCCGACGCCGTCGATCTGGAGGCCCTGGGGAGGTGCGAGGGCGCCGTCCTCGACGTGGGGTGCGGGCCGGGGCGGCTGGTCGCGGAACTCGCCGCCCGGGGGCGGCCGGTGCTCGGCATCGACGTCAGCCGGGCCGCCGTCGCCCACACCCTGCGGCTCGGCGGCCAGGCGCTGCGGCGCTCCGTGTTCGAACCGCTGCCCGGCGAGGGCCGCTGGAACAGCGCCCTGCTCCTCGACGGCAACCTCGGCATCGGCGGCGACCCCCACGCCCTCCTCTCCCGCGTGGGCGAACTGCTGTGTCCCGGCGGCCTCCTGATCGCCGAGACCGTCCCCGTGGACGTGGACGAACGCGTCGAGGTCCGCCTCGTGAGCGGCGCCGAGGTCGCGGACGCGGACGAGGGCGTGTTCCCCTGGGCCCGGCTCGGTACGCCGGCGCTGTCGCGGCACGCCCGTCGGCTCGGCTGGCGCGTGGTCGATCAGTGGACGGCGGGCGGGCGCTCCTTCGTCGTGCTGCGCAGCCGCGCCCGCCGCCGCACCCGCAGCGCCAGCAGCAGCGCTGAACCGCCGAACAGCACGGCTGTGATCAGCCACCAGCGGGCGGCGAAGCCGTGCGCGGAGAGGCCGGTGGCGGATTCGTAACGGTCCGCCACCCGGCCGCTGATCAGCGGGAACCACACCAACAGCAGCAGCCCGGACAGGACGGCGGGCACGCGGACGTACGCCACCAGTTCCCGGTGGCCGGCCTCGCCCGACGCGCGGACGAGCGCGCGGTCGGCGGTCGCGTACAGCGGCAGCAGCACGAGGTCGTGCACCACCGCCGCGCCCACGAACCACAGCGCGACCGCGAACCAGTCGTCGGAGACCAACCGCACACCCGCGTATCCGGCCAGCGCGAACGAGCAGGCCAGGAGCAGCAGTTGGAACGGACTGCCGGCCCGCGCTCGAAGCCTTGTCGTCCCAGGTGCTCTCATCACAGGTCTCCGAACGTCATCCGGGCCACCCACTTGGTGTTGAGGACGCCGGGCGCGGCGGGCACGATGATCCGCGCCGGGTGGCCGTGGTCGGGGGTCAGGGGCTCGCCGTTGACGTCCAGGGCGAGCAGGGAACGCGCGTCGCGCACCTGGTTGTCGCGCAGCGCGGCCCGGCGGAAGGCGCCGCGCCGCTGCAGGGACTCCACCAGGACGTCGGGCGCCGCCCCCGGCTCGTACCCGACGAGCGCGGCGAGGTCGCGCAGCCGTACGCCCCGCCACCACTGGTCGGAGGTGGACCAGCCCTCGACACACGCGATCGGCAGCGCCGCGCTGTGCAGCGGCAGTTCCAGCAGTTGGGCGCGGCTCAGCCGGACGGTCCCCGACGGACCGGTGACGGTCAGCCGCCAGGCGTCCTCGCTCGTCTCGGCCGGGTCGATCCCCCGGGACGCGGCCGTCTTGTTGATCTGGAAGCCGCCGGGCCCGCTGCCCGGCTCGGCACCGCCGTGCGGGGCGAGCAGGGCCGTACGCCGCAACGGCCCGTCGAAATTCTGCCCCGCGCTCGTGGCGAGGAGCAGCAGCGAGCCGCCCCCGACCAGCCACACGGCACCGCGCCGCGACACGGTGGGCTCGGCCGGGTAGGGCGCCACGAGCGAGGGTTCCTCCGCGGACACCGGTGGCGGAATCGCTTCCGTGGCCGCCGGCCGCGAGCCCGCATTCGCGTCCTCGCCCCGCTCCTCCTCCCCGCTCCCCCGCATCCGGCGCAGGTTGCGGACGGCCGTCGGCGCCCGCAGCGCCACATGGACCCCGAACGCCGCGAAGAACACCCACGCCCCGTAGAAGTGCAGCGGGTAGAAGGAGCCGGGGAACACGTAGTCGAGCTGGATGTTCAGCAGACCCGTCACGAACTCGAACAGCACTCCGCCGACCAGCAGGAGCAGCGAGATCCGCTCCAGGGCGTGGGTGAGCGAGCGCGCCGGAGGCAGCTGGAACAGCCTCGGCACCACCGACCACAGCTTGGCCAGCACCACGGGGACCAGGGCGATCCCGAGCGTGACGTGGACGCCCTGGGTGAGCCGGTACAGCCAGGGCGGATCCGTCGGCCAGGCGAAGAGGTAGAAGCCGAGGATCCCCTTGTCCCCGGTCTTGTCGTTCACCGGTGACAGGTTCGGGTTGTAGGCGGCGTACGACAGCAGCCCCGTCACGAACAGCACCGTGATCCCGGCGAGCAGCGCGACGCCGAGGACGGAGGTGAACCAGGGGCCGCGCAGCGGGCTGCGCCAGAAGGCGGGAGAGGAAGGAGACCGTGCCATGTCCCGACGCTAGGCCCGGAGCACCCGGTGGGAGGGGGCGCGACTCATGACGAAAGGCTGACGTCCGCGCCTGTCGGGAGTCCGCGGGCCACCACCCGGCCTAACGTCTCCGAGCGTGAACCGCGATCTCCGCCACGATCCGCGCCGCGATCTCCGCCGCGACCTCTACGCCGTCTCGGCCGCCGCACTGCTCGTGGTGGTGACCGCGTCGGTGGGCATCGCCATCAAGCGCGCCGACGACGTCCTGCACGTCGGCTGGCCGCCCCTGTACGCCAACTGGCTGCCCCACGTCGGCCCCGGCACCCCCGCCGCGATCACCGTCGCCACCGCCGTCGTGGCGTACGGCCCCCCACTGGCCGCCGGACTGCCCTGGCGGTCACTGCTGTGGAGCGCGTGGGCCACCGCCCTGGCATGGACCTTCTCCCTCGCCCTGGTCGACGGCTGGCACCGCGGCATCGCCCGCCGGCTGACGACCAGGTACGAGTACCTCCAGGTCGTCGACCGCTTCGACGACATCCCCGCCACCCTGCGGAGCTTCACCGACCACATCCTGCTGGGCTCCCCCGACCACTGGCCCCCGCACGTCGCCGGCCACCCGCCGGGCGCCACCCTCACCTTCGTCCTCCTCGACCGGATCGGCCTGGGCGGCGGGGGGTGGGCGGGTGTCTTCGTCATCGCGGTCGGCGCGAGCGCCGCGGTCGCCGTCCTGCTCACCGTCCGGACGCTGGCGAGCGAGGCCCTGGCCCGCCGCGCCGCCCCGTTCCTCGTCCTCGCGCCCGCGGCGGTCTGGGCGGGCACGTCGGCGGACGGATACTTCGCGGCGGTCACCGCCTGGGCCACGGCCTTCCTCGCGGCGGCGGTGACGGGCCGCCGTCCGGCGGCGACCGCGTTCACCGCCGGACTCCTCTTCGGCCTCACCGTCTACCTGTCGTACGGCCTCACCCTCTTCGCCGCGATGGCCGCGACCGTCCTGCTGCTCGGCTCCCGACGGCTGCCGGTCCTGCCTTACGCGGTCGCCGGACTCCTCGTCGTCCCGGTCGCGTTCACCGTGGCCGGGTTCGACTGGTGGGAGGCGTATCACCTGCTCGTCGAGCGCTACCACCAGGGCGCGGGCGGCTTCCGGCCGTACGGCTACTGGCTGTTCGCCAACCTCGCCTGCACGGTCTTCGTCGTGGGACCGGCCACGGTGGCGGGGCTCCGCAGGGCGGGCACCCGCCTCGCCCGACGGCACGCGACGCCCGTCGCCGAGCGCCGACTGGGACTCCTGCTCTGCGCGGCCCTGACGATGCTGCTCGCGGCCGACCTGTCCGGGATGAGCAAGGCGGAAACGGAACGGATCTGGCTGCCGTTCGCGCTCTGGCTCCTCTGCGCCGGCGCGTTCCTGGACCGCCCCCGCGCCTGGCTGACCGCCCAGGCGGTCCTGGCCCTGCTCCTCAACCACCTGCTGCTGACCGGGTGGTGAACTGGGGCGGAGCGCACCGCACCCACATGCCGGGGCCGGGTCAGAGGGGTTGCGTCGGCCAGTCGAACCGTCCCGGCGACCGCGAGACAGAGGCTGCGTCAGTGGCCCACGGTGTCGCGCACCGGGTGGGCCGTGTGCCGTGCGTTCGGGTTCGTCGGCAGGGCGGCCTCGGCCGCGTAGGGATCGTCGATCGGTGCGGCCGGCTCGAAGTCGCTCATGACCGGCTGGACGCGCCGGCATCTTGTCGGCGATGTACGCGGCGTTCACCGCCGGCACCGTCTCGCGGACCGTGAGCAGGCGGCGCATCGGGACGAAGGCGTCGCGGCAGCCGTACCAGTGCCCGGGTCGCACACCAGGAGACCGGCGGAACGACGACGAGGACGGCGAGTCCGGTCAGCGCGCGCGTCGGCCCGGAGGGTGCCGACGGCTCCAGCAGGACGGCCGCGCCGAGGCTGCCGGCCCAGGAGAAGCCCGTCCACAGCGAGAAGGCGACCGCGACCGGAATCCCGCCCAGCCCCAGCGCGCCGAGGTCGGCGTCCTCGTCGAAGGCGCGTGAGCCGACGACGCCCATCGCGACCAGCAGCCAGAAGCCCGCCGCCGCCAGCAGGGGGACGGTGAACAGGAAGGTCGGGAAGCCTGTGGCGGCCTCCAGGAACGTCCGCATGCCCAACCCCCGATCGACCCGTCACACGACGGCCTCGGCACGCCTCGGCGGCCTCGATGCCGGACACCTGCCGGTGCCCGGCATCGAGGCCTCCCCCGTGTGCTCCCCTCGGCCCCCATGCTGCCCGCGTCCGCGCCTCGCCGCATTGCCGGATCCCGGCAGTCTTGACCCGGGCGTCCATGCCGGTGTCCCGTCAAGAAGGCGTCAGGAGATCGTCAGGGCGTCGCGTCGCCCTCGACGGTCCGGGCCACGCACGCCGGGCGGCGTGACAGCCGATGCGGGCGACGTGACGGGTGAGGGTGCCGGCGGAGAGTCGGCTCAGTCGTCGGACGTCCGCGCCCGGCGCGGCAGCTGGGCCGACTTCGCGGCCTCGGCCTCCGCCTTGGCGTCGCTCACCGCCGCGGCGGCCTGCTTCCCGGCCTCGTCCGCGGCGGCGGCCGCGTCGAGGGACGCCGTCGAGCCACGCTCCAGCTGCGGGATCCCGGCCTCGCCCGAGGTCCCGTCACCGTCGGCGGTGGCCGCTTCCGCGGGTCGCCCAGGCGTGGGAGGGCCTGCCGTCGTCTCGTCGCCGAAGGCTCGGGTGACGGTCCGAACCGCCTCGGTGAGCTCCCCCGGGATCACCCAGAACGTGTTGTTGTCGCTGTTCGCCAGGTGCGGGAGCGTCTCCAGGTACTTGTAGGCCAGGACCTTGGGGTCGGCGTTGTTGCGGTGGACGGCCTGGAAGACGAGCTCCACCGCCTTGGCCTCGCCGTCCGCCCGCAGGATCATGGCCTGTTGCGCGCCCTGGGCCTCCAGGATGTCCTTCTGCTTCGTGCCTTCCGCGGTGAGGATCTTGGCCTGCCGCTCCCCTTCGGCGTGCAGGATGGCCGCGCGCTTGTCCCGCTCGGCCCGCATCTGCTTCTCCATCGCCTCCTTGATGGTGGCCGGCGGGTCGATGGCCTTGATCTCCACGCGGTTGACCCGGATGCCCCACTTGCCGGTGGCGTCGTCGAGGACGGCGCGGAGCCGGGAGTTGATCTCCTCGCGCGAGGTGAGCGTCTCCTCCAGGTCCATGCTGCCGATGACGTTGCGCAGCGTGGTCACGGTGAGCTGGTCGATCGCCTGGAGGTAGTCGGCGACCTCGTAGGCCGCCGCCCGCGGGTCGGTGATCTGGTAGTAGAGGACGGTGTCGATGTTCACCACGAGGTTGTCCTCGGTGATCACCGGCCTGGGGTCGGACGAATAGACCTGCTCGCGCACGTCGAGCTTGGTGTTGATCCGGTCCGCCACGGGCACGACCAGGTTCAGCCCGGGTTGCAGGGTCCGGCGGTAGCGGCCGAACCGCTCGATGTTGTAGCGGCGAGCCTGGGGCACGATCCGCACGCTGGAGGCCACGAGGAAGACCACGACAAGGGCCACGACGAGGAGGGGGATGACGACGGGATCCACAGTGCCTCCGTTGGTGTGTGTTCAGCCGGTCACGGACGGAGTTCGCGGGGGGTCACGGAAGGAGTTCGCGGGGGTAGACGATGGCCGTGGCGCCCTCGATCTCCATGACGTCGACGAACGCTCCCACGGGGATCACCAGGCTCTCGTCGAGGGCGCGGGCGGACCATTCCTCACCGGAGAGTTTGATCAGGCCACGGGTCCCGGTGACCTCCTGCATGACCTCGGCCCGCTTGCCGATCAGGGCGTCGCTGCCCTCTCGTACGAGGGGCTGCTGGGCCATGTGCCGCAGCGCGACGGGGCGGATGAGGAAGAGGCCCGCCACCACCCCCGCGCCGAGGGCCACGAGCTGGCCGAGAAGGCCGATGCCCAGGCCGGCGACCACGGCGGCGACCAACGCGGCACCCGCCAGCAGCCCGAAGACCAGTGTCAGGGTGAAGAACTCCGCGGCGCCCAGCGCCGCGGCGGCGAGCAGCCACAGGAACCACGGCATCGCATCGCCCTCCTTCAGGGGCTTTCCTCACCAAGCTACCTCCCGGAACACCGGGCAGACAGACACGGCGACCGTGGTTCTCGCCGGGTGGAGCGCATGGCCTGATCGAGGACCCCACCGCCGCGACCGCGTCCCACCCGGGCCGGTGCGTGGCGACCGCGTCGGGCCCCCCCCCCGGGGGGGGGGGCCCCGCGGCCGTCGTACCGGTCCCGGGTTCAGGCCGCGACCGGCTCCTTCGTCTCCGCCGTGGCGGCGGGAGCGGACTGCGGGGCGGCGCCCGGCTGGGTCTTGCGCATGCCCTTCAGGACGATGACCAGGCCGGCCGTGACCGCGGTGCCGATCGCGATGGCGAGCAGGTAGAGGAACGGCTTGCCGATCAGCGGGGTGACCCAGATGCCGCCGTGCGGGGCGCGCAGGGTCGAGCCGAAGGCCATGGCCAGCGCGCCGGTGACCGCGCCGCCGGCCATGGAGGCGGGGATGACGCGCAGCGGGTCGGCGGCGGCGAACGGGATCGCGCCCTCGGAGATGAACGAGGCGCCGAGCACCCAGGCCGCCTTGCCGTTCTCGCGCTCGGCGGTGGTGAACAGCTTCTTGCGGATCGTGGTGGCGAGGGCCATGCCCAGCGGCGGGACCATACCGGCCGCCATGACCGCCGCCATGATCTTCATCGCGGAGTCGCTGGGGTCCTGCACGGCGATACCGGCGGTGGCGAAGGCGTAGGCGACCTTGTTGACCGGGCCGCCCAGGTCGAAGCACATCATCAGGCCGAGGAGGACGCCGAGGAGGATCGCGTTGCTGCCGGAGAGGCCGCTCAGCCAGTCCGTCATGCCCTTCTGCGCCTCGGCGATGGGCTTGCCGATCACCACCAGCATCAGGAAGCCGACGACCATCGACGAGACCAGCGGGATCACGACCACCGGCATGATGCCGCGCATCACCGGCGGGATCTTGATCCGCTGGATACCGAGGACGACCGCACCGGCGATCAGACCGGCGGCCAGGCCTCCGAGGAAGCCGGCGTTGATGTTGGCGGCGATCATGCCGCCGACGAAGCCGGGGACGAGGCCGGGCCGGTCCGCCATGCCGTATGCGATGTAACCGGCGAGGACGGGGATCAGGAAGCCGAAGGCGACGGCGCCGATCTGGAACAGCAGGGCGGCCCAGCTGTCGACCTGCAGCCAGTCGAAGTGCTCGGTGACCGGCTTGGCGTTGTTGATCTCCCAGCCGCCGATCGCGAAGCCGAGGGCGATGAGGAGGCCGCCCGCTGCGACGAACGGGACCATGTAGCTCACGCCGGACATCAGCCACTTGCGCAGCTTGGTGCCGTAGCCGTCGCCGGAGTCGCCCGCGCGGTCGACGGGGGTGCCGGGGCGGGCGGCGGCGGTGGTCTCACCGCGTTCGGCCTTGCCGCGGACCTCGGAGATCAGTTCGGCGGGGCGGTTGATGCCCGCCTTCACACCGACGTCGACGGTGGGCTTCCCGGCGAACCGGTCCTTCTCCCGTACGGGGACGTCGTGGGCGAAGATCACGCCGTCGGCGGCGGCGATGACGGCCGGGTCGAGGCGGGTGAAGCCGGCCGAGCCCTGTGTCTCGACGACGATCTCGACGTCACCGGCGTCGCGGCCCGCGTTCTCCAGCGACTCGGCGGCCATGTAGGTGTGCGCGATGCCGGTGGGGCAGGAGGTGACGGCGACGATGCGGAAGGGACGGGCCTCGGCGGGGGCCGCCGCTTCGGGCGCCGTCGGGGCCGGGGTCGCCGGGGCGGGCGTCGCCGGGGGCGTGCTGCCCGCGGCGGCGTCGGGGGAGGCCGTTCCGCCCGACGCCGCCGCGGAGTCTTCGGTGCCCTCGGTGGCTTCGCCGCTGTCGGTGCTGTCGGTGCCGTCGGTCGCGGCGTCGCCCCGGATCAGGGCGGCGGCGCGGGCCGCGTCGTCCACGGCGCGCAGCGCGTCCGTGAATTCGGTGTTCATCAGCTGGCGGGCGAGGGAGGAGAGGATCGTCAGGTGCGCGTCGTCCGCGCCCGCCGGGGCGGCGATCAGGAAGATCAGGTCGGCGGGGCCGTCGGGTGCGCCGAAGTCGACGCCTGCCGCGCTGCGGCCGAAGGCGAGGGTCGGCTCGGTGACGTGCTCGCTGCGGCAGTGCGGGATGCCGATGCCGCCGTCGAGGCCGGTCGGCATCTGCGCCTCACGGGCCGCGACGTCGGCCAGGAAGCCGTCCAGGTCGGTGACCCGGCCCTTCGCCACCATGCGCTCGGCGAGGGCACGCGCCGCCGCTTCCTTCGTATCGGCGGACAGGTCGAGGTCGACCAGGTCCGCGGTGATCATCTCGCTCATCGCGGGCTCCTTCGCACGCGTATCGCCCGGGTGCTGGGGTGGGCGGGGGTGGGGACGGTAGTGTGGGGGGCGTGGGCCACGGGGGCCGACCGAGGGTGGGGGGGGAGGGGCGGACGGGGGGCGAGGGGGAAGGAAAAACGAAGGGTCGTTCGCGGCCGCCCGCTCACGGCCCTCATGACACCGGCTCCCTCAGCGCACGATCCGCCGGTACCTCCGCCGTCACCGTCACCGCTGCCGGATCGAGGTCGCCGGGGGTCGGCATGACGCTGCCGGGGAGTTGGACGGCGGCGGCGCCGTGGGCCACGGCCGAGGCGAGGGCTTCGGGGCCGTGGCCGCCGGCGATGAGAAAGCCGGCGAGGGAGGAGTCGCCGGCGCCGACGTTGCTGCGGACGGCGTCGACGCGGGCGGTGCCGAACCAGGTGCCGGAGGCGTTGACGAGGAGTTGTCCGTCGGCGCCGAGGCTGGCCAGGACCGCGGCGGCGCCCATCTCGCGGAGTTCCTCGGCGGCCTTGACGGCGTCGCCGACCGTGGCGAGGGGGCGGCCGACCGCTTCGGCGAGTTCCTCGGCGTTGGGCTTGACGACGTCGGGGCGTTCGCGGAGCGCGGCGAGGAGGGCCGGGCCGGAGGTGTCCAGGGCGATGCGGGCGCCGGCGGCGTGGGCGCGGGCGACGAGTGCGGCGTACCAGGAGGGGGCGAGGCCGCGCGGGAGGCTGCCGCAGCAGGCGATCCAGGAGGCGTCGGCGGACTGGGCGTGGACGGTCTCCAGGAGGAGTTCCCGCTCGGCGGCCGAGAGCTCGGGGCCGGGCGCGTTGATCTTCGTCAGGACACCGTCCGCCTCGGCGAGGGCGATGTTGGAACGGGTGGCCCCGGCCACCGTCACGCGTGCGACCTCGATTCCCTGCGCGTCGAGCAGGTCCGCGACCAGTGCGCCCGGCGCGCCGCCGAGCGGCAGTACGGCCACGGTACGGCGCCCCGCGGCGGCGACCGCTCGGGAGACGTTGACGCCCTTGCCGCCCGGGTCCATGCGTTCGCCGGTGGCCCGGATGACCTCGCCGCGGTCGAGGGAGGGGACCTCGTAGGTGCGGTCGAGGGAGGGGTTGGGGGTGACGGTGAGGATCATGCGAGGTGCTCTTTCCGGCCGTCGGTCCGGCCGTTGATCGCGTCGGCGGTCCGGTTGTCGGGCCGACCGTCGGGCCGACTGTCGGTCCGGCCGCGGGTTGCGCCGTGGGTCCTGTCGTGGGTCCCGTCGGCGGTCCGGCTCGTGCCGGAGCCGCCGGGGGACTCGGTGCCGGGGACGCGCAGCACTTCGGTGCCCTTGCGTTCGATGGCGAGTGCGTCCTCGGGGCTCAGGCCGGTGTCGGTGATCAGCAGGTCCACGTCGCTCAGGTCGCCGAAGCGGGCGAAGTGTTCCTGGCCGTGCTTGGAGGAGTCGGCGAGCAGCACCACGCGGCGGGCGGCGGCCACCGCCGCCCGTTTCACGGCGGCCTCGGCGAGGTCGGGGGTGGTCAGGCCGTGGTCGGTGGAGAAACCGTTGGCGGCCACGAAGAGGACGTCGGCGCGGATCTCGCCGTAGGCCCGCAGCGCCCAGGCGTCCACGGCGGCGCGGGTGCGGTGGCGGACGCGACCGCCGACGAGGTGGAGCTGGATGCCGGGGTGGTCGGCGAGGCGGGCGGCGATCGGCAGGCTGTGCGTGACCGCGGTGAGCGTGGCCTCCAGCGGGATGGCGGCGGCGAGGCGCGCGATGGTCGTACCGGCGTCGAGGAGGACCGTGCCGTCGTTCGGGAGTTCGGCGAGGGCGGCCTGTGCGATGCGGTCCTTCTGGTCGGTCGCGGTGCCCTCGCGTTCGGCGAGGTCGGGCTCGAAGTCCAGGCGGCCGGCGGGGATCGCGCCGCCGTGCACCCGTTGGACGAGGCCGGCGCGGTCGAGGGCCTTCAGATCGCGGCGGATCGTCTCGGCCGTGACCTGGAACTGCTCCGCCAGCGACACCACGTCCACCCGGCCGCCGTCACGGGCGAGCCGGAGGATCTCCTGCTGCCGCTCCGGTGCGTACATGTCCGTTCACCTCCGACTGATGCCCGATTCTGTGGTTTCGCTCGGAGGCTACGCCCGGATTTCCAAAAAGTAAACAGGTTCGGGCAACACTCGGGCCGACTCGGACATGATCGGGCGTCGGGAGATCCTCCGGCTCGCCCCTACGGCATGAGAGTGGGCCACGCACCCACGAAGGTACGGGGCCCCACTCTCGCGCCGGCCGGTCTAGTCGGCCGCGACGGCCGGCTCCTCGGTGCCCGCGCCCGTGCCCGCGCCCGTGCCCGTGCCCGCGTCCGCGTCCGCTGCGGAACGTCCCGGCAGGGCGAACATCAGCAGGAAGATCGCGATCAGGACCGCGGCCACCCAGCCGAGCGCGTACTCGAAGGCGTCGACGTAGGCGGGGCCGAGGTCGGACGGCGCCGGACGGTCGTCCATGACGCCGAAGAAGACCACGGCGACCAGACCGAGCCCGAGGGCGTTGCCCATCTGCTGGACCGTGCTGATCAGCCCGGACGCGGAACCGGCGTGCTCACGCGGCACCCCGGAGAGGATCGCGTCGGTCAGCGGGGCGACGATGAGTCCCATGCCCGCGCCCATCACGGTCAGCGGGAGCGCCATCTGCCAGGGGGTGAGGGCGAGGCCGTACCGTTCGGACTCCGCCAGGTAGAGGAGCACACCGGCCGCCATCAGCAGCGCGCCCGCCTGGAGGACCTTGCGGCCGAAGCGCGGGACGAGTTTCTGGACGGACAGCCCGGCCGCGACCGACACGGCGAGGGAGAACGGGATGCCGGTGAGGCCGGCCTTCAGGACGCTCCAGCCGAGGCCGGTCTGGAGGTAGAGGGTCCAGACGAGGAAGAAGACGCCGAGGGCGATGCCGAACACGGTCTGGACGGCGATACCGGCCGCGAAGCTCTTGACCCGGAACAGGGACAGTTCGATCAGCGGGGAGCCGTCGCGCGCCGACTTGCGCCGCTCGTACGCCACCAGCGCCGCGAACACGCCGAGCGAGCCCGCCATCGAGACGTGGCCCCACAGCGGCCAGCCCGTCTCGTGGCCCCGGGTGAGGGGGTAGAGCAGCATCAGCAGTCCGCCGGTGACGAGCGCGACGCCGACGAGGTCCAGCTTCAGGGCCTGCGGGGCCTTGGACTCGGTGATGAAACGGCGGCCCAGGACCATGCCCGCGACGCCGACCGGCAGGTTGATCAGGAAGATCGCCCGCCATTCGAGGCCGAGCGGGTTCCACTCGATGAGCAGGGCGCCGAGCAGGGGGCCGGAGACCGCGCCGAGCCCCACGATCGCGCCGAACAGCCCGAAGACCTTGCCGCGTTCGTGGGCGGGGAAGGTCGCGTGCACGATCGACAGCACCTGCGGCACCATCAGCGCTGCGGTCGCGCCCTGCGCGATCCTCGCCGCCACCAGCATCTCCGGGTTCGCGGCGAGACCGCAGAGCGCGGAGGCGAGCGTGAAGCCGCCGATGCCGAGGAGGAAGATCCGGCGGCGGCCGTGGATGTCGCCGAGCCGGCCGCCGGTGACGAGTCCCGCGGCGAAGGCGAGGGCGTAACCGGCGGTGATCCACTGGATCTGGCTGAACGTGGCGAGTTCGCCCCGCTGGATGGAGGGGATGGCGATGTTGACGATGGTGACGTCGACGAGGTCCATGAAGGCGGCCGTCATGACGACGGCGAGGGCGATCCAGCGGCGGCGGTCGGAGCCCGGGGGCGCGGGAAGCGCCGCCTCCGTCTCCGTGACCGGGACCGTGGTCGGGTCGCCGGCGGTTGCTTGTGCCTGATCGCGCCCGCGTGCCGGAGTGGCGGACGTATCGGTCCCGCGCCCCTTCAGGGCGCTCGTTGTCGAGGTCATGCAGGGAAACCTAGAGGGCCAATAGGCCAGATGGTGTCCTACTTCTCCGGCATGCTCGGGGCATGACTACGGACACTCCGGCGCGGCTCCTCCAACTCCTCTCCCTCCTCCAGACACCCCGCGAGTGGCCTGGGGGTGAACTCTCCGAACGGCTCGGGGTGTCCCGGCGTACGGTGCGGCGGGACATCGACCGGCTGCGGGAGCTCGGCTACCCGGTGCAGGCGACGATGGGGGCCGACGGCGGCTACCGGCTGGTCGCGGGGAAGGCCATGCCCCCGCTCGTACTGGACGACGAGGAGGCCGTGGCGATCGCCGTGGGGCTGCGGGCCGGGGCCGGGCACGCGGTGGAGGGGGTGGACGAGGCGTCCGTACGGGCGCTCGCCAAGCTGGAACAGGTGCTGCCGTCGCGGCTGCGCCACCGGGTCTCCACCTTGCAGGCCGCCACCACTCCCCTGACCAGCGGTGACGGGGCGACCGTCACGCCCGAGACGCTGACCGTGATGGCCTCGGCGGTGGCGGGGCACGAGCGGCTGCGGTTCGCCTACCGCTCCGGCGACGGGACGGACTCGCGTCGCCACTGCGAGCCGTACCGGCTCGTCTCGACCGGGCGCCGCTGGTATCTCGTCGCGTACGACCTCGACCGCGCCGACTGGCGGACCTTCCGGGTGGACCGGGTCGAGGAGCCCTTCGCCACGGGCGCCCGGTTCACGCCGCGCGAGTTGCCGACGGGGAGTGCGGAGGAGTATCTGAAGCAGTCGATGTACCGGCGCCAGGAGATGTACGAGTGCGACGTCACCTTCGCCGCGCCGGCCGAGTTCATCGCGGCCCGGCTGCCCCGCTGGTTCGGTACGCCCGAGCCCGTCGACGAGCACAGCTGCCGGTTGCGGGCCTCCGTCGGGGACTCCGTGGAGTGGCTGGCGGTCCGGCTCGCGGTGGTCGACTGCGACTTCACGGTGCATCGGCCACCGGAACTGGTGGGATACGTAAGGGAGTTGGGGGCCCGACTGGCACGGGCGGCGGGGGACGCCGACGGGTGAGGCACGGGTGAACGGTGCCTACGGTGCCTCTGACGTGCGGGGACGGCCGTCGCGGGGCCTCCGGCGGAGTGGGCCTCTGTGGCACAATCTGCCGTTCGGGTCACCCCGGGGTTCAGGTCCGGGGTGGCCCGTCGGCGTGCGGGGCGGCGGTGGAAGCGGCAGGCGGCGGCGGAAGCGGCAGCCGGCGACAGCGGCCCTTCGGACATCGAGCCGGGCTTCGGCGCCAGGGGGGGGGGGAGGCGCCGAAGCCCGGCTCTGGGAGAGTCCCGGCGCTGGGGGGAGAGCGTCGGGACTCGGCTTCGGATGACTGCGGTCGCGGCGGTCGGACTCCGGGTCCCGGGCCGCACGGCTCCGGGCCGGTGAAGTCGTGGGCCCGGAAGTCTTGTGCCCCGGGAACGGGGAGTTGAAGCGACGTAGTACGGCCAAGTAGCGGCGTTGTACGGCCAAGTAGCGGTGTACTTCGACCAATCAGCGGCAGAGTACGACCAAGAGTGTGGGTGACGTGCGGTCAGGACGTGGCCGGCGTACGACCGGGGGCCGTGGTCGGCGTACGGCGGTAGGCCGGGCCGGGCCCCGTGGCGGCCCCAGGAGGGCGGGCCGTTACGGGGCCCTGGTCGATGCCCGGGCCGGATCAGGCGACGGCGTCGAAACCGGTGTCGCGGGCGAGCTTCTTCAGTTCGAGCAGGGCGTGCTTCTCGATCTGGCGGATCCGCTCACGGGTGAGACCGTGTTCCTTGCCGACCTCGGTGAGCGTGCGCTCGCGGCCGTCCTCGATGCCGTACCGCATCTTGATGATGGACGCGGTGCGCTGGTCGAGGCGCCCGATGAGATCGTCCAGTTCCTCGCTGCGCAGCAGCGTCATCACGGACTGCTCGGGCGAGACCGCGGAGGTGTCCTCCAGGAGGTCGCCGAACTGGGTGTCACCGTCGTCGTCCACCGACATGTTCAGCGAGACCGGGTCACGGGCCCAGTCGAGGACGTCGCTGACGCGGTCCGCGTTGGAACCGAGCTCGGCGGCGATCTCGGCGGGCTCGGGGTCGCGCCCGTGCTCGCGGTTGAACTCGCGCTGCACACGGCGGATCCGGCCCAGCTCCTCCACGAGGTGGACGGGCAGCCGGATGGTGCGCGACTGGTCCGCTATCGATCGGGTGATGGCCTGACGGATCCACCAGGTGGCGTACGTCGAGAACTTGAAGCCCTTGCGGTAGTCGAACTTCTCCACCGCGCGGACCAGGCCGGCGTTCCCCTCCTGGATCAGGTCGAGCAGGGGCAGGCCGCTGCGCGGGTACCGCCGGGCGACGGCCACGACGAGGCGCAGGTTCGAACGGATGAAGATGTCCTTGGCCCGCTCGCTGTCGGCGACGAGGGCTTCGAGCTCGTCGCGGGTGGCGCCCGCCCTGGGCTCCTCCTCGCCGTCGAGGATCTGCTGCGCGAACACACCCGCCTCGATGATCTGGGACAGCTCGACTTCCTTGGCGGCGTCGAGCAGCGGTGTACGCGCGATCTCGTCGAGGTACATGCCGACCAGGTCGCGGTCGGCGATCTCGCCGCCAGAGGCGCGAACGCTGCGAGCCGCGTCGGTCCGGCCGGAGGCGGACGAACGACGAGCGGCGACGGCACGGGTTGCCATGCGTGCTCCCTTGCGATGGTGGGCTGGCAGGGTCGTATCTGGTCCTACGTGGGTCGTGATGCGGCCGCTCGGACACTCTCCCGAGTGCCCTGCTTCCGAAGGAAACAACGACTGGAATCAGGACAGAATTCCCAACCCGTCCCACTATTTTTCTGATCTTGCAGTACCCTGTGCCGCCACAGGAGGAGGCGTGATGTCAGCGGAGTCCGCAGAGGTGCAGGTCAGACCAGGAGTCGAGACCGACCTCGCCGCTCTCACCGACCTCTACAACCACTACGTCCGTGAGACGCCCATCACATTCGATACCGCTGTCTTCACCCCGGAGGAGCGCCGCCCTTGGCTGCTCTCCCACCTTGAAGACGGACGGCATCGTCTGATGGTTGCCGCCGAGACAGGTTCACAGCGGATTCTGGGGTACGCCACGAGCAGCGCGTTTCGCGCGAAACAGGCGTACGACACCTCGGTGGAGGTGTCGGTGTACCTCGCCCCGGAGGCGGCCGGCCTGGGCGTGGGCACGCTGCTGTACAAGGCGCTGTTCGAGGCACTCGCCGACGAGGACGTGCACCGCGCCTACGCCGGCATCGCCCAGCCGAACGTGCCGTCGACCCGGCTGCACGAGCGCTTCGGGTTCCGGCACGTCGGCACCTATCGCGAGGTCGGGCGGAAGTTCGGGCGGTACTGGGACGTCGCCTGGTACGAGAAGGAGCTGTAAGCCTCCGGGCTCACCGCTCGGCGGCCAGGGACTCCCTCATGGTCTTCGCGGTGGTACGAGGGTCATAGCCCTCGGGTACCCCTTCGACCAGGATGATGTCGCCCTCGATGTGGCGTGCGCGCAGGGGCGCGATCTCCTGGTAGGCGGGCGAGTCCCACCAGCCGCGCGCCTCGTCGATACCGGGGAAGCCGATCACCACGACGGCCCCGGGCCAGCTCCCCTCCTTCACCTCGTGCGGGGTGACGTGCACGAGGAAGCGTCCGCCGTACGGCTCGAAGGTGGAGGGGATGCGCTCGATGTACTCGGCGATCTCCGGATGCGGGGCGGCGTCCTTCAGGTGGGCGATGGCGTAGGCGGGCATGGGTCCCTCCGGTCGGTCGCGTCGACCCGCCGATCGGATCGGTCGGGTCGGACGGGCTGCGTACGCCGTCGAGCCTGGCAGGCGTACGGGCCCGGGTCGATGACCTGTCAGGTAAGCGGCCCGGGCCCGCACCCGCGCTCATGGGTCGGCCGACCCCCGTGCCCGCGGGATCAGCCGAACTGCACCGACCGCTTCGCCAGTCCCATCCAGAAGCCGTCGATCACCGACCTCTGGGCGTCGAGCTCCCCGGCGGCCTCGGCCGCGCCCATCGTGACGAAGAGGGGGGCGAAGTGCTCCGTGCGGGGGTGGGCCAGCTGTCCGGCCGGGGACTTGTGGAGGAAGTCGAGGAGGGCGTCCCAGTCCCGGGACTCCAGGGCGCGGTGGCCCCAGTCGTCGAACTCGGTGGACCAGGTGGGGACGCCGGGCTGCCTCAGGGCGGCGAGGTTGTGGGTGAAGAAGCCGGAGCCGATGATCAGCACCCCTTCGTCGCGCAGGGGAGCGAGCTTGCGGCCGACCTCCATCAGCTTCAGCGGGTCCAGGGTCGGCATGGAGATCTGCAGGACCGGGATGTCGGCGTCGGGGTACATCTCGACGAGGGGCACGTACGCGCCGTGGTCGAGGCCCCGGTCCGGGATGTCCTGGACGGGGGTGCCGGGGGCCTGGAGCAGCTTGCGGACCGAGGCCGCCAGCTCGGGGGCGCCCGGGGCGCCGTACTGGACCTTGTAGTAGTGCTCGGGGAAGCCCCAGAAGTCGTAGACCAGGGGGACGGTGGAGACCGCGCCGAGGGCGAGCGGGGCCTCCTCCCAGTGGGCGGAGACCATGAGGACCGCCTTGGGGCGGGGCAGGGTCGCGGCCCAGCCGGCGAGTTCGCCGGGCCAGATCGGATCGTCGGCGAGCGGCGGGGCCCCGTGGCTCAGGTACAGGGCGGGCATGCGCTCGGCGGTGGCGGCGGACATAGGGGTGACTCCCTCAACACATGCGCGACGCACACGACACACACGCCTCGGTGGGCCCGGCGGTCGCTTCTTGTCTCCTTGGTCGCGCCCGGCACGCCAGGCGCTTGAGACCTCTCCCGACTCCCCAGTAGTTGAAGTCTCAATATTTCTTGTTTCACCTTACATCTCTATAGTTCAAAATTCAAGGAGGGGCCTCGTACAGTGGTGGCATGAAGACCGCATCCGCCGACGAAGAACCCCGCTGGCTCACTGAAGAGGAGCAGCGCACCTGGCTCGCCTACGTGCACGCCAAGACCCTGCTCGAAGACCATCTCGACCGCCAGTTGCAGCGCGACGCGGGCATGCCGCACCTCTATTACCACCTGCTCGTGGTGCTGTCCGACGCGCCGCAGCGGCGGCTGCGGATGACGGAGCTGGCGATGCAGACGAAGATCACGCGATCACGCCTGTCGCACGCCGTGGCCCGGCTGGAGAAGAACGGCTGGGTCCGGCGCGAGAACTGCCCCGTGGACAAGCGGGGCCAGTTCGCGGTCCTGACGGACGGCGGGTTCGAGATGCTGTCCAAGAGCGCGCCCGGGCATGTGGCGGCGGTGCGGCAGGCGCTGTTCGACCGGTTGTCGCCGGAACAGCAGAAAGCCCTCGGCGAGATCATGGAGATCGTCGCGGAGGGACTTCAGCCGACCGAGGCGGGCGCGGACCTGCCCTGGCTGCGGTAGGGGGCTTTGTCGGCCCTTTCCGGGTCCGTTGCGGGGCCGCTGCGGGCCCGTTGCGGGCCTTTCCGTCCGGGCGAGGCGGGCAACGGGCACGGGGTGGAGCAGGGACTCGCGCCCCTGCTCCACCCCGTTCCGTCAGCGCCCGTCGAGTTCCCTGCTCAGTGGGCGATCACCGGGACCTTGACCTCGTTCGCGTCCTCGCCCTCGGCCGTGGTCGCCGTCATGTCCGGCTTGCCCGTCGTGACGAAGGTGAAGGCGATCGCGGCGGAGGCCACGAGGATGGCCACGGCGAACCAGATGGCGCTGGTGTAGCCGTCGACCATGCCCTGGAGCTGGACCAGCTGCGCGGCCGGCTTCGAGGTGGCCGAACCGATGTGGTCCGCGACGTAGGACGTGGTGGCGGAGGCGGCGATCGTGTTCAGCAGGGCCGTACCGATGGCGCCGCCGACCTGCTGCGAGGTGTTGACCATGGCGGAGGCCACGCCCGCGTCACGCGGTTCGACACCGTAGGTGGCCAGGGACATCGCCGGCATGAACGCCGTCCCCATACCGAGGCCGAGCAGCAGCTGGGCCGGCAGGAGCAGACCGACGTACGAGGAGTCGATCTCCATCTGGGTCAGCAGGAGCATGCCGAGACCGGCGACCAGGAAGCCCGGGGCCATCAGCAGGCGCGGCGGGACCCGGGTCATGAGCCGGGTGCCGATCTGGGTCGAGCCGGTGATCATGCCCACGATCATGGGCAGGAAGGCGAAGCCGGTCTTGACCGGGGAGTACCCCTTCACGATCTGCAGGTAGTAGGTCAGGAAGAGGAACAGGCCGAACATCGCGATGATCGCGAGGCCGAGGGAGAGGTAGACACCGCCACGGTTGCGCTCGGTGATCACGCGCAGCGGCAGCAGCGGGGCCTTGACCTTGGACTCGACGAACACGAAGGCCGCGAGCAGCGCAGCGGAGGCGACGAACAGGGTGATCGTCATCGAGTCGCCCCACCCGTCGGACTCGGCCCGCGTGAAGCCGTAGACGAGGCTGACCAGACCCAGGGTGGACAGGACCACGCCGGGGATGTCGAGCGGGGAGCGGTTGCGGCCGCCCGCCGGTTCACGGATGACGAAGTACGCGCCGACCGCGGCGATCACCGCGAACGGGATGTTGACGTAGAACGTCCAGCGCCAGTCCAGGTACTCGGTGAGGAAGCCGCCGAGGATCAGGCCCACGGCGCCGCCGCCACCGGCGATCGCGCCGTAGATGCCGAACGCCTTGGCGCGCTCCTTGGCGTCGGTGAACATCACCGCGAGGAGGGAGAGCGCGGCGGGCGCGAGCAGCGCACCGAAGGCGCCCTGGAGCGCGCGGGCGCCGAGCATCATCGCCTCACCGGTGGCCGCGCCGCCGAGCGCGGAGGCGCCGGCGAAGCCGATCAGGCCGGTGACGAAGGTGCGCTTGCGGCCCCAGAGGTCGGAGATACGGCCGCCGAAGAGGAGCAGACCGCCGAAGGCCAGGGCGTACGCGGTGATGACCCACTGACGGTTGCCGTCGGATATCCCCAGGTCCTGCTGGGCGGAGGGGAGGGCGATGTTCACGATGGTCGCGTCGAGCACGACCATCAGCTGGGCGAGGGCGATGAAGACGAGCGCTTTCCAGCGGTTGGCGTGCGCGTCGTCGGTTTCGGACGGCTTGGACGTCTTGGACGTGCCGACTGTTTCGGACATGGGGATACCCACTTCGGGACTTCGTGACGGAAAAAAATCGGTATCGGGTGACGCGAAGGGCGTCGCGGGGTAGCGGCTCGTCGTCGGCGTCGTCGGCGAGCCGTGAACTCAGCGGGTCAGGACAGGTGTCCCGGAGTCGAGGGCCAGGACTGAGGTTGCGGAATCGAGGGCCAGGGCTGGGGTGGGTCTCAGGACGGGCAGGGCCTCCGTAGGTCCTCCACGGTCACCGGGGTGCCGGGCAGTTCGGAGCGGGCCGGGGCCCGGAGTCCGTCCAGGAACAGTTGCAGATGGCGGTGGAGGAAGCGGTCGACGCCCGCGCACTGGGTGCCGGCCGGCGGCCTGCTGAGCTGGCTGACGGCGATCATCAGGTCGCCGACGCCCACGTCGGGGCGGAGCTGCCCGGCGTCCCGGGCGCGCCGCATGATCCCTTCGACCTGCTCCTCCAGGCGCTCGCGTGCCGCCTCCAGGTCGGGGTGATGCTTGTCGAACGTGCTCTGGACCATCGGGCAGAGCGCGCTGACCCGTTCGTCGGCCGAGGTGTGCACGAAGCGCGAGAGCGCCTCGAACGCGTCACCGGTCTCGGTGAGCGCGACCTCGGCCGCGAGGGCCGTGCGGTCCATGACCGAGCAGACGACCTCACGGACCAGTGCGTCACGGTCCGGGAAGTTGCGGTACAGCGTGGCGTTGCCGACACCGGCCCGGCGGGCGACCTCGTCGAGCGGCACCTCGGGGCCGAACTCCACGAACATCTCCCGGGCGGCGGTGACGATCCGCTCCCGGTTGCGCAGGGCGTCCGCCCGGGGGCGAGCCACCTTGCGGCGCACGGCGGTGGCGGTGCTGCTCTCCACGGCGTACTCCTCTGCCTGATCCAGTGGTGTGGGGGGCGACCGGTGACGATCCGGGGATGGAGTCCCCGTTTCGCTCGGACGAAGGGTTAAACGGGGAAACGATCCCCGGTTATTTCCCCGGACCGAAGACTTCTTGAGTGACCTGAGTCACATGAGCCCGGCTCGCGGCCCACGCCTGCGGAAGGGAACCCGCCTCGCCGGAGGCGAACCCCCCGTCCCCGCAGGTGGACCCCGCATCACCGCAGGTCAAACCCCCGTCCCTGCAGCTGAACCCCGCATCGCCGCAGGTGAAACCCCCGCCCCCGCAGCTGAACCCCGCTTCCCCGGAGGTGAACCCCACGTTCGGACCTTCCAGCGCGCGCCCGCGCATCCGCCGACCCAGGGTGATCGAGAGGGCGCAGCCTTGTCACCGGACGGCTGCCGTGGAGCGAAGGGCGCGGGCATGCAGCAGCCGTTCCGCCGAAACGGGATACCTCCACGCCGGATACCTCCACGCCGGACACCTCGGCGCCGGATACGTCCGCGCCGGGCCGTGGCGCTCGCGTCCGTCACCGCCCTCACGCTCGCGGTCAGCACCTCCGCCGGGACCGGGCACCTGATGGCGAAGGACACGGCGACGGCCGCGGGGGCCACCGCCGTGGTCCGCGATTCGGCGCTCGGTCCCTGCATGATCCGCGGCCCGCTCGGCACCCAGATGTCCGAGGGCGTCCCGACCCCACCCGGCTACTCCCGGTCCACCGGTACGGTCCGCGCCCTCAACCTGATGATCGACTTCTCCGACGCCCCCGGTGAGGGCAGCGCGATGGACCGCTTCGCGGAGTTCGCGCCCCAGACCCAGAAATGGTTCAGGACCAGTTCGTACGGCCGTATCGACTACCGTCCCGAGGCCCCGCTCACCGAGTGGCTGCGGATGCCGAGATCCTTCCGCTCCTACGACATAGAGCGCGGCGCCCCCTTCGAGCCCGGCTACCGCCGGCTGGTCGAGGACATGGTGCGGGTCGCCGATCCGCTCGTGGACTTCCGGTCGTACGACCTCGTCAACGTCCTCGTCACCCCGAACGCGGGTCCCTCCGCCCTGGACACCGTCCTGTCGGTGACGTTCGCGGGCAACCGGGAGGCGCCGGTCGCGGACGGGGTGCCGGTCGCCAACGCGTCCTTCGTCTACAGCCGCCAGGACGACGGCTCGGGCTCGTACGGGGAGACCGGGTACCGGGTGCTCCCCCACGAGAACGGCCATGTCTTCGGCCTCCCCGACCTCTACACCCACGAGGGCGGGGGCGCGGTCGGGCACTGGGACATCATGAGCGAGGACTGGGGCGTCGACAACGACATGCTGGGCTGGCACAAGTGGAAGCTCGGTTGGCTCGACGAGACGCAGGTCGCCTGTGTGGCGACCGTCGGTTCCGCGGAGTACGTCCTGACGCCGCTCGCCACCGGGGACGGCGCGAAGCTGGTCGTCGTGCCGCTCAGCTCCCGCACGGCGTACGTCGCGGAGTTGCGGACGCGGGCGGGCAACGACGCGGTGGTGTGCCGGCCGGGGGTGCTCGTCTACCGGGTCGACGCGGCCGTCGACACCGGCAACGGCCCCATCAAGGTCCACGACTCGCGGCGCGACAGCGGGGGGTGCACCCGCAGCCCCAACGTCCACGCGGAGTTGTCCGACGCGCCGTTCGTACCCGGCGAGACGTTCAAGGACGCGCGGGCGGGGGTGGAGATCGCTGTGGCGGGGGTGGATGTCGGGGGGAACCATCGGGTGGTGGTGAGTCGGCGGTGAGGTGAGGGTGCGTGTGGAGTGCCTGCGTGGGCAAGTGCGGGTGCGTCGGGCTGCTCGCGCAGTTCCCCGCGCCCCTGGCAGTTCCCCGCGCCCCTGGCAGTTCCCTGCGCCCTTGGCAGTCCGCCGCCCCAGTCGGCAGGCGCCCCGCGCGGCGGCGCGGCCGGGCCGCATTACCGTGAACCCATGCTCCCGAACGCCCCCGACGCGGACGCGGCCACGGCCTCCGCCTCCGCGCCCGCCGAAGCCGTCGCACCCCTGATGCGGGGGATCACCGTGCTGCGCCGGCTCACCGAAGCGGACGGAACGCTGAGTCCGAGCGCGCTGGAGAAGGCGACGGGGCTCGCGCGTTCCACCGTGGACCGGATCACGGCGACGCTGGCCCGCATGGGCTACGTACGGCTGGACGGCCGTGACGCGGTCCTCGCCCCCCGGCTGATGGAGCTGGGCAACGCCTATCTGGCCGCCATCCGCCTCCCCCGCCTCCTCGACGCCCACGCGGACGCCCTCGCCGACGAGCTCGACGAGTCGGTGTCCCTGGCGGTCGGCGACCAGGACGGAGTCCGCTTCATCCACCAGGCCACCCGCCGTCGTGCGATGTCCCTCAGCTTCCGCATCGGCGACCTCCTCCCGGCCGAACGCACCGCGCCCGGCCCGCTGTTCGCCACCGAGTGGGACCCGGCCGACTGGGCCCGGTGGCGCGCCCGCCGCGCGGCCGACCCGGAGGGCCGCGGTTTCCCGGCGGTGCCTCCGCGCGGCGGCGCCTACGACGACTTCGAGGACCGTACGGCTCGGGCGAGGGCCCAGGGGTGGGCGCTGGACGACCAGTTGATCGAACCGGGGCTGGTGGCGGTGTCCGTGCCCGTGCGGGATCCGCGTACGGGACGGGTCGTGTGTGTGGCGAGCGTCGTCAGCCACACGAGTCGGCACACCGCGGAGTCGCTGCGCTCGACGCTGCTGCCCCGGCTGCGGGCGACGGTGGCGGAGATGGAACGAGAGCTGCGGGAGTCGAGAGAGCCACGGGATACCCGGGATGCGCGCGATACGCGAGGGTCGAGGGAGGTACGCGGGGTCGGTGCCGCCGTCGGGGACGGCGGGCCGGGGTCCTCAGGGCTCGCCGCCTGGACGGGTGCCTCCAAGCAGGAACTGGGCCGGGAGTTCGTCGAGTCGCTCGCCCGGGGGCTCACCGTGATCACCTCGTTCGGCGAGGGCCGGGCCGCGCTCACCCTCACCGAGGTCGCGCAGGCCACCGGGCTCGCCCGGGCGACGGCCCGGCGCGCGCTGATCACCCTCGAACACCTCGGGTACGTCGAGTCGTACGACCGGTTCTTCCGCCTGACGCCCCGGGTGCTGGGTCTGGGCTTCCCGCCCCTGTCGATGGTGCCCCTCCCCGGGATCGCCGCGCCGCACCTGACCGAACTCTCCGCGCGCGTCCACGACTCGGCGTCCCTCGCGGTCCTCACCGGGGGCGGGCAGGAGGTCCAGTACACGGCGCGGGTCGCCACCAGCCGCATCATGAGCGTCAACATCACCCTCGGGACGCGGCTGCCGGCGTACGCGACGTCCCTGGGTCGGGTGATGCTCGCCGATCTGCTGCCCGAGGTGCCCCTGCCGGAGCGTCGCGCCCCGCTGACCCCGCGCACGGTCACCGACCGGCGGGAGCTGCTGACCGTACTGGAGCGGGTACGGGACGCCGGATACGCCCTCGTGGACGGGGAGTTGGAGGAGGGACTGCGGTCCATCGCGGTGCCCGTCCGGGAACGGGGCGGACGGGTCGTCGCCGCGGTGAACGTCGCGATGCACAGCAGCCGGCGGTCGGTCGAGGAGTGCGTGACGGAGGTACTGCCCGAGCTGCGGGACGCGGTGGGGCGGATCGAGGGGGAGCTGGCGGTGGCGGGGATGTTCCGGCGCGTACCGGAGGTCTGACTTCCGCCGGGCGCGCCACGCAGTGAACCGGGGACACTGCGAACACCGTACGCTGGGCGCGTCAGCCGTACGCAGGCAGAAGGCGGAGGAGACACGCCCCCATGGCACCCGAGAAGCCGGCCAGGAAGCAGGAGGGGTTCCAGTCGGTCTGGACCCGGCCCCGGACCGGGCGGGAGCAGCCCGCGCTGAGCCGGGAGCAGATCGTGGCCGAGGCGCTGCGGCTGCTCGACGAGGAGGGCATCGACGCACTGAGCATGCGCAAGCTCGGCGCCCGCCTGGGGGCCGGCGCGACCTCTCTCTACCGCCACGTCGCCAACAAGGACGAGCTGCTGGAGCTGGCCGTCGACGAGATCTACGGCGAGATCGAGGTGACCACCACCCCCGACGCCGCGAACTGGCGTACCGATACGGCGAGTTGCGCCCACAGTCTGCGCACCACGATCCTGCGCCACCCGTGGCTCGCCTCCGTGCTCGGCGAGCTGGGCATGTCCTATCTCGGCCCGAACTGGATGCGTGTCTCCGAGGCCATGCTGAGGCTGCTGACCACCGCCGGGTTCCCCGCCGACGAGGCCGACCGGGCGCTCACGACGGTCGTCGCGTACGTCACCGGCACGGCCACCGCCGAGGCCGCCTGGCTCAACGTCCTCGCCCGCAGCGGCCAGGACGAGCAGAGCATGGTCGAACAGCTGTGGCCCGCCGCCGAGGAGGCCGCCCAGGACTATCCGCTGCTGCGCGAGGGCTACGCCGAACAGCGCGGCACGGATCCCCGGGCGGCCCGGGAGGAAGGGTTCCAGTACGGCCTCGACCGGGTGCTGGACGGGTTGGCGACGCGACTGAGCAACTGAGCCATCTGGGCGACCTGAGCGACCGACTCACCGAGTCACCGAGTCACCGAGTCACTGAGTCACTGAGTCACTGAGTCACTGAGTCACTGAGCAAGTACATTGCCCCTCTTCTCTCCTACCCGTTGACGCCCGTGTACTTGCTGAGGCTCCAGTTCCACAGCAGCCGTGACAGGACGAACGCGGTGAGGCCGATGAAGGGTGAGGCGACGGCGAGCGCCTCCGGTACGCCCATCGCGTCTCCGTGGCCCGTCAGTACACCGGCCGGGAAGTAGGCGATGAACGCGAGCGGCACGACGAAGGTGAACGCGGCGGACGCTGCCTTCGGGAGGATGCTCAGCGGGTAGCTGCCGAAGGTGCCCATCAGCTCCTCCAGCCACTGACTCCAGTACGACGTGGCCGGGAAGTGGAAGGCGGCGGCGGCCAGGGCCGTGAAGAGCGCGGCCTCCACCAGCATGCCGCCGAGGACACCGGCCACCACGTAGGTGATCCGGCCCGCCGTCCAGTCCAGGGAACTGCGCTGGAGCGCGGCGACGAAGAGACCGACCGCGACGACCAGGTCACCGATGGCGTTGACCGGGAAGAACGTCAGCTGGACCTGCCGGTAGACCGGCATCGGGCGGATCAGACAGGGATCGACGACTCCTTCCTGCACGAGCAGGTTCATGTACTGGATCCGGCCGAGGAAGAGCACGTACAGCCCGTGGGCCAGCATGCGCATGCTGGCGATGAGGAGCACGTCGGAGCTGGACCAGCCGCCGAGGCCGGGGAACCGGGTGAGCAGCACCGAGGCGAAGACGACGATGGAGACCTGCCAGATCGCCCCGACGGCGACCCCCATCAGGAACTCGCCCCGGTACTCCAGCCGGGCCTTGAAGTTGAGCTTGGTGATCCGCCAGACGACGCGCCAGGCGTGCGCGGGGCCGTGGGGAATCGCCTGGGGAGCCGTAGGGGGAGCCCCCTGGAAAGCTCCCTGGGAGGCCCCCTTGGACGTTCCCTGGGAAGCTCCCTGGTGAGCGGTGCTGTGTGGGGTCGTCATGGTCACCCTCCCTGGGACACGACGCGACGGCCGGCCAGGTCCCAGAGCCGGCGGGTGAGCAGCGCGAGCAGGACGACCCAGACGGCCTGGACCGCCAGCTGCCCGAAGGCGTCAGCGACCTCGATCCGGCCGACGTAGATGGAGAGCGGCACACTCAGCGTCGCCTGGAACGGCAGGAACGAGCTGAGCGTGATGAACCAGTCCGGGAAGTACCAGAGCGGGGCGTACACACCGGAGAGCAGGTTCTGCGCGAAGACCAGGATCAGCAGGGCCGCCTCGTTGCGCAGGGTCCAGAAGCACAGCAGGTCGACCAGCATCATCACGTAGTACAGGACGAGTTGACCGAGCAGCATGCTCACCGCGAAGACCCCGGCCACCGAGGGGGAGGCGGGCGGAGGGACGACCCCCACGGCGAGACACAGCACGTATCCGGCGAGCACCCAGCCGAAGCCGTACAGCTGGTCGCCGAGGGCGCGCAGTGCGTAGTAGCGCTGGGGCTTCATCGGCCGCAGGTACCAGTAGACGATCGTCCCGAAGCGCAGATGCTGGATCACCATGTCGCGGCCCGCCTGCCGGTCGAGGCCGCAGATCCGGTTCGCGAGCACGGCGAGCACGGCGTAGCCGACCGCCTGGGTCTCGTCGAGCCCGGCGCTGGATTCGGTGTTCGCGTACAGCCCGCGCCAGAGGTAGATGACCAGGCAGATCTGGACGAAGAGCCGTACGACGGTGGCGGACATCCTGGGCGGCGCGAGCAGTTCGCCCCGTGGGGTGATCCAGGAGACGCGGCGGGCCCGGGAGAAGGCGGCGGTGAGGCTGCCGAGTGTGGGGCGGGCGCGGGGCGGGGT
>NZ_JAVRFJ010000034.1:0-126346 GCF_031845845.1 Streptomyces gottesmaniae
CCCCCCCCCCCCCCCCCCCCCCCCCCCACGCCGGCCGAGATCGAGGATCTGGCCCACCACAACTGCATCGTGCTGCGGGAGAACGAGAGCGATTTCGCGCTCTGGCGCTTCGGGGACGCGGACCGTCCCCGGCATGTGCGGGTGCACGGCAGCCTGTCCAGCAATGACGGTGACGTGGTGACCGGCTGGGCCCTGGAGGGCCGTGGTGTCATCATGCGCTCGGAGTGGCACGTCAGGCCGCATCTCGACCGCGGCGAGCTCGTCCGGGTCCTGCCGCACCTGTCGACACCGGCCGCCGACATCTACGCCCTCCTGGAGGAGGACGGCCATGTCCCGCGACGTGTCAGCGCACTCATCGACTACCTCGCCGCGCGGCTCCCGCTACGGCTGGAGCAGCATGCCGAGGAGCAGTCCGCGGTCCTGCGGGGCGCCGGCTAGTGCCGCGGCAGGCGACGTTCGCGCGACGGGCGAGCGTCGACTGTCGGGCCACCGGTCCCCTGCTGGTGACCGGCGTGCCTGCATGGGGTCTCCTTCGTCGGCACCTTCACGGACAGCGGCTCGATTCCCGGCTCACCGTCCACGCACGTCCCTGGAGGCGACGCTGGAGGCCACGGACCGGGTCTCCAGGGTGAGCTGAGGTCAGTGACCCGTCCGCGAGCGCCACCGTCTCCGGGGACGGACGCACCGCGGTGACTCACGTCATCCTCACTACCGAGGAGGAGGACGACGTGCCGCCCGGCACGTCACGAGGAGGTCGTCGCGGGGAGGAGGAACTGCGGGAGTCCTCCATGATCGGGGAATCGATCCGCGCCCTGGCCGCACGTCTGGCCGCGGAGAAGTCGACCGCGGAAACAGAGACGGCGGATGCGCGCCGTCCTCGACAAGGCCGACCGCCTGCGCGGCCGGGCGGCCGGACTCGCTCCGGGCAGCGCCGAGGAGCGGAAGCTGATCGAGGAGATCCCGCAGGGCATGCGGCAGTTCCACGGCATGGTGGACCAGGCCGGCGGGAACGCGACACTGCTGCAGATGCTGGACATGGCCGTGGATGCGCGCTATCGACTCGTTTCTCGCACTGAGAGGCTCCGACGCGGTCGCCCTGTCCCGCGAACGCGGTAGCTGCCCTGGCAAAGAGCGACCGACTCGGACGAGCGCCAGCGCGACGGCGGCCCCCTCGAGGTCGCGGCGGAGGAACTGCGGGCCCTGCTCGCCCCGCACACCACGCAGACCCCCGTGCACCACCTCAGCCCGGCGCAACCCGGCCACCACCTGAAACCGTCAGGCCCGGCTGCGGGGCCCTTGTCCCGCCACGAAAGCAGAGCCCGCGAATCTCACCGCCGAACTGCCGCCCGGGCCCACCTCCCGACCGCCCGCTCCACGCCCAGGCATCGGACGTCACGACCGCCGTCGAGGCGGGCGGCAGCCTGATCGAGATCGTCCTCTGACAGCTCCAGGGCGAACTCGTCCAGCGTGAGCGCCAACGGGCCGACCGGGCCCCGCCGAAGCGATCAGGCGAGGGAGGAGAGACGCGGAAGCAGGTTCTCCGCGACCCCCGTGGCGAACTCGACCGGGTGGCGGTCGGGCGTCGCCAGGACCTCGGACACGCCCAGGGCGGCGTACTGCTCGATGTCCGCCAGGGTGCCGTCAACGTCTTGGAGGACCGGGCGGACCAGCAGCACGGTCTTCTCGATGCTGTCGTAGTCGCGCCCCTCGTCGTCGCAATGCGCGCGCAGGACGTCGAGCTTGTGCGACACCTCCGCCGGAGTGGAGCCGAACAGGTTGCAGGCGTCGGCGTAGCGGGCCACCAGCCGCAACGTCTTCTTCTCTCCGCCGCCGCCGATCATGATGGGCGGGTGGGGGCGGCTGAGCGGCTGCGGTACGCACAGCGTCTCCGCCAACTGATAGTGCTCACCCTCGAAGGGGCCGTTGTCGTCGCTCCACATCTGCAGGCAGACCCTGAGTGTCTCCTCCAGCCGCTCGAAGCGCTCGGCGACCGGCACCACCGGGACGCCGAGACCGAGTTGTTCCCGCTCGTACCATGAGGCGCCGATGCCGAGTCGGCTTCGCCCGCCGGAGAGCACATCCAGCGTGGTGATCGTCTTGGCCAGGATTCCCGGGTACCGGTACATCACGCCGGTGACGAGCATGCCGAGGGTCATCCGCTCCGTCACCGCGGCCAAGTACCCCAGGGTCGTGTAGCCCTCCAGCATGGGCTCCTCGGCGGGGGCCATGGCGTCCATCTGGAAGAAGTGGTCCATCACCGTGAACGACGCCACCCCGGCCTGCTCGGCCACGCGGGCGGTCTCCGCCAGCGTGGGAGCGATGAGCGTGGGGGCGTCGGGGGTCGAGTAGTTCCAGTAGTGCAGGCCGAACTTCATCAGGTCGTCCAGGTCCTTTTCGTGTCGTGCGCTGCGGCGCCGTGACACCGAGCCCTCCCCTCGCGGGAACGGCTCGGGCGGCACGGCGAACTGTAAGCGGAGAACACTCCGATTGACGGGAGCGTAACCGGAGAACTCTCCGGTCGTCCAGAAGCACTCTCGGCCGTGTCCATCCCGGGGACGACGACAACGGCGCCGGACGACAGCTTCACGCCGTCCGTGTCGACGCGTCCCGGCCGGCTCCGTAGCGGAGGCCGTCGAGGATCAGGTCGAGCATGCGGCCCGCCCTCTCGCGATGCACCGGGTCGTTGGCGACCAGGGACACGCCGCCGAGGCTGAAAGCCACGTCGAGCGGGTCGACGTCGGAGCGCAGGAGACCGACGCCGGCACCCGCTTGCAGCAGTGCGCCGATCGCGGCGCTGAGCCGGTCGAGGCTTTCGGCGAAGGGATCCGCCCCGGAGGCGACCACCGCGCGCAACGCCTCCGCCATGCCCTTCTTGGTGGCCAGGTAGTCGATGAACCGGTCCATCCACAGCCGCATCGCCCGGTCCGGCGGATGACCGGCCAGCAGTTCGGTGGCGCTGTCGCACACGCGGGCCAGTTCGCTGCGGTAGGCGGCCTCGATGAGCGCCTCGCGGGAGGGGAAGTGGCGGTAGAGCGTACCGGGACCGACACCGGCCGCCTTGGCGATCGCGTCCAGCGAGGCATCGGCACCCCGCTCGGAGAACGCCCGTGTGGCGACCTCGAGGATGCGTTGCCGGTTGCGGCGCGCGTCGGCCCGCAGCGGCCGCGGTGCACCGGTCACGCCTACTCCTTCTCCTGTCCGCGCAGGTCCTCCCTGGACACGCGGAGACCCTCATGCGGTTTCAGAAACCCGGAGCGATCTCCGCTTGCACCTTACAAGAGCGGATGCGCGACGACCTGCGGCCCTCGCCTCGCACAAGGCACGGGCCGCAGCCGCACGGTCGTCCGGCTCACGCCAGGGATATGACGACCGACTTGGTCTTCGTGTACTCCTGGAGTGCCTCCGGGCCGGATTCGCGCCCGTAGCCCGACTGCTTGACACCGCCGAAGGGCATGGAGGGGTCGAGCATGGCCCAGTCGTTGACCCAGACGATCCCGGCCTCCAGGCGGGCGGCGACACGGTGGGCGCGGGCCAGGTCGGCCGTGTGCAGACCGGCGGCCAGCCCGTACGCCGTGCTGTTCGCCAGGGCGACGGCCTCGTCCTCCGTGTCGAAGGACTGGACGGTCAGGACGGGGCCGAAGACCTCCTCCTGCACGGTTCGGGCGTCGTTGTCCAGGCCGGTGATGACCGTGGGCCTGTAGTAGTAGCCGCCGCCGAGTTCCAGCCGTTCGCCGCCGACGACGACCTGGCCGCCGTCCTTCCTGGCGAGTTCCACGTACCTCTCGACGTTCTCCAGGTGCCGTTCGCCGGCCATCGGGCCGACCACGGTGGCCGGGTCGAAGGGGTCGCCGACGGGCACGCCGGGCACGGCCTGCGTGAGAATGCCGACGACCGTGTCGTGCAGGGAGCTGTGGACGAGCAGCCGGGGGGCGCCCATGCAGAACTGCCCGGTGTTGTAGACGAATCCCTTGATGACCGCGCCGACCGCCTTCTCCATGTCGGCGTCCTCGAAGAGGATGTGCGGGGCGTTGCCGCCCAGTTCGACGGTGACGGGCTTGAGCTGTTGGCCCGCCGTGCCGGCCACGACGCGTCCGATTCTGGTCGAGCCCGTGAAGGCGATCTTGTCCACGGAGTGGTGGCGCAGCAGGGCCCCGCCGACGGCGGCGCCGCCGGTGACCACGTTCACCACACCGGCGGGCACACCGGCGTCGGTGAGGATGTCCGCCATCAGCAGCGCGCTGAGCGACGTGTCCTCGGCCGGTTTGTGCACGACGGTGTTTCCGGCCGCGAGCGCCGGGGCCAGCTTGGAGGAACTCAGGATCAGCGGGAAGTTGAACGGGGTGATCAGGCCGCACACGCCGACGGGATCCCGACGGGTGTAGGCGTGCGCGGGGATCGGGATCTGCCGGGTGACCCCGTCCAGGCTCTGTGCCAGCGCGGAGTAGTACTCGTAGGTCTCGGCCGCGGTCTCCACGTCCACCGCCCGGCAGAGCGTCACGGGTTTGCCGACGTCCAGGCTTTCGACGGCGGCGATCTCGTCGGCCCGCTCTCGGACCAGTTCGCCCACCCGGTGCAGCACGCGGGAGCGCTCGCGGGCCGGTGTGCGGGACCACGGTCCCTCGTCGAACGCCTCGCGGGCGGCGGCCACCGCGGCGTCGAGGTCGGCCTGGTCGGCCTCCGCGACCGTGGCGACGACCTTCCCGGTGGACGGGTCGACGACCTCACGCCGTCCCCCGGCTTCCGCCTCCCGCCACTCTCCGGCGATGAACAGCCTCCCCGGTTCGATGTGCGGCCGTTGCACGCTCATGATCCGCTCGCCTCCTCGGTGCGACCCGTGGCCGTCACCGTGCCGGCGCCGGTCGCGCCACTGCGACCGGCAGGTGGTCGGATGATGACCGCGCACCGGCCGCCGGACAACGAGGAAGGGGGCGCAGCGGAGGAAGTGGAGACAGATGACGTAGCCGGGTCCCGACATTCGGCCTTCGACGGCCCGTCATTCAGGAGCGGTCGTGCTTCGGAGGTCGGGACATTCGTCGCTGGCCCGAAAATCTTGAAACTTAAAGAATGTGTCCGTCCCGCTGTTCATCGAGGAAGGACATGCTCCATGGAACGCTCTCTCGCACGCAGGCAGGTACTCGGCGCGGGGGCCGCTCTGAGCGCCGTCGCGCTGCTCGGCGGCACGGCCCAGGCGGCCGACCGTGGCACCCGGACCTGGCCGACCAGGTTTCCACTGCCCGACGGCTGGGAGCCGGAGGGAATCGCGATCGGTTTCGCGCCGTACGCCTACTTCGGTTCGATCGCGGGCGGCGGGGTCTACCGGGTCGATCTGGCGACCGGTGAGGGCAAGATCGTCCACGCGGGACTGGGCCGCCAGACGATCGGGCTGAAGCTGGACGCGTGGGGTCGGCTGTTCCTGGCGGGTGGCAGCAGTGGCGAACTGCGCGTCGTCGACGCCCGCACCGGAGAGCTGCTCGCCTCCCACGCGGTCGGCGGGACCGGCGGCTTCGTCAACGATGTCGTGCTCACCGAGGACGCCGCCTGGTTCACCGAGTCCTTCGGCGCACGGCTCCACCGACTGCCGCTGGGGCGGCGAGGCCGTCTCGCCGAGCCCGAGACGATCGAGCTCGGCGGTGACTGGGTGCAGTCCGGCTTCACCGCCAACGGCATCGCCCGCACTCCCGACGGCAGCGGCCTGCTCGTCACCAACGCGGCCGTGGACGGCGGCTCACTGATGCGCGTCGACCCCCGCACCGGGGCGGCCAGGCAGGTCGACCTGGGTGCGACGACCCTGCCCGGCGGCGACGGGCTGGCGCTCGTCGGCCGCACTCTCTACGTGGTCCGGCCGACACCGAACCAGGTGGACGTCATCCGACTGAACCGCTCGGGAACGCGTGGCACCGCGATCGGGGTGATCAGGGACGACCGTTTCGACCTCCCCACCACCGCCGCCGTGTACCGGGGCCGTCTCTACCTGCCCAACTCACGCTTCAGCGCTCCGGTCCGGGACGCCGACACCCCGTACGACGCCGTCTGCGTACCGCTCGTCCCACGACCGGTCACCGGGTGATCGCGACCCGGCTGTGCCCCGGACGCCGACGCGTTCCGGGGCACAGCCGGGAGGAGGACGACAGGAGGCGGGGCTCAGCCGCCCGGGACCGTGACGGTGTGCGCCTCGGTGAAGGTGAGCAGGCCGTCCTGACCCATCTCGCGTCCGATGCCGCTCTGCCGGAATCCCCCGAAGGGGGCCCGGTCGTCACACACGACGGCGTTGGCGTGGTTGACCCATGTGGTGCCGGTGCGCAGCCGCTCCGCGACGGCGGAGGCACGGACCGGGTCGGCGCTCCAGACCGAGGAGCACAGCCCCGACCAGTCGTTGTTGACGTGGTCCACCACCGGGTCGAGGTCGTCGAACGGCAGGATCGGCAGGGCGGGGCCGAACTGCTCCTCGGTGACGATCCGCAGGCCCGGCTCGGGGTCGAGGACGAGCGCGGGGCGCAGGAAGTGGCCGCCGGAGGACGCGACACCCGCCTGCAGCGTGCCCAGTTCGCGGATCTCGGCCCCGGCGTCGGCCGCCTCGGCCAGCATGGCGAGCACTTTCCCGCGCTGGGCCGCGCTGTTGAGCGGGCCCATGGTCGAGGCGGGGTCGGAGCCCGGTCCCACACGGTGGGTGTCGAGGGAGGCGGACAGCTTGGCGACGAGTTCCTCGTAGCGCGACCGGTGGACGTACACCCGCTTGACCGCCATGCAGACCTGCCCGCTCGTCAGGAACGCGCCCTGGGCCAGGCGGCCGATGTGCTCCTCGGACAGGTCGGCGTCGTCCAGGACGATCGCGGGATCGTTGCCGCCGAGTTCCAGCGTCACCGAGGCCAGATTCCGCGCGGCGGCGGCCATGACGGTCCGGCCGGCGGCGGTGCTGCCGGTGAACACGATCTTCCGCACCCGTGGATCGGTGAGCACCGGGGCGACCGCGTCGTTGTCGCCGGTGACGACGTTCAGCACACCTGCCGGGAGTCCCGCGGCGAACCGCTCCAGGGTGTGCACCAACGCCAGCGGCACGGTCGGCGGAGGTTTGACGACGGCGGTGTTCCCGGCGAGCAGCGCGTACGGCAGGCTCGCTCCGAGGATCGCGATCGGCCAGTTGAACGGCACGATGACGGTGACCACGCCCATGGGCAGCTGGTGGATCCGTGAGTTCAGCGGCGGACCGTCGAGGTGCCGCACCCGGTCCAGGGTGTCGACCAGGTCGAGCGCCGCCCGCGTGCGTGCGACGAACACCCCCATCTCCACCTGGCTCTCGAACGAGATCTTGCCGTTCTCGCGGGTCATCAGGGCCGCGCGGTCGGCCGCGCTGTCGTCGAGCGGGCCGAGCGCCTGCTCGATGATCTCCGCGCGCCGCCGGGCGGGCATGCCGGCCCAGCCGGGGAAGGCGGCGTCGGCGGCGGCGACCGCCGCGCGGGCCTGCTCCTGTGTCGCAGCGGCGGCGTAGCCGACGATCCGGTCCGGGGCGGCGGGATCGTGTACGGCGGTGTGGCTGTCGGTCTCGACGGTCTTGCCGTCGATGAGCAGTCCGGTCCGCACCGTGGCGGCCGGCGGTTCCTCTGGTCTGGTACCAACCTCTTGGGACATGCGGCTCTCCTGGTGGTGATGTCTCTCCTGGCGGATGTTCCTGGCGGATGCTCCTGGCGGGTGAGGTCTCGTGGCGAGTGAGGTCTCGCCTGACGGTGGTGTGCGTGCGCGGCCGGACGGGGGACCCGCGCCCCGGCTGATAGGAACGGGCCGTCCGCCGGGCACGTGCCGACGCGGCACGGGCCCGTTTCGCGGTGCTGCTCCGGTCGGGGCGTACGGTCAGACGCCTTCGATGGCTTCGAGGTCGAGCGGGGTGGGCCGGAACTCCTGCAGCCGGTTCGCGTACGCGTCGGTGAAGAGCTCGCTCACCGCATCGGGGGTCCAGCCGCCCGGCCGGAGGTGTGTCGCGACCTCGGCGGGGTGCGTCCACAGGGCGATCCGGTCGCCTCCGGCGGCGACGGCCTGCCCGGTGACATGGCCCGACTCCTTCGACGCCAGGTAGACGATCAGCGGGGCGACATCGTCCGGTGAGCCCAGCCCCTGGCGGCGGGCTCCCTCGGGGATCGGCTCGCCCGCGTCCGCCTTCGCCACGAGGTCACCGACGCGGGGCATGGTCGCGACCATACGGGTCAGCGCGGTCGGCACGACGGCGTTGACGGTGACGTCGATCTTCCCGAGTTCGAGAGCCCATGTGCGGGTCATCGCGACGATCGCGCCCTTGGCGGCCGAATAGGCGGTCTGGCCGAAGCTGGCGCGCTGTCCCGCGGGAGACCCCACGAGGATGAGCCGGCCGCCGTCGCCCTGTTCGCGGAAGCGGGCCGCCGCGGCCCGGCCGCAGGTGAACGTTCCACGCAGATGGCTGGTGACGACGACGTCGAAGTCCTCGTCGGTGACGTTGCGCAGGGTCCTGTCCCGCAGCGCGCCGGCGTTGGTGATCATCACGTCGAGGCGGCCGAACTCGGTGACGGCACGCTCGACCAGGGCGTCGGCGAACTCGGAGCCGCCGACCGCGCCGACATGGGCGACGGCCGCGCCTCCCGCCGCGGTGATCGCGTCGACGGTTTCGTCGGCCACGTCGGCGTCGAGGTCGTTCACGACGACAGCGGCACCCGCTGCCGCCAGCGCACGGGCGTAGGACCGCCCGAGGCCGCGGCCCGCACCCGTGACGATGGCGACTCGGCCGTCGAGCATGTTGTCCTCCTGCTGAAAAGGGAGATCCGGTAGGGCGTTCCCCGAGCCTGACAGGCTCCAAGCCTCGAAGGATCTGCCCGATGACGGTTTCCGCCGCCGTCCTGTGTCCCGGCGGGACCGGGACACATGTCGCGCTCGGAGGCGTCGCTCACCGGGGCGGTTCTTCCGGTCGCGGCCGATGCGCACGGCTCGGCACTCGGCGACGCGCACGGCTCGGCGCTCAGCCGCGCGGCGGTACCAGTCCCTGCCCTACGGCGAACAGCGCCGCCTGGGTGCGTGACGTGAGACGGAGTTTGCGCAGCACGTTGCTCACGTGCGTACGGGCCGTGCGCTCGCTGATCACCAGCTCGTCGGCGATCTGCTGGTTGGACCGCCCCTCGGCGACGAGGACGAGGACATCGCGCTCGCGGCCGGTGAGCGCGGCGAGTCCGGTCGGCGGCGCCACGATCTTCTGGGTGAGCCCCCGGGCCACCGCGGGATCGAGGAAGACCTCTCCCCGTGCCGCCGCGCGGATCGCGGAGACCACCTCGCCGGCATCCGCGTCCTTGAGCAGATAGCCCGCGGCCCCCTGTGCGAGGGCGGTGTGGACGCGCTCCATCTCGCCGAAACTGGTGAGCACCACGACCCGTACCCCGGGGTGCTGCTCCTTGATCAGCCCGATCGCGGTGGAGCCGTCCATCCTGGGCATGAGCAGGTCGATCAGTACCACGTCCGGCAGCTCGCCATGGGCCGCCATCGCGTCCAGCCGGGCGAGCGCCTCCTGCCCGTCGGCCGCTTCCGCGGCGACCTCCATGTCGTCCAGGACTTCCAGGTAGGCGCGGATGCCACGGCGTACGACGGCGTGGTCGTCCACGATCAGCACCCTGGTCGGCCGGGGCTCCCCGCCGGTCAGAGCCGCACCGTCAGCGGGGCGTTCGCGGAGCTGTCCGGGCCCTCGGGGGACGAGTCCGGCACCTGTACGGGCAGGGGTATGACCACGCGCACGGTCGTACCCCTCGGCGCGCGCGATCTGATCCTCATGGTGCCGCCCCATCGTTCCGCCCTTTCCCGCATGGTCGTCAGTCCGTAGCCCTCCCCGTCTCCCTCCGCGCCGACGCCCCGGTCGCCGTCCGGGGGGACCGGCCGTCCGCCCGCGTCCCGCAGGCCGCGGCCGTTGTCGGAGACGCTCGCGGTGAGGGTGTGGCCGTGGACACCGAGGCGGACGGTGGCGAGGGTGGCCTCCGCGTGTTTGACCACGTTGTGGATGGCCTCCGCGATGATCCGGTAGGCGTCCTCGGCGAGTTCGGGGTCGATCGCGTCCAGTCCTCCTCCGAGCCGGAGCCGGAAGTCCAGACCGGTCCGGTTCTCGGTGCTCTTGACGAGCGTGTGCACCGTCTCCTCCAGACCGAGGTCGGCGGTGGAGGACGGGCGCAGTTCGTGCACCATGGCCCTCAGGTCGGCGAGCACGGTCCGCGAGAGCGTTCCGATCTCGTCCGCGAAGTGCTGGACGGCCTCGGCGGGCACCGGTACGCCGCGCGTCCCGAGTACTCCCACCGCGTTGGCCTGCATGCCGATGGAGAACACCTGCTGGACGATCGAGTCGTGCAGATCACGGGCCAGCCGCTGGCGTTCGTCCTGCCGGGCTCCGTCGCGTTCGCGCTGCAGCAGCGTGGCGTAGTCGACGGCGAGGGCGGCCTGTTCGGCCATGGCGGCGAGGAACTCCAGTGTGCGTGTGCCGACCTCCTGGCCGGGCGCGAAGTACGCGTTCAGCACGCCTTCGGCGCGGCCGCGCACCGTCAGCGGCACGCTGACGAAGGAGTCCCAGGCCAGCTCGCCGAGGTAGTCGTGCAGCGGTTCCCAGGCCGGGTCCGAGCGGATCTCCGCCCATCGGTGGGGGACGACGATCGGTTCGCGTGCCTTCAGGGTGTCGAGCATGACCAGCCGGGCGCCCCGGTCGCGGCACTCCAGCAGACGGTCGAGGAACGTGTCCGAGCGCCGTAGCCCGGCGGATCCCATCAGCCGCAGTTCCCGGCCCGTGCTGTCCAGGATCAGGATCTGCACGCCGGCCAGTCCGTCGGTCCGGACGATCTGCCGGGCGACGGCGTCGAGGGTCGAGCCCAGCGATCCCTCGGAGGCCAGGGAGACGGAGGTGCGGGCGATGGCCGCGACCCTGCGGTAGCGGTGCCCCTCGTCCGTCACGTCGCGGAACGACACGACCTTCAGGCTCGGGTCGGCCGGCAGGTTGCGGGCCCGGTAGGCGAACTCGCGGCGCGCCCCGGAGCCGGTCACCCAGTAGGCCACCTGCTCGTCCGACTGATCCTCCAGCAGCCCCGGGCAGGCGGTGGGTTTCGTCGTGAGAGCGAACGGAGCGGGGAGGCCGATCAGATCGGCCTCCCGACGCTCCCCGCACAGCGCGACGGCCGCGGGGTTCAGCTGGACGAAGCAGCCGGCGCAGTCCACCACCGCGAGGCCGTCCACGGTCGCCTCGGCCACGTCTTCCCACGCGACGAGCCGTGCAGCGGACATGGCCTATCTCCTCATCAGCTGCGTGCGACGGATCCCACGGGGGCGGGGGCGCAGGGACTGGTGGAAGGGACTGGTCGAGGGGACTGGTGGAGGCGTCGGGATACGGCCGACGGCAGCATCGTAGCCCGGCGCGCCGACGGCGGTACTACGTCATTTGACCTGTTCATCGCCTGTCGAAGCGGCGAGCGGGTTCGGTCATTGCTCGCGTTCCCCCTCCGGCGGCACCCGCCTAGCCTGGGCATCCACCTCGCCGGATTCCGCTCCTCTCCCCCGGACCGGATCCGGCGAGGTTCGCGGGGCGGGCACGGCCGCACGGCCGGTCCGGGCCCGCGCCGCCCTGGTGTCCGATCCCCGAGGACGAGGAGGTCTGAGGAATGGACGTGTCCATCGGCACGATCTGGGAGGCGGTCGCCCGCGCCCTGCCCGATGCCGTCGCCATCTCCGAGCCCGGTCGCGAGCTGACCTACCGGGAGTTCGACGAGCGTGCGTCACGGCTGGCAGCCGCGCTGGAGGTCGCCGGGGTGCGGGCCGGCGACACGGTGGCCTGCTACCTGTACAACGGCGCCGCGTACCTGGAGACGGTCTTCGCGGCGTTCAAACTGGGCGCCGTGCCGGCGAACGCCAACTACCGGTACACCGGCGAGGAGTTGTCCGAGCTGCTCACGGACGCGGACGCGGCGGCGCTCGTCTTCAGTGGCGCCCTGGCGGACCGGGTCACGCACGCCGCCGGACACGTACGGACGTTGAAGCTGCTCGTGAGGGCGGGAGATCCGCCCGCCGAAGGCCCGGCCGGGCCCACGGTGCCCGAGCTGGAAGAGCTGCTCGCGACGCACGCGCCCCGCGCGGCCCGGCCCCGGCCCGGCTCGGACCGGCTCTTCATGTACACCGGCGGCACCACGGGCAAGCCGAAGGGCGTGATGTGGCAGCTCAGCGATCTGCTCCACTCCATCCCGATCCTCCGGCAGGCCGGCGTCACCGAACTGCCGAAGACGCTCGACGAAGCCGCGGCGACCGCGGTCGCCGCCCGCCACGAAGGCAGAGCGCCCACCACCATGCCGGTGGTTCCTCTGATGCACGCCACCGGTCTGTTCAACACCATGGGCACCCTGCTGGTGGGCGGCCGGGCGGTCATGGCACGGCAGGGCGGACTGGATCCGGCCCATGTCTGGCAGACGCTCGCCGAGCGCGAGATCGACACCCTGCTCGTCGCGGGCAACGCCGTCTGCCGACCGCTCGTCGACGAACTGGTGCGCGCCGAAGGCACCGGCACACCGTACGACCTGCGTTCCCTGCGCACGGTCCTCAGCTCCGGTACCGCGCTCGACGACCGGCTGAAGAAGGCGCTGCACGAACGCGCCGACGTCACGGTCGTCGACGCCATCGCCTCCAGCGAGGGCGGCCCCTTCGCCCTGGCGGTCACCTCGTCGGTACGGGAGCTGCCTGCCCGGTTCCGTCCGGTGCCCGCGACCAGGGTGATCGGCGAGGGTGACCGGTTCGTCGAGCCCGGCAGCGGGGAGACCGGGATCCTCGCCTACGGCGGGCCCATGCCGCTCGGCTACTACAAGGACACCGGGAAGAGCGCCCGGACGTTCCGCACCATCGACGGGGTGCGGTACGCCATCCCCGGCGATCTCGCCCAGATCGAGGCCGACGGCGCGATCAGGTTCCTCGGGCGCGGCTCGGGGGTGATCAACACCGGCGGGGAGAAGGTGCACCCGCAGGAAGTGGAGGACGTGCTGCTGACGCACCCCGAGGTGAAGGACTGCGTCGTCGTCGGTGTACCCGACGAGACCTGGGGCGAGCGGGTGGCGGCTGTCGTCGCGGTCGGACCGGCGGCCACCGTCACCGGCGAGGAACTGCGCGACTGGGTGCGTCGCAGCCTCGCCGGATACAAGGTCCCGCGCTCCGTCGTGCTGACGGACGTGCTGCCCCGCACGCCGACGGGCAAGCTCGAAGTCGCCTGGGCCAGGAGGACGGCCCAGAAGGCCGGTTCGGCGGGAGTCTGACGGCCGTTGCGGGACGAGGGTCCGGCCCAGGGCCGGCATCACCCATTACGTCCGACCGGCCGCCGCCCCCGGGCCGTCGGCGGTGATCCCCTCGGTGGGCCGAACCCTCCTGCCGGACCCGCTTCTGTCAGGTCTGCGGGCCCGCGACTCGGCGGTCCGCCACCGGCACACGAGGTCGCCGACATCCCGGCCCACGCCGACCGTCCCGCCTGCAGGCCGGCCCGCCGATCCGTCCGGTCATCCCGGTCCGCCACGGGCCATCTCGGTCCGCCCGGTCCCGTCCGACCCAAGGAGCCCCCATGACCCCCGCAACGTCCCGACCCTCCGACGGCGCCGCGCCGTCCCAGACCACGGGGACGCCGGCATGACCGCGGCCGCGCACATCTGGGTGCCCTTCCGCGGCACCTCCCTGTTCGTCGAGTTCACGCGGGCACCGGACGCCCCGGACCACGCCGCCGGTCACCGGCGGCTGCTGGCCGACGCCGTCCCGTCGGACGGTGTCACGTGGGACGACCGTTACGGCGAGCCCCTGTGGCGGGTCGACGCGGAGCATCTGCACACCGTGGTGGAAGCCCTGTGGAGCACGGACCACCCGCTGCACATCCACCTCGACCAGGCCCCGCCCGGCACGGCCGAGAGCCCGGCGAGCGCGACGAATGACGTAGTCGGGTCGTGACCTTCCTCCGGCCGGGTCCGGTCATTAGCGCGATGACCTGCGCATTCCCCACCACTAGCGTCGGAGGTGCCACCGCGCCACCGACCGTGCCGAGGAGATGACACATATGACGAGCCCGTCGACCGCCGCCCTGGCCGCGCTCCCGCTCGGGAAGGCCGCGGCCACGTCCACCCCGGCGCCAGGCGACACCGAGTACGACGGCACGGTCACCGTGCTGTCCCGCAAGCCGGCGGCGGACGGCGTCGCGTCCCTGGTGCTCGCACCGCGCGACGGCGTACCGCTGCCGCGCTGGCAGCCGGGCGCACACATCGACGTCGTCCTCCCCACGGGCACCGTCCGCCAGTACTCGCTGTGCGGTCCGACGGCCGTCACCGACTGCTGGCGCGTCGCGGTGCTGCGGGAGCCCGACGGACGCGGCGGATCGCAGTGGATCCACGACGAGGTCCGCGAGGGGAGCGAGCTGCGGATACGCGGCCCGCGCAACAACTTCCCCCTCCGGCAGGCCTCGCGGTACCTGTTCGTCGCCGGTGGCATCGGCATCACCCCGCTGCTGCCGATGATCGCCGAGGCCGACGCGGCCGGCGCCGACTGGTCCCTGCTCTACGGGGGTCGGAGCCGGGCGTCGATGGCGTTCCTGTCCGAGCTGACGGGCTACGGCGAGCGCGTGACCGTACGGCCGCAGGACGAGTACGGCCTGCTCGACCTCGCCGGCCACCTCGGTGAGCCCGATCCCGCCGCCCTGGTGTACTGCTGCGGCCCGGCCGGGCTGATCGACGCGGTCGAGGCCCACTGCGCCACCTGGCCCCCGGGCTCGCTCCACGTGGAGCGGTTCGCCGCGACGCCGGGGCAGCTCCCGGGTGACGGCGAGGGCGACGAGCCGTTCGAGGTGGAGCTGCGCTCGTCCGGGGTGACGCTCACCGTGCGGCCGGGACAGTCGGTGCTCGGGGCCGTGACAGCGGCGGGCGCACCGGTCATGTCCTCCTGCGAGGAGGGCATTTGCGGCTCCTGCGAGACCGCCGTCCTGGCGGGCGAGATCGACCACCGGGACTCCCTGCTCACCGAGGACGAGCGGGCCGCCGGCGACACCATGCTGATCTGCGTCTCCCGCGCCCGCGGCGGCCGCCTCGTCCTGGACCTCTGACTCCTGGGTCCCTGGCTCCTGAACCTCTGACTCCTGGGCGGCCTGTGACTCCTGGGCCTCGACCCGCCGCCCGAAGAAGACTTCGAAGAGAAAGGCGTTGCCCTGATGCTCTCCACACACGTGCGCAACGGCTGGTACCTGGGAGCCTGGTCCGACGAGATCGGCCGGACGCTCACCCGCCGCTGGATCACGGACATCCCGGTCTGCTTCTACCGGCTGCCCGACGGCAGTGCGACCGCCGTCGAGGACCGCTGCCCCCACCGCAAGTACCCGCTGTCCCTGGGCCACTTGGACGACGAGGGCACCCTCCAGTGCGACTACCACGGTTACCGCTTCGACGGGCAGGGCGTGTGCGTCGGCGTCGCCGAGCAGGCCGACCGGCCCAAGGCCGCCCTGCGCCGCTTCCCCCTGGTCGAGAAGGACGGCGCCATCTGGATCTGGCCCGGCGAGGCCGGCCTGGCCGACGCGAGCCTGCTGCCCGACACCTCGTGGCTGACCGACCCGCACTGGACCCACGTACACGGCGTCGTACCGCTGAAGGCGCGGCACCTGCTGCTGGTGGAGAACCTGCTCGACCTGACGCACGAGACCTTCCTGCACCCGACGAGCATCGGCAACGCGGCCGTCGCCGCCACCCCGATCGACGTCACCGTGGAGGGCGACCGGGTCGGCTTCAGCCGTCGCATGATCGGCATCGAGGCCCCGCCGTTCTACGAGAAGTCCTGCGGACTGACCTCACCGGTGGACCGCTGGCAGGACGGCGAGTTCCACCCGCCCGGCATCTTCGTCCTCCACATCCGCGTCGCGGCCACCGGCACCGAGGAACCGGAAGGCTTCCACATGAAGGTGCTGTACGGCATGACGCCCGCGCACGGCAACGAGACCCACGACTTCTACGCCCTGGCCCGCGACTACCTCATCGACGACGAGGACCTCACCGAGTTCCAGCACAAGCAGCAGCTCGCGGTGATGCAGGAGGACGTCGACGCCCTGGAGGCCCAGGAGTTGATGTACGCCACGGACCCGGGCGGCACCGCCGAGTCCAGCATCCGCTCCGATCTGGCCGCCCTGCGCGGACGCCGGGCGCTGGCGAAGATGCTGGCCCGCGAACAGCGAGGGAACGTTCCGGTATGAGCGTCTTCGTCCTCCTGCACGGGGCCTGGCACGGCGGATGGGTGTGGCAGCGCGTGGCCCCGAGACTGCGCGCCGCCGGGCACGAGGTGCACGCCCCCACCCTCACCGGGGTGAGCGACCGCGCCCACCTGCTCGGCCCCCACGTGGGCCTGGCGACGCACATCCAGGACGTCGTGGCCCTGATCGAGGCCCACGACCTGCGGGACGTCGTGCTCGTCGGGCACAGCTACGCCGGTCAGGTCGTCACCGGGGTCGCGGACCGCGTCCCGGAACGGCTGTCCAGGCGCCTCTACCTCGACGCCTTCGTCGGTGACGACGGGGACGCGGCGATCGACCTGCTGCCCGCCACCGTCGCCGGCCACTACCGGGAGTCCGTGGCCGGGCCCGGCTTCGGCTGGCTCATCCCGGTGCGCTCACTGAGCGTTCTGGGGGTGGAGGAACAGTCGGACCTGGACTGGCTCGGGCCCCGGCTGTCCCCGCACCCGTGGCTGACCTACACCGAGCCGTTGAGGCTGACCGGCAAGGCCGACCAGGTGCCCGGTGTCTTCGTCGAATGCACCGACTGGATGCGGGTGTTCACCCCGCACGCCGAGCGCGCCGCCGCCCGGGGCTGGCCGGTCCACGAGATCGCCACCGGTCACGAGGCCATGGTCACCTCCCCCGGTGAACTGGCGGACGTGTTGCTGGATCTGGCCTGAAGCCCGAAGCCCCGCAGCCCCGAAGCCCCGAAGCCCCGAAGCCCCGAAGCCCCGAAAGGCAGGACACCGCATGGAATTTCTCGTCCGCACCGAGAACACCCTGCCCCCCGACACCCCCGACCACGTCCGGGAGAGCCTGCGCAAGGGCGAGCGCGCACGGGCACAGGAACTCCGCGAGGCCGGGATCCTCAAACGGCTGTGGCGGGTCCCGGGCCGCAACGCGACCATCGGTCTGTACGAGGCGGCCGACCCGGCGGAACTGCACGACGCACTGGTGTCCCTGCCGATGTGGACGTGGATGGACATCACCGTGGAGGCCCTGGCCACCCATCCGCAGGAGAAGGCACCGTGACCACGCGGAGCGCTCGGGTCGCGGTGGTCACGGGCGCGGCGGGCGGACTGGGCGCGCCCATCGTGCGCCGGCTGGCCGCCGACGGGTGCACCGTCGCCGCCCTGGACATCACCGAACCCAACGACACGGCAGGGTTCGACGACGGGGCGGGGATCACCGGCGTACGGGCCTGGCGTTGTGACGTCAGTGACCCGGCCGCCACGCGCCGTACCGTCGAGGAGATCGCGGAGACCTACGGCGGCGTGGACGTCCTGGTCAACAACGCGGGCCTGCTGTCCGGCCGGAGCGGCCTGCTGGAGGCCACCCCGCAGGAACTGCACCGCTTCTTCGCCGTCAACGCCGTCGGCCCGCTGCTCATGGTGCAGGCGTGCGTGCCGTGGCTGGTCAAGAGCGCACACCGGGGTCGGGTGATCAATGTCGCCTCCCGCACCTTCTTCACCGGCTCACCGGGCCAACTCGCCTACGTCGCCAGCAAGGGCGCGCTGATCGGCATGACGCGGGTGATGGCGCGAGAACTGGGCGAGCACGGGATCACCGTCAACGCGGTGGCCCCCGCCCAGGTCGCCACCCCCGGCACCAGGGCCCACTCCGGCGACGAGGTCTTCGCCGCGACCATGCGGCAGCAGGCGATCCGGGAGTACGTCACCCCGGAGCACTTCGCGGGGCTCGTCTCCTATCTGGCCTCGCCGGACGCGGCCATGGTCACCGGTCAGACGCTCGTCTGCGACGGCGGTGGACTGCTGCGCTGACCGGCCGCCCGAAAACGACAGCGGAAGGGGAGGGAGAGGAGGGGCCATGTCGACCGGCACACCCCACATCACGGGTACCTACGTCTTCGACACCGCCGACAACCGTCGAGGGCGGGCACTGAACCGGCTCTGCGGCTCGCTGAAGGACGCCGACCACCGCGTGAGATTCAGCGCGGACGAGGCGGCGTACTGCGAGGCGTACGGACTCACGGCCGAGCAGCGGGAGGCGGTCCTGGGCCGGGACTGGACGCGGATGCTGGAGCTGGGCGGCTCCATCTTCTACGTCTTCAAACTCGCGGTGCTGGACCAGAAGTCCATGCAGTACCTCGGGGGCGTGTTCACCGGCATGACCACCGAGGAGTTCGCTCAGGCACTGGAAGCGGGAGGGCGGAGCTTTGGCTGAGGTGACATGGGGTCTGGCGACCTCGCACGTGCCGTCGATCGGCGCGGCGATGGACCGCGGGAAGACCGAGGACCCGTACTGGAAACCGCTGTTCGACGGGTACGCGCCGGCCCGGGAGTGGATGGCCCGGCACACGCCGGACGTGGCCGTGGTCGTCTACAACGACCACGCCAACGCCGTCGACCTGTCCGTCACACCGACCTTCGCGATCGGCGCGGCGGCCTCGTACGAGGTGGCGGACGAAGGATGGGGCAGCCGCCCGGTCCCGACCGTCGTCGGCGCCCCGGAGCTCTCCGACCACCTCATCGAAAGCCTGGTCGACTCCTCCTTCGACATCACGGTGTTCCAGGACCTCGCCGTGGACCACGGTCTGACCGTGCCGCTGTCGGTGTACTGCCCCGACCCCGGGGAGAGCTGGCCGTGCGCTGTCGTCCCCGTCCTGGTCAACGTCATCCAGTACCCGCAGCCCACGGCGGCACGGTGCCTGGCCCTGGGAAAGGCCCTCGGCGAGGCGATCCGCTCCTTCCCCGAGGACCTCAAGGTCGCTGTTTTCGGCACCGGCGGCATGTCCCACCAACTCGCGGGCGCCCGCGCCGGGTTGATCAACCAGGACTTCGACCGGATGTACCTCGACGCCATCGAGCACGATCCGGAGAAGCTGGCAGCGCTGACCCGGGAGGACTACATCCGCGAGGCCGGTTCGGAGGGCATCGAGCTCATCATGTGGCTGATCATGCGCGGCGCCCTCGGGCCACGAATCCGCCGCGTGCACGATGCCTACCACGTGCCCGCCTCCAACACGGCCGCCGGGATGGTGCTGTTCGAGAATCTGGGCACCGTCCCGTCGGAACGCTCGGCCACTGCCTGAGGCCACGGCCGGAGAGTCGTCACCCTGCGGCAGCAGCGCGCGGACTTCGGCGCGAGGGCCTGCCTCCCCCTCAGGGCCCTAACCGTCGAGGTGGCGTGCGAGGACCCGGTCCATCCGGAGCGACCACGCCTTGCGGAGACGCCGGTTGGGGGCCCTGACATCCACGGAATAGGACTCGCCCTCGTACGTCCGCACGGTCACTCTGAGGACACGGCCGAGGCCCGTGACGGTCGTGGTCACCGCGCCGATCTCCTCCCATGGGAACTCGATCTCGGTGGTGTCGGCCTGGAGCAGGACACCCTCCTCGTCCACCACGACGCGGCTGCGGTCGGCGGCGGCGGTGAAGGACCGCGGCGAGTCGGTCGTCCTCGTCCCGAAGGTGTCGTCGTCCCTGCGACGGGCATGGGTCGCCGAAGGGCGGCTGAGGGGCTTCCCCGCGTCCGACGGGTCGCCCGGCGGCAGGTACGGCGTGGATGTGTGGACCGGGGGCCCGCCCTGTGGTCCGGGCGTGGTGAGGAGGTCCAGAAGGGCGCTCGGGGTGGGGCGGTCCGCCGGGTTCTTGGCCAGGCAGGACGCCGCCACGGGCCGCAGCGCGAGGGGCAGCGGCGTGAGGTCGGCTTCCTCGTGGACCGAGCGGTACATGAGGGCCATCGGAGTGCCGTCGCCGAACGGCCGGCCACCCGCGGCCACGACGAGGACCGCGCCGAGGGCGAAGATGTCGGCGGCTCCGGTGACGTCCGCGCCGACGGCCTGCTCGGGGGCGAGGAAGCCCGGCGTCCCGAAGGCGTGGCCGGTGGCGGTCAGCCGGGTGTCCTCGATGGCCCGCGCGATACCGAAGTCGAGAACGCGGGGGCCGTCGGCGGCCATGACGATGTTGCCCGGCTTCAGGTCGCGGTGGACGAGACCGCACGCGTGGATGGCCTGCAGAGCCTCCGCGAGTGCGGCCCCGAGCTGCCGCACCGTTCCCTCCTCCATGGGCCCGTCGGTCGCCAACCGGGCCGCGAGGGTGGGTCCGGGAACGTACGCGGTCGCCAGCCAGGGCGGCGCGCCGTCCGGGTCGGCGTCCACGACCGGCGCCGTATGGAAGCCGCCGACCCGGCGCGCCGCTTCGATCTCCACACGGAAACGGGCCCGGAAGGCGGGATCGACGGCCAGCTCGGGGCGTGCCACCTTCACGGCGACAGCACGTCCGCCCCGCGACCGGGCGAGATACACGGTCCCCATCCCGCCGGAGCCGAGTTCACGCTCGACCACATACGGCCCGATCCGCATGGCGGTCACGGCCCCTCCCCCCTGCCACCCGGCTGCGACGGCGGGGGCGCCCTCAGTATGCCCGGCCACGGACACGCTCAGTACCACATGGATGCACTCAGCGTCGCCGCCGCGGATCCGGTCGGTCACGCCCTGGTGGCGGCGGCGATGAGGGACTGGAGCTGTTCGGCGGTGTGGTCGAGGGGCTGGGTGCTGCGCTTGGCGCGGCACATGGCCACCGTCCCCTCGACCGCGGCGACGACGAGTGTCGCGACCTGCGCGGCCTGCTCGGCTTCGGCGCCGTGTTCCCGCAGGGAGGCGGCCAACAGGCTCTCCCACAGCTCGAAGACCTCGGCCGCGGCCGCCAGGGCGGGTGGGACCTCGTCGGCCGGGGGCTCCTCGATGGCGACCGCCAGGACGGGGCAGCCGGCATGGAAGTCGCTCTCCACGACGATCCTGCGCCAGAGGTCGAGGAAGGCACTCAGGCCCGCGGCGGGCCCCGCCTCCAGCTCCCTGCGCAGGCTCCGGGCCACCCAGTCACCGGTGTAGCGGACGGCTTCGGTGGCCAACTGCTGCTTGCCCTGGGGGAAGTAGTGGTAGGTCGAGCCGAGCGGCGCCTTGGCGTGCTTGGCCATCTCCCGGATGCTCGTGGCGCTCAGACCACGCCGACTGATCATGTCGGCGGCACCGGCCACGATCCGATCGCGCGACGGCGCGCTGCTCTTGGGCATCTGCTACGTCCCCTCTGGCTATAACGTTCGTCATAGTCTACCGTGAGCCGCGTCCTCGGCGGCGGTCTCCACACCGCCTCCCTCCGCACCCGGGCGTGGGGCAGCCTCGTCGCACTCCGAAGGCGCCCGGACCACCGCCGAGGGCGAAGGCCCTCACCACACAGAGACACCTGATGAACTCGCCTCTCCCCGCCTCAAGCCGCACCCCGCAAGATCCGGCAGCCGAGCACCTGAAGCACCGGCGCGAAGCGATCGCCGCTCTCGGCCACGAGTTGCGCCTGCTCGTCGATGCGATCGTCCGCACCGAGGCCTCCCCGGAAACCCCGCATCGCCTGGCGGACGGCCAGGGCCGCACGGCCCAGTACGTGAAGGCCGCTTTCGCGGCCCTGGAGTAGCGGCGGGCGAGAATCCCGGACCCCGGCCGGCCGCCGTGGAACAACGGCTCCGGCATCTGCCATGATTATGACGACTGTTATATCGAGAGAGGTATCCCATGACCGAGGCGGTGGTCCTGGTGGCGACGATGGTCGCCAAGCCCGGCCAGGAAGAGCTGGTCGAGAGGACGTTGACGGCGGCGCTGCCCAAGGTGCACGCCGAACCCGGATGCCTGCGGTACGCGCTGCACCGCAAGGCGGGCACCACAGGCGTGTTCCTCATGATCGAGAAGTGGGCCTCCCCGGAGGCGCTGGGCGCGCACATGAAGGGCGCCGTGATGCGGGAGGTCGGAGCCGCCCTGGCACGGGCGCTGGCCGGAGCGCCGGACATGGTCTTCCTGGACCCGATCCCCGCCGGAGATCCGGACGCCGGAGCCGTCTGACCGACCACGGGGAGCGGGCCGACGGGCGAGACCGGCCGGCCGGCATCCCGGACAACCGAGGAGTTTCTCCATGAAGAGCCTGATGTTCGTCGCGCCCGGACAGCTGCGCTTCGACGAGGTCGACGCCCCCACCCTCGTCGAGGGCACGGACGCGCTCGTGCGCCCGCTCGCGGCCACGACCTGCGATCTCGACCACCATGTCATCGCCGACAGGACGCCGTTCTCCGGATTCGGTCCCTTCCCGCTCGGCCACGAGTGCGTGGGCACGGTGGTCGAGGTCGGCCCCGACTGCACCGATGTCACGGTCGGAGACGTCGTCGGCGTCGCGTGGCACATCGCGTGCGGCACCTGCGCACAGTGCGAACTCGGGCACACCGCCCGCTGCCTCGCCCACGGCGACGCCCAGTACGGCCTTCCGGTGAACGGAGCCTGGGGCGGCACCTTCGACGAACTGATCCGCGTTCCCTACGCGGACTTCAACCTCGCCAAGCTGCCCGCCGGGGTCGACCCCGTGCACCTTGCCTCCATCGGCGACAATCTCGCGCTCGGCTGGGAGACGGTGATGCCGACCATCGCCGGCATCACCGCCCCGAAGATCGCGGTCTTCGGCGGAACCGGCTCCATCGGCCTGTACGTGGCCGACGTGGCGGTCCACTGCGCCGGCGCCCGTACCGTCTACTACGACGACGACCCGGTCAGGATGAAGGTCGCCGAGCAGCTGGGCGCCGAGGTCCAGGACATCCACGGCAAGCGGGAGAAGGACTTCCACCTCGCCGTGGACGCCAGCTGCGACCCCGAGCGGCTGCGCAAGGCACTGCTGTCGGTCATGCCCGAGGGCCACGTCAACAGCGTCGGCATCTACTTCGACGAGGTCCAGCTCCCTCTGCTCGCGCTGTACCAGCGCGGAGTCCACTTCCACAACGGCAAGGGGCACGCGCGGCCGAACATGACACCGACCCTGGAGGCGGTGGCCGCCGGCACGCTCCACCCCGAGCTGGTCACCAGCGGGATCTACGGCTGGAACGAGCTCCCCGACGTGCTGACCTCCGACCGCGCCGGCCACAAGCCGATCTTCGTCCTGGACAGCTGAGTTGACCGGGCGCGGCCGCTCTCGGGCATCCGGTCCCCTACATGGGGGGGGAGCCGAGCCGGGGCCGGGGCCCGGCGCCGCGGCTCAGGTACAGCCGGGTGTCGCGCGTGTGAGGGTGATCTCGTCGGCGCCCATGAGGTCCTCCAGCTGGGACAGCGAGCCCGTGCCGGGGATGGCCGGCATGCACGGTGCGGCGGGACGGTGATCCCGTCTCTGCGGCGGTCCCGGAAGGCCGGTCGACTACAATCGGGACAGTTGTCCCGCTTGGTCGGAAGTCTGAGGGTCTTTGATGCGTGCTGATGCCGAGCGCAACCGCCAGCGTGTCCTGGAGGTGGCGTTGGAGACGTTCGCCACCGAGGGGCTGTCGGTACCGGTGGCGGAGATCGCCCGGCGGGCCGGTGTGGGCACGGGGACGGTCAGCCGGCACTTCCCGACGAAGGACTCGCTGTACGAGGCGATCGTGCTGCGTCTGGTGGCCGAGATCGTCGACCGGGCCCGGGAACTGTCCGCGACCCGTGATCCGGGCACGGCGTTCTTCGAGTTCTTCGCCCTGATGGTCGATCACTTCGCGGCCAATCTCGGTCTGTCGCAGGCGATGAGCGGGACGGGCTTCGACGTCCACTCGGTGGCCTTGGCCCCCGAGCACAATCTGCTGGCCGTGGAAGAGGAACTGCTCGTCGGGGCGCAGAAGGCCGGCGCCGTACGGCCGGACGTCGTGCGTGCCGACGTCAAGGCGCTCATCGTCGGCTGTCTGGCCCGGGAGCAGCAGGGTCCCGACCCGGAGGCGCGCAGGCGCATGATCGACCTGGCGTGCGCGGGCCTGCGCGCCCAGCGGTAGCGGCGTCCGCCGACCGCGCCGAGGACCGGGGAAGCGGTGAGCCCGGGGTTCGGTCGCAGGGTCGCGCTCATGTGCCGTCGCCCGGGACGCGGCCCAGGGCCCAGGTGCGCAGGTCGGTGCGGAAGTGGTCACCGAAGGCGGGCGCCGACTGCGGGAGAGCCGGCGACCGTGCCTTGAGGCGGTGGTGCAGCGGCATGGTGTCGTGCGCGGCTCTCGACGTGTGCGGGTCCCGGTCCAGGGCGACGGCTTCCTCGACGGAGTTGCAGACCGGCGTCGCGCGGTGCCCGCAGGGCGTCCGGGTCGTCGGAGGCGTGTCTGCCGACGGAATCCGACCCAGACCAGAACCAGACCAGAACCAGAACCAGAACCAGGACAGGTACGGAGGCGGCCGTATCGGCCCGCTCCGTACCTGTCCGGTCTGTTCGACCGTGTTGTCGGCTGCCTGGTCGGCACAGTGTGCGGTCGCCGCTACGCGCTCGCGTGCTTGCCGCTGGTCCGGCGGGCAGCGGGGCTGTGGGTGAGGATGCTGCGGAGTTCGGCGGTCTGCTTGTCGATGGCCTGGGGGCCGTTGCCGGTGAGCAGGCGTACGGACGGCTCGTAGGCGAGGGCCGGGGCGGAGATGTTGAGGGAGGACGCGACCGTGAAGCCGGCTTCCTTGATGGCCACGTCGACGAAGTAGGGGAGGCGGGTCGTCCTGCCCGGGACCCGCGGGTAGAGGAACCGCAGCGCGAACCGCTCGCCGATCTTGGGGACGGTCGAGATGGTCGCGGCGAGGAACGGGTTGTCCTTCACGGAGTAGGCGGCGCCCTGCGCGTCCACGCGCTGCCGGGTGGAGGTCACCGCGATGGGGGCGTGGCAGATCAACGAGATGGTGACGCCGTTCTCCCGGGCCACGTGGAGGGTCTCGCCGAGCCACGGGTTGTCTCGGAAGTCGACCATGGGGGCGTGACCGCCGGGGGTGTGGATGAAGTCGAAGTCGGCGAGGGTGAACGGGTCGGCCGGGTCGCGGTGGCGCAGGACGAGCTCCCGCAGCGAGTGGAAGGTGCCCTCGGGCAGCTTGTCGAGGCGGCGGATCAGTTCGGGGCGGTACTCGGTGAGCTCCGGTTCGCTGTTGGGCAGCAGTTCGGAGACCGGGATCCGGCCGATGTGCCGCTCCAGCAGCCGGACTTCCTGCTCGCGGCGGGCGACCAGCTGGGGGTGGCGCTGCCGGAAGCTGTCGGCGTCGAACGAGCGGCGGCGCTGCTGCATACGCAGGGGGAGGGTCTTGGCGCCGGTCTTCTCGATGGAGTGCACGGACAGGGCCATGCCGTTGATGTCGAGTTGCGGGGCGTTGCCGTCGGGGGTGGCGAAGGTGAACTCGTAGTCGTTCTCGAACTCCTTGAGCACCTGAGCCATCTCGACCAGGAAGAACCCGGTCGAGATCGACCCGACGTCCGCGGGCTCGACCAGCGGCAGCCGGCGTCCGGACGAGATGACGATCAGTGCGCGACGCTTGGTGGTGGGCATGACGGGGGCTCCTTCAGTGGGCCTCGGTGGTGTGGGACGAGTGGGCACGATCGGCCCGCTCCTGGTTGCGCTGCTGTGGGTCGTGCGGGGCGAAGGTGACGTCGAAGGTGCTTCGCTTCGCTGGAGAAGCGCCTGCTGTCTGTGGGTGAGGGAGGCCCGAGCGGGTGTGCCGCCCAGGCCCTCACCGGCGCGGGCGGTACGGGTGCACGCCGTGGGGTGGGCGTGCCGGGGCCCGAGGGCCGGAAGGCCGTTACTTGCCTTCCGCGGCCTTGGACACGTGCGCCCACTCGGCCCAGGTCTCCAGACGCTGCTGGTAGACCGCGGGCACCCACTGCGTGCCCTGCTCACCGAAGAACACGCGCAGCGGCGGCTGCTCGGCGTCGACCAGCTGGAGGATCGCACCGCCGACAGCCTCGGGGCCGGGCATCCGGGCGGCGGCGCTCATCTCGTTCAGCGACGCGTGCAGGGGGTCGTAGGCGTCCTGGCGGTGCGCGGTGAAGACCGACGAATTCGTGAAGTCGGTGGCGAAGCCGCCGGGTTCGATCACCGTGACCTTGACGCCGAAGGGCGCGACTTCGTGGGAGAGCGCCTCGCTCAGGCCTTCCAGCGCCCACTTGGAGGCGCTGTAGCCGCCCGCGCCGGCCAAGGTGGTCAGCCCCATGACCGAGGAGATCTGGACGATGTGGCCGCTGCCCTGCGCACGCAGGACGGGCAGTACCGCCTGGGTGACGTGGAGGACGCCGAAGACGTTGGTCTCCAGCTCGTCGCGCAGTTCCTGCTCGCCGAGTTCCTCCACGGCGCCGATCAGGGCGTAACCGGCGTTGTTGACCACCACGTCCAGCCGGCCGAACCGCTCCTTGGCCGCCGCGACCGCCTCGAAGACCTGCGTACGGTCGGTGACGTCCAGACGCAGCGGCAGCACCGCGTCACCGAACCGCTCGACCAGGTCGGTCAGCGTTTCGGTGTTCCGGGCGGTTGCCGCGACCTTGTCGCCGCGCTCCAGGGCGGCGAGGGCGAACTCACGGCCGAAACCGCGCGACGAACCGGTGATGAACCAGACCTTGCTCATGACGTGAACCTCCTGTGGGGATGGACGGCCACCACAAACGGGACGACCATCCCGATTAACTATACGGGACGAACATCCCGCTTTCGAGTGCATGCGGGGGCCGGGGGGCGACAGCAGCCCGCGGCTCCACGGTCAGCGACCTTGCGCCGGGCCTGGACCTCCTGCGGGACAGCTCGTCCCGGTGAGCCCCTCCGACGCCGCCCCCAGGCGGCGAGCGGCCGCCGGATCACCGGCCGCGACCTTGCACCGCCCTTGTCGCCCTACGGGGAGGAACCCGTTCGCGAGGGGCACAACGACGCGGGCGGACGGATGGCCGCGAGACGGCCGACCCTTGCCAAGCGGATAGCTGTCCGGTACGTTCTTCCAGGAGCGGACAACTGTCCGCTTAGGTGGATCCGCACCCCTCCCCGGAGCACACGGAAGGTTCCCTCTGCCATGAATCTGCTCATCCTCGGCGCGACGGGCCCCACCGGCCGCCACATCGTCGACCTGGCCCTTCGGTCCGGCGACAAGGTCACACTCCTGGCGCGCAGGCCGGAGGCATTGGTGGACATGACGGAGCTGGCGGGCCAAGCGGACCAGGTCACCGTGGTCGCCGGCGACGCCACCTCGCACCACGATGTCGCGAAGGCCATGATCGGCCAGGACGTCGTCGTGGCAGCCCTCGGCAGGAGCACCTCCGTGCGCGCCGACGACCTGTTCACCCGCGCCGCGGCCGCCGTCGTCGGTGCGGCCAAGGACGTGGGCGTCTCCCGCCTGGTCTGGCTGTCCTCGTTCGGCGTGGGAGACACCTATCGGTCGGCGAGCGCCGTGCAGAAGGTCATATACAGCACGTTGCTGCGGAACATCTACGCGAACAAGGAGATCTCCGAGAAGGCGATCCGCTCCAGCGGCCTGGACTGGACGCTGGTCTATCCGACCATGCTGACCAAGGACCCCGCCAAGGGCACCTACCGCGTCGGCGAGCGCCTGCCGATGAAGGGAAACCCGACGATCAGCCGCGCGGACGTCGCCGACTTCATGTACAAGGCGGCCCGAAGCACCGAGTGGATCAACCGGCAGGCCGTCATCACGGACTGACGAGCGGCGCCGCATCGCCTTCCGCGTCATGCGATGTCAGTGCTCGCGAAGCCTTTCGACCGCCCGCGATCCCGGGACCGGTCGCGCCGTCCTGCGACGTGCCGTCGAGCTCGGCGAGAAGCACATCGACCCGCCTCCTTCCACCGCGGCAACGGCGGCGCCGTCAGCGACGACGCCCGCTCTGCGACCGACGGTCGAGGTCGACCTCAACGCGGTCCAGGGGCCCCCACGCGCAGGCCGTCCATGACGAGTTCGAGAAGGCGAGCGCTCTGGGCCTGCCAGTCCCCGCGGGAATCGATCTGCCAGATACCGGCGATGGCCAGGAGGAAGTCGTCCACCGTCACGCCCGGGCGAATGGCGCCGACCTCGTGGTTGGCGGCGAGCAGAGCCTCGATCGCCTCGACGACCAGCGCGTATCCCGGCTGCGCCGGACCGTCCGACGTACCGACGATCCGACGCATCGCGTCGGACAAGCCGGCCTTGGCCACGGCGAAGCGGGCGAGCTGGTCCATCCACTCCCGCAGGGCCTGGTCGGGCGTCCGGGTTCCGAGGAGTGCCGCCGCGGCGTCGGTGAGCTGCCGCACCTCGTGGCGGTGGACCTCCAGGACGAGAGCTTCGCGGTTGGGGAAGTTGCGGTAGAACGTGCCCTGCCCGACCCCCGCCTTCTTGGCGATCGAACTCAGCGGGGCGTCCACGTCGCGCGACAACTCGTCCAGCGCCACCCGCAGGATGCGCTCGCGATTGCGCTGCGCGTCCGAGCGCTGAGGTCCCTCGTTCCTGGTCCGCACTCCGCACTCCCCCTCCTTCCGGGCTCACACCCACGAGCTCACCGCCAAACGGACAATAGTCCGGAACTCTGGAAAGTAGCGGACCGCTGTCCGGCTGGCAAGGGCAGACCGGGCCATGCGTAGTTCAGCGAGCGGGCCCAGGAAGAACCTCCTGGTGTCGCACTCCCCGAAGAACCCGGGCCTCCTCGGCACAGACGCAGGGCACCCGCCCGGGCAGGCCTCCCGTCAGGCGCCCCGCGGCACGATCAGGCGTCGGTGGTGGTCGGGCGTGGCCGGCGGTAGGGCCGTACCGCGCGGCGCGCTATGGCGAAGCGGTGGGTCTCCGAGGGGCCGTCGTAGATGCGGAACGGCCGGACCTCCCTGAAGAGGCGGGCCAACGGGGCGTCGGCGGCGGAGATGCCGAGCGCTCCGCAGATCTGCACCGCCCGGTCCACCACCCGGTTCACCGCCTCCGCCACGAAGGTCTTGGACACCGAGGTCAGCTGAGAGGCGGCGGCGGAGCCGGTGTCCAGTTCCCAGGCGGTGCGCAGGATCAGTGCACGGCTCGCCTCGATGTCGATCTCGGAGTCGGCCAGCATCTGCTGGACCATGCCGAGGTCTCCCAGCACCGAGCCGAACGCCATCCGGCTGCCCGCCCGCTCCAGCGCGACGTCCTGGGCGCGGCGGGCGGCTCCCAGCCAGCGCATGCAGTGGGTCATCCGGGCGGGGCCCAGCCGGACCTGGGCGCCTTCGAAGCCGCGGTCCACCGCGCCGAGCACCTGGCCCTCCCCCACCACACAGTCCTCGAAGACGATCTCGCTGTGCCCGGCGAAGAGCGACTCGTCCAGGGTCTCGATGGAGCGGACGAGGCGCATGCCGGGGGTGTCCGCGTCGACCAGGAACATGGTGGCGCCGCCCGGGTCACCGGGGCTGCCGGAGGTCCGGGCCATGACGATGGCGAAGTCGGCGCCGTGGGCGCCGGTGATGAACCACTTGTGCCCGTCGATGCGCCAGCCGCCGGGGACCCGGGTCGCGGTGGTCCGCAGGGAGCGGGGATCGGCACCGGCTCCCGGAGCCGGTTCGGTCATGGCGAAGCAGGAGCGGGACTCGCCCGCGGCGAGCGGTGCCAGATACCTCTGCTTCTGCTCGTCGGTGGCCACCTGCTCCAGCAGGTGCATGTTGCCCTCGTCCGGGGCCGCGCAGTTCAGCGCCAGCGGTCCGAGCAGCGAGTAGCCGGCCGCTTCGAACACCACCGCCTGGCCGCGCAGGTCGAGCCCGTGTCCGCCCCAGCGCGTCGGTACGTGCGGAGCGAACACCCCCGCGTCCCGGGCGGCTTTCTGCAGGGTCTCGCGCAGCGCCTCGGGGGCGTCGTGCACGGACCCGCCGCACTCGCGCTCGGCCGGAATGACGACCTCGCGCACGAACGCGGCGGTGGACGCGGCGAGTTGCGCGACAGCCGGATCGATATCGAACTGGATGGGCACGTGGCCTCCCGCCGACGGGCGTACGGGCATCGGTGCCCGCCGCGTCTTGGAAACTGTATAGCGTCTTCAGTATCTTGCCGGGAAGCACCCGGCGACGGGAAGACGGCAGGAGAAGCATGATGAGCGTCCTTGCGAGTACCGAGCCGGTCCGGATCGTCCGGCACCCCGACGGAGTCGTCGAGTTGCGGCTGGACGATCCCGGCCGGGGAAACGCCCTGGATCTGAGGACGGCCGAGGCGCTGCGGGACACGGCCGTCGAGGTGGCCGCGGACCCCGGCGGCGCGGTCCTGCTGCGGTCGACGGGCGGCAGCTTCTGCGTGGGCGGTGACCTGCGCGCCTTCGCCGGCCTCGGCGCGGGGACCGGCGCCTACGTGCACGCTGTGGCGAGCGCCGCGCACGCCGCGATACAGGCCCTGTACGAACTGCCGGTACCGCTGGTGACGGCGGTGCGCGGCGCGGCCGCGGGCGGGGGGATCGGCCTCGCCGTGGTGGGTGACATCGTTCTGGCGGGCCGGTCGGCACGGTTCCGGCTGGCGTACACGGCGATCGGCCTCACGCCGGACTGCGGAGCCTCGTGGTTCCTGCCACGCCTGCTGGGCCCCCGCAGGGCGGCGGACCTGATCCTGACCAATCGCGTCCTGACCGGCGACGATGCCGAACGCTGGAGCCTGGTCTCCCGATCGGTGGACGACGGGGAACTGGACGGCGCGGCGCGTCGGATCGCGGCCGATCTGGCCGCCGGCGCCGGGGACGCGCTGCGGGCCTCGAAGGGGCTGCTGCGCGTCGGCGCCGGCGAGGAGCTGCGCCGCCATCTCGCCGAGGAGGCGCGGCTGATCGCCGCCCTGGCCGACGGCCGTCAGGCGCAGGACCGCATGGCGTCGTTCCTCGCTTCGGGAAGCCGTCCGAAGGCGGATGACGGCCGGGCCGGGGCCAGGAAAGCGGAAAGTGTTTCTTGAGTCCCTCTTCACTAACAGGCCCGCCGGGGCGTAACCTCCGGGCAACACAGGACCGAGGAACCGGTCACCACAGAACCGGGGAAATGGTGTGGCGATGCAATCTGCTGCCGTGGACCTTCCGGACGCATTCGACGAGACCCTCACCGAGGGCGTCGTCGACCTCGTTCTGCGTGGCATGTGGCGCGGCCGGCCGGAGTCCGAGCACCGCCCGCTGGTCGACGCCGGGCTCGCGATGGTGAAGGGGCCGGTGGTGCTGCCGACCGAGCGCGCCAAGACCGCCGTCGCGCGGATCCTGCGGGTCCCCCCGGGCTCCGAGCGGGAGGAGCGGATCACCTCGGCGTACGAGGCGTTCCTGCCGGTCAACCGCAAGATCCGCGACGTGTGCACGGCCTGGCAGTGCCGCCCCGACGGCTCGGTCAACGACCACTCCGACGAGGTCTACGACGCCGGGGTGCGCGAGTCGCTGGAAGACGTGCACGAGGCGATCCAGCCCGTGCTGCGCAGGCTGGACGGGGTGCTCGCGGGCAGCGGACGGTACCTGACGGCCCTGGAGGAGGCCCTCGACCGCTTCGACGACGGCGCCCCGCAGTGGCTGGCCTCGCCGCTGTGCGACTCGTACCACACCGTGTGGATGCGGCTGCACCAGGAGCTGCTGCTCGTCCTGGGCATCAGCAGGGCCGAGGACGAGGCCCTCGAAGAGGAGCTGGTCACGAGGAGCAGAGGGTGAGCGTCACCGACCGCGAGGCGGGACCGCTCGCACGGTCCCGGACCTCCGTCACGCCCTCCGGGACCCCCGGGCGGCTCCTGGTGCCCTACGGCCAGGGACACACCCGGGGCCTCGAAGCCGACGAACTGGGCGCGCACGGGGCGGCGATGGACCGCCTGGTGGCCCTCGGTCTGCCGGTCGTGCCGGGGCTCACCGTGCCCGCCGGCGCCGCCGCGTCGCTGTGCGATCCCGACACCGCCCAGGCCGCCGTGGACCTGGTCGAACAGCTCTCGGGCCGGCGTATCGACGACGCGGCCCGGCCGCTGCTGCTGCGCCTGTCGGCGAGCGCGCCGACCGAGATCGCCGGACTGCCGCCCGACCTGGCCTGTCTCGGCGTCACTCCCGCCCGTGCCGACGACCTGTGCGCCCTCATCGGGCGCTCGGACGCGCTGTACGAGGTGTGGGCCGCCACGGTGCGCATGATCGCCGAGTACGCCCTCGACGTGCCCGGCGCGGTGCTCGACGACGCACTCCTGGACACGCCGGCGCCACGGGTACGGGTGGAGGTACTGCTGTCCCTGGCGGCGGAACACGGCTCCCGCCCCTTTCCCGACGAGCCGGCGCAACAGCTCGCGCTGGCCGCCCGTGCCCTGCTCGCCCGGTGGGACTCGCCGCGTGCGAGAAGGTCCCGCCGATCCCAGCGGCTCCCCGCCGACCTGGCTGTCGCCCTGCATGTCCAGGCCCTGCGCATCGGCCCGGCCGACCACTCCGGCTACGGCACGGCGACCAGCCGCGACCCCGAGACCGGGCGTCTCTCCCCGCGGGGCTCCTTCTTCCGCGGGGTGCGCCGCAGCGCCCCGCCGCCGAACACCGGAGAACCGCTGGACCGGCTCGCGGGTGGCACCGCGCTCCTTGAACACTCCCTGCTCACCCTGGAGCGGCATCTGCGCGCGCCGGTGTCGGTCGACTTCGAGGTGCGCGACGACGAGATCTCCCTGCTCGCCGCCTCGCCGCAATCCCGCCCGCCGCTCCGTGCCTCGGTGTGCGTCGCCACGGACCTGGCCCGGGACGGGGCGCTCGGCCGCGAGGAGGCCGTCCGGCGGATCACTCCCGCGCAGGTGCAGGAACTGCTGCACCCCCAACTACGGCTGACCGGTGGGGAGGAGCTCCTGGCGAAGGGGCTGCCCGCGTCCCCGGGGGCGGCGACCGGAGTGGTCGTCCTGTCCAGTGAACGTGCCCTCGAACTGGCCGCGGACGGCACGCGGGTCGTGCTCGTGGCCGGTGAGACGACCCCGGCGGACGTCCCCGGGATGCTGGTCTCCGCCGCCGTGCTGACCGGCAGTGGCGGTATCGCCTCGCACGCCGCCGTCGTGGCGCGGGGCTCCGGCACGCCCGCGGTGTGCGGCGCGGAGGGGCTGCGCGTGGACCCCGCGGCCGGGACGGTCCGCATCGGGGAGCGGGTGCTGCGTGAGGGCGACCCGATCTCGCTGGACGGCCGCAGCGGCGCCGTGTACGCGGGGACGCTGCACGTCAGTGTGGCCGGACCGCCACCCGAACTGTCCACCCTGCTGGAGTGGGCGGACGGCATGCGCCGACTGGGCGTGCGGGTCAACGCCGACACGGCCGCCGAGGTGGACACGGCCCTGGCCCTGGGCGCGGAGGGGGTGGGGCTGTGCCGTACGGAGCACCAGTTCCTCGGCGAGCGGCTGCCACTGATCCGGCGCGTGCTCCTGGCCGCCGACCCGGCCGCCCGCGACGAGGCGCTGACGGAGCTGGAGCGCGCCCAGCACGAGGACTTCCGCGCGCTGCTGGCCGCGGTCGGGAACCGCCCGGTGACCGTGCGCCTGCTGGATGCCCCGCTGCACGAGTTCCTGCCCGCCCCCGGGCAGGCCCTGGACGCGGCCGAGGAACAGCGGGCCGCCGCGCTGCGCGAGGCGAATCCGATGCTCGGGCTGCGCGGTGTGCGGCTGGCGCTGCTGCACGAGAGGCTCTACCCGGCGCAGGCCGAGGCCCTCTTCGCCGCCTGGGCGGATGTCGCCGCCACCGGGGTCCGGCCGGAGCTGGAGGTGATGATCCCGCTCGTCAGCCTGCCGGAGGAACTGGCGGCCGCCGCCGCGTACGTACGGGGCGCCGCCGACACGGTCGCCGCCCGCACCGGGGTGCGGGTCCCGTACCGGCTCGGCACGATGATCGAGACCCCGCGCGCCGCGCTCCTGGCCGGTGAACTCGCCGAGCACGCCGAGTTCTTCTCCTTCGGCACCAACGACCTCACGCAGCTCACCTACGGGTTCTCCCGGGACGACGTCGAACGGCAGGTGCTCGTCGCGTACCAGGAACGCGGGCTGCTGACCGCAAGCCCGTTCGCGCGGCTCGACCCGCACGGGGTGGGGGCCCTGATCCGCCTGGCCGCCGAGCGGGCACGGGACGCGCGGCCCGGTATCAAGCTGGGCGTGTGCGGTGAGCACGGTGGGGATCCGGAGTCGATCGCGTTCTGCGACGACCTCGGCCTCGACTACGTCTCCTGTTCCGCGCACCGCGTGCCGGTGGCCCGGATGGCGGCCGCGCACAGTGCCCTGGGCCGACGGCAGGACGCCGAGCGGCGCGACGAGAGCGGGAGCACACGATGACGAGCACCATGACCGAGGCCGCGGCCCTGTCGGAGACCGAGCTTGCGGACCTGCGCGAGACCGTTCGCTCGGTGTGCGCGGATGCCGGCGGCACCGCCGCGGCACGCCGGCTGTCCGAGGAGGCGCCCGGCATCGACGCCGGGTTGTGGGACACCCTCGGCCGGCAGGTCGGTCTCGCGGCGCTCGGCCTGCCCGAGTCGGCGGGAGGCATCGGCGGACTCGCCGAGATCGCCGCCGTCTGCGAGGAGTTGGGCAGGACGCTGGCACCCGTACCGCTGCTGTCCTCCACCGTGCTGGCCGGGCAGGTGCTGGCCGGCTGTGGCACCGCCGACGAGGCGTCGGCCGCGCTGGCCGAGGGCACCGTGCACGCGCTGGCGGTGGCCGCGCCCGACGGGGCGTGGCGGGCGGACGCCGTACCGGTGGCCGTCTCCTGGCGGGGCGGCGTCCCGCTGCTGGACGGCACCGCGCCGTTCGTCCTCGACGGCGCCGACGCCGAGGCGCTGGTGGTGGCCGCCGCCGGACCCGACGGTGTGGACGTGTTCCTGGCCGACCCGCGCGCGCCGGGAGTCACGGTGCGCCGGGTGCCCACTCTGGACCTCAGCCGGGGCCAGGCGGTGGTCACCTTCTCCGCTGCCCGGGCACGGCCGCTGACCGTCGGCGGCGAGGGGGCGGACATCGTCTCCCGCGCCCTGGACGTGGCCCTGGTGGCTCTGGCCGCCGAGCAACTGGGCGGAGCGCAGGCCGCCTTGGACATGACGGTGGCCCATGTGCGCGAACGGACCCAGTTCGGCAGGGCGATCGGCGGCTTCCAGGCCGTCAAGCACGCCTGCGCCGACATGCTGCTCCAGGTCGAGGCCGCACGGTCCGCCGTGGTCCGCGCGGTCCGGGCGGACGGATCCCCGCAGGCGCTGGCCGAGGCGGCGGCGGTGGCACAGGCGTGGTGCGGCGAGGCGTTCGTCTCCGTCGCCGCCGAGTGCGTGCAGTTCCACGGCGGGATGGGCTTCACCTGGGAGCACGACGCGCACCTGTACTTCCGGCGCGCCCAGTCGGACGCGGTCCTGCTGGGCGGCGCCGCACACCATCGGGAACGGCTGGCCGGGCTGCTCGGCTGGTGACTGGAAGGCGGGACGGCATGGCCACCAGACTCATCGACGAGTCCCTGTTCGAGAGCGGGGAGTACGGCAACGGGGATCCACCGCGTCTCGTGGGCGCCCGCTGCTCCGGCTGCGCCACCGTCGTCTTCCCCCGGCAGGACTCGTGCCCCCGGTGTTCGGACGGGACGATGACGCCGCGGGTGCTGCCGGTGAGCGGGCGGGTCTGGTCGTGGACGCTTCAGGCGTTCCCGCCGAAGTCGCCGTACCGGGTGCCGTCCGGCGGCCACCGGCCCTATCACGTGGGCTATGTGGACCTCGGTGAGGTGCTGGTCGAGGCGCGGCTGGCTGTGCCCCGCGCGGAGATCCGCATCGGTCTGCCGGTCCGGCTCACCACGGTGCCCGCCTACGAGGACGAGGACGGAACCGAAGTGGTGACCTTCGCGTTCCGCCCGGAGCGGGAGGGTGAGCGATGAGCCGGGCCGACGACGTGTACGTGGTCGGATGCGGCATGCATCCCTTCGGCCGCGACGAGAGCGTCACCGGAATGGACATGGCCGAGCACGCGGTGCGCGAGGCGCTGGCCGACGCGGGCGTCGCCTGGGAGGACATCGGCTACGCGGCCGGCGGCTCCGACGTGTCCGGCAAGCCCGACACGTTGGTGGGCCGGCTGGGCCTGACCGGAGTGCCGTTCGTCAACGTGCAGAACGGCTGCGCGACCGGCGCCTCCACCGTGCTCACGGTGGCCAACGCGCTGCGCGCGGGCGAGGCCTCCGTGGGGCTGGCGGTGGGGTTCGACAAGCACGAGCGGGGGGCGTTCCACGTCTCCGCGGCGCGCTACGGCCTGGGTGACTGGTACGCCGAGACCGGCATGATGCTGACGACGCAGTTCTTCGCGCTGAAGACCCAGCGGTACCTGTACGAGCACGGGATCTCGGAGCGGGCGCTGGCGATGGTCGCCGCGCGGGCCTTCCGCAACGGTTCGCACCATCCCCTGGCCTGGCGGCGCAAGCCGTTGACCGAGCGGGAGATCCTGGAGTCCGCCGAGGTCAGTCCCCCGCTCACCCAGTACATGTTCTGTTCCCCCGGACAGGGCGCGGCGGCCTTGGTCCTGGCCCTCGGCGACCGTGCGTTCGACCTGTGCGAGCGACCGGTCAGGCTGGCGTCGCTGGCCTTCCGGACCAGGCGGTTCGGTTCCTTCGAGGTGTTCTCGCCCTGGCTGCCGCCGGGCCCGCACCGCAGCCCCAGCGTCGACGCCGCGGAGGCGGTCTTCCGCACGGCGGGAGTGCGGCCGGCGGACGTCCAGGTCGCCCAGTTGCAGGACACCGACAGCGGCTCGGAACTGATCCACCTGGCGGAGACCGGGCTGTGCGCCCATGGAGAGCAGGAGGAGTTGCTGGCCGCCGGCGCCACCGAAGCCATGGGCCGGACACCGGTCAACACCGACGGCGGATGCCTGGCCGGCGGGGAGCCCGTCGGCGCCTCCGGGCTACGGCAGTTCCACGAGGTCGTACGACAGTTGCAGGGCCGGGCACCCGGTGTGCAGGTGCCGGGTGCTCCCCGGGTGGGCTTCACCCATGTGTACGGGGCGCCCGGAATCAGCGCCTGCTCGATCTTGACACTGTGAGAGGCGGCGAGCACACATCATGGGGCACGGCGACAGAACAGCGCTGGTGACCGGCGGGGCACGCGGCATCGGCCTGGAGATCGGCCGACAGCTCGCGGACCGGGGGCTACGGGTCCTGGTCGGGGCACGGCAACGGGCGGCGGCCGAGGAGGCGTGCCGTGCCGTGGGCCGGGCGGCACTGCCGCTGGCACTGGACGTGACCTCCGCGAAGAGCGTCACCGAAGCGGTGCGGGAGGCTCGGGAGCTGACCGGAGGGATCGACGTCCTGGTGAACAACGCGGGCGTGTCTCTCGACGGGGAACTGCGGCCCCCGTACCTCGACGAGGACATTCTGCGTTCGACCCTGGACACGAACCTCACCGGCGCCTGGCGCGTGGCGGAGGCCGTCGTCCCGGGCATGGTGGAGGCCGGCTACGGCCGGATCGTGAACGTGACCAGCTCCTACGGTTCACTGGCGCTGATGAACTCCGGCCGGCACCCCGCCTACCGCATCTCCAAGACGGCGCTCAACGCCCTGACCCGGATGCTCGCGGCCGAGCTGGCCGGCACGGGTGTCCTGGTCAACGCCGCCGACCCCGGCTGGACCCGCAGCGGCATGGGCGGCCCGTCCGCTCCGCGCGGGCCGGAGGAGGGTGCGGACACCCCGGTCTGGCTGGCGACCCTCCCCGAGGGCGACTCGACGACGGGCGGGCTGTTCGTCGAGCGCCGGCCACTGCCCTGGTGAACCGCCTCAGCTCGGTGACGTCGCCGGAGCCTGGGCCGTCTTCGCCGGGGTCTGTTCGGTGGCGACGATGCGCAGTGCCAGCTCCCTGACCGCCTCCAGCACGGACCGGGAGGGCAACTGGGACAGCGGGCCGCCCTCCGCCCGCAGCGCGGTGACGAGCATGGTCGTACTGATCAGTGTGCGGACCGCGAGCGCCTGTGCCGCGTGCCGGGTCCTCGCCGCCCGGGGGCTGCGGGTGGTGCTCTCCGGCAGATAGTCGTAGCCGCGCTGGATGTGCCGCTGTTCGAACTCGTCCCGCAGCACCTTGACACTGCCGTTGGCCGAGGCGACCTGGACCTGGTACAGACGGGCCTCCTCCGGGTTCTTCTCCACCCAGTCCCACACGGCGTCGATGACGCGGACCAGACCCTCCGCGTCACCCGGCTCGGACTCCGGCCGGGCCGCCTCCACGACCGCGTTGAGCTGGTCGAAGACCCGGCGCATGGCGAGTTCGAGCAGCTCCTCCTTGCCGTCGAAGTGGTAGTAGACGGCCGTCGGCACCACCTGCGCCTCGTCCGCGATGTCCTGGATGCTGGTCTCGGCGAATCCGTTGCGGCCGAACACCCGGACGGCGGCGGTGATGATGTGCTGCCGTCGCGAGGGTCGGTGGGCGGGCTGCTTGCCGTTCTTCGTGGTGGCCATCATGCTCCCTGCCGACTGCCGTGAACCCGCGTCCGTGGGCCCTGCGTACTGACCATTCTATGCAGTAAGTAGCACCGTTGGTCGGCATAATTCCTGCTGTGTATGGGGCTCCGGGACCTTCGGATCCCGGCATACTTGACACCATGACGACCTCCCGGACCCGAGCCGCTCATCGTCCGTCGCGCAAGCAGTGGGTGATCGAAGCAGCCACCGAGTTGTTCGCCACCCAGCCGCCCGACGAGGTGACGGTGGCCGACATCGCCGCTCGCGCCGAGATGACCTCGGCAGCGGTGTACTACCACTTCTCCTCCAAGGACCAGGTCCTGGCAGAGGGGATGCGGGCGTTCGCCACAGCGCTGCGCGAGCAGTTGCGGGCGCTCACGGAGGCACACGAACCCGGCTCGGACATCGCGGCGGCGGTCACCGTGCTGCTGGCCTGGATGGGCGAGCACCGATCCGCCGCCACCGTGTTCTTCGTGTCGTCGGCCGGCATGAGCCAGGACGCGGAGGCACTGCGCCAGGAAAGCCGTGCCGAGTTGCTCCACGAGATGATGGGGTTGATCCGCAAGGCCCGCGAGTCCGTCTCCGACGCCGAGGCGGCCGTGATCGGCCTGGGCCTGCTGGCGCTGCTGGAGACGGCGGCGATCTCACAGGTCCGGGGCGACGACGTCTACCGGTCGCTGGGGCACCGCTCCTTCGTCCGCGAGGTCGCCGAGCTGGCGGAACGCATCGCCGACCCGACCACCTAGTGCCGCGGCGGCAAGAGCGCGTCCAGGCGAGAGGCCCCTCACACTTGAGTGTGAGGGGCCTCTCGCCTGGACGGAGTCGGGGTCACGGCGACGACACGGCGCTGTGGCTCACACCAGGAGACGGAGCGGCTTGCGCAGCAACTCACCGACGGTGCGCAGATACTCGGCGGCGGGAGCCCCGTCGACGGCACGGTGGTCGAAGGTGAGGCTCAGGGTGAGCACCCGTGTCCGCAGCGGCCGGTCGCCGTCCCACTCGACGCCGTCCCTGACCCTGCCCACCCCGAGGATCGCCACATTGCCGGGGTTGATCACGGGGGTGAAGAAGTCGACGCCGTATCCACCGAGCGAGGTGACGGTGAAGGTGGCCCCTTCCAGCTGGGCGGGGGAGATCCGCCCCTCGCGCGCGGCCTCGGCCAGAGCCCTCGACCGGCGCGCCATCTCGGGCAGCGGCAGTGCCACCGCGTCCTCGATCACGGGCACCATCAGGCCGCCCGGCACGGCCACCGCGAAGCCCAGGTGGACGCCGTCGAGCAGATGGATGCCGTCCTCCCGCACCGTCGCGTTGAGCAGCGGGTGCTCGCGCAGGGCCAGGGCGGCGGCCTTCAGCAGGAAGTCGTTGAGGCTGGGCACCGGCAGGTCGCTGTCGGCCCACTCCTCCTTGAGCCGCTCCCGCAGGGACACCACGGCGTCCATCCGCACCTCGTAGCCGTGCGTCAGCTGCGCCATCTCCTGGAGGCTGGCGTGCATCCTGCGCGCGATGGTGCCGCGCATCCCCGTGAGGGGAATGACGTCGCCGGGTCGGGGGACCGCGTTCCGGCGAGCGGGCACGGGAGCGACGGCGTCGAGGTCGGAGCGGCGGACCCGGCCGCCGAGGCCGGTGCCGTTCACCTCGGAGAGGTCGATGCCCCGCTCCTTGGCGAGCTTGCGGACCAGAGGCGAGGAGGGGGCGCCGACCGGCGCGGCCGACGTGACGAGGTCGTCGGTGAGGGCGGTGAGGAACTCCTCCACGTCCTCGGAGACGATCCGGCCGCCCGGCCCCGTGCCACGTACGGCGGTGAGGTCCACGTCGGCGTCGGCGGCGACCCTTCGAGCGTTCGGTGAGGACGGCAGCCGGCCGCCGGTGCCGTTGACGGAGGGCACCCCGGCGTCGAGGGCGGCGCCGGTGCCGGTGAGCCCCGGCCGGCCGGCCGGAGTCGCACCGCCTGCGGGAGCGGGCACGAGGGTCGTTTCCGCGCCGCCGCCGTCCAGGGCGGGCACGACCGCCACACCCGCGCTGGATCCGGACCCGGGAGGCATCGGCGTACCCCCCGGGTCCGGCGGCTGCTCCCCCTCGGCGAGCAGCCAGCCGATGAGGGCTCCGGCGGGGACGGTGGTCCCGGCCGGAACCACCGGGTGGAACAGTCCCCCGGCCTCCGCCTCGACGTCCACGTCGACCTTGTCGGTGGCCAGCCGCAGCAGTGCGTCGCCCTCCGCGACGGCCGCGCCGGTGGCCACCAGCCATTCGTCGATCGTGCCTTCCTGCATGGTCAGGCCGATCTTCGGCAGCAGAACCTCGACCGCCACGTCCGTCACGACCTTTCGAGGAGACGCCGGCAGCCCTGGGCGATACGGGCGCGATCGGGCACGTACGCCTTCTCCAGGACCGGCGAGAAGGGAACCGGGGAGAAGGGGGCGCCGATGCGCAGGACCGGCGCGTCCAGATAGTCGAAGACGACGTCCTGGATCTGGGCGGCGATCTCCGCTCCGAGACCCCCGAAGGTGACGGCCTCGTGCACCACGAGGACCCGGTTGGTGCGGCGGACGGAGGCGAACATCGTCTCGGTGTCCAGGGGCTGCACGGTGCGGGGGTCGATGACCTCGATCTCCACGCCCTCGGCGGCGAGTTCGTCGGCGGCCGCGAGTGCCTCCCCCACCATGCGGCCGAGAGCGATCACGGTGACGTCGGAGCCCTGCCGCGCGGTGTGCGCCTGGCCCAGCGGGATGCCGTAGATCTCCTCGGGCACCTCACTGGTGCTGCCGAGCAGGACCTTGTTGAGCATGACGACGACCGGGTTGTCGTCCCGGATGGCCGAGACGGTCAGGCCCTTGGCGGTGTAGGCGTCACTCGGCATGACCACCTTGAGGCCGGGCACGTGGGCCAGCCAGGCCTCCAGGCTCTGGCTGTGCTGTGCGGCGGCACCGAGGCCGGCGCCGGAGGCGGTGGTGATGGTCAGCGGCACGGACAACCCGCCACCGAACATGTACTTCATCTTGGCCGCCTGATTGACGATCTGGTCGAGGCAGACACCGATGAAGTCCATGAACATCAGGTCGACGACGGGGCGCAGACCCCGGGCGGCGGCTCCCACCCCCAGGCCGACCAGGGCGGCTTCGGAGATCGGGGTGTCGATCATGCGGCGGGGGCCGAACTCGTCGAGCAGGTTGTCGAACATGCGGAACACGCCGCCGTATCCGGCCACGTCCTCGCCGGCGACGAAGACGTTCTCGTCCTCGCGCATGGCCTGCGCGAGACCTTCGTTGAAGGCCTTGACGTAGGACAGTCTGCGGGCGGCTGCGACCGGGACGCCGGCCGGTGCTTCGGTGGTGAGGGTCATGGCGGTCATCCCGAATAGACGTTGAGGAGCATGTCGGCGGGGTCGGGCAGGGGGCTCGCCTCCGCGTACGCGATGGCCTCGGCGATCTCGTCGCGCGTGCGCTGCCACACCTCGTCCAGCTCCGCACGGGTGGCGGTGCCGTCGGCGACGGCCCGGGCCTCGATCAGGTCGATGGGGTCGCGCGACTTCCACTCGGCGACCTCCTCGTCCGAGCGGTAGGGGTGCCGCAGACCCTTGACGCCCTGGTGGTCGAAGAAGCGGTAGGTCTTGGCCTCGATCATCATCGGGCCCGCGCCGGACCGGGCCCGTTCGACGGCCTCGGTGGCGGCCCGGTGGACGGCGACCGCGTCCATGCCGTCGACGATCACACTCGGCATGCCGTAGGCGGCGGCCCGGTCCGCGACGTCGGTGATCAGCATGTGCGCGGACTGCGGGGTGAACTCCGCGTAGCCGTTGTTCTCGCAGACGAAGACCACGGGCAGGTCCAGGATCGCGGCCATGTTGGCGCCCTCGTGCCAGGCGCCGATGTTGGTGGCGCCGTCCCCGAAGAAGGTCACCGCGATGTTGTCCTCGCCCTTGTACCGGGCGGCGAAGGCCGCGCCGACGGCGATCGGGACGCCGGCCCCGACGATGCCGTTGGCGCCGAGCATGCCGCGGGTGAGGTCGTTGATGTGCATGCTCCCGCCGCGGCCGAGGCAGGCGCCGGTGACCCGGCCGTACAGCTCGGAGTACATCTCGCGGAAGCCGACGCCCTTGGCCACGGCGTGCCCGTGGCCTCGGTGGGTGGAGGTGATCTGGTCGTCGTCGCGCAGAGCCGCCATCACGCCTGCGGCCACGGCTTCCTGGCCGACGTAGAGGTGCAGGAAGCCGGGCAGCTTCCCGGCCTCCATGAGTTTTCCCGCCTCGGTCTCGAACAGCCTGATGCGCACCATGCGTTCGTGCAGGTCCTTGATGACCTGCGCGGATGCTGGGTGTGTGGTCTTCGCGGCCGACTTCCGCGGTGCTCTTTGAACCATCGTCCGCCCCTTCGCCCCGTTGCGAGGTTTCCAACCGATCGGACTTTCTGTTGCCGGTCTACAGTAACCAGCAGGGCGCACCTTACTGAAGAGGTTCTCTAATTACTATGGGCCGGGTTCAACGGGTCTCCTGTTCACCGCCTCGCCGGTCCACCAGTTCGAGGACGTTGCCCTCCGGATCGACCCAGAAGCTGATCCGCCGGTCCCGCGCCACCACGACGACCGGGGACGACAGCGGCCGGGCACCGGCGGCCGGCAGTGCGGCGACGACCGGCACGATGTCGTCGAAGTGGAAGGTGACGTAGGACAAGCCGCGGCGTGCGGACAGCGATACGGCCGACGGCCGCGCAGCCACAGCCGAACCCACATCCGCATCCGCATCCGCATCCGCATCCGCATCCGCCCGAAGTCGTATCAGCTTGATCCGGCCCCCGGACGGCACCTGAAGCCAGACGACCGACAGGGGCCCGCCCAATCCGGCCGGGCCGCCGATCGCGTCCGGGATGTGCGAGCGGTGCACCGGAACGCAGCCGAGCACTTCGCCATAGAAGCGCTCCAACACCTCCAGGTCGCGCACCACGACACCGACCTCGAAGGGCTGGGTCATCGCCACTCCTCGGGACACCCGAGCCGGCTCGGCCCTCTCATCGGCCACTGGACCCCCTCCGCCCACTCGCCACCCGCACCCACCCGTCAGCTGGAGTCGATCCCCAGAAAGATCGAGCTGAGCGGGGGTTACCCTCGCAGCAGAAAGCGAAGGTGACCTGCGGAATGCCGCACAGCCAAACTTCGCGACTTTCTATTGACACACAACACTAACTCCTGTTGTTGTGTCGGTCACAGCGGAGCTGAAGCACAGGAACCCTTCACCAGCTCGCGACTGGGAGGATTGAGGACACCGTGGTCCAGATCTCACCGGAGACCCGAGCGGCGGGCGACGAGCGCCCCTTGCCGCCCCCCGCCCCGGAATACCACTCATGGATCGGCCAGGACCGCTCCAGTGACGACGCGGGCAAGGCGATGCGGCAGGATGCGGCCGACCTTGCCGAGCGTGTCATCGAGCACTACCGGAACAACACGACGCACGAGGCCGAGGAGCAGTGGACGGAACCCGTCGACAACTACCTCGACGTCGACCGCTGGCTGCGTGAGATGGACGCCGTCCACCGGAGCGTCCCGCTGCCGCTCGCCATGTCGTCCGAGCTTCCCAAGCCCGGCACCTACAAGGCACTGGACGTGCTCGGCACTCCCATCCTGATCACCCGGGACCGCCAGGGCGTGGTGCACGCGATGATCAACGCCTGCCGGCACCGTGGCGCCGAGCTCGTCGAGCCGGGCTGCGGCGTGGCGAAGCGGATCACCTGCCCGTACCACGCCTGGTCCTACGACCTGTCGGGGGAACTGCGCGGCGTGTACGCCGAGAAGACCTTCGGCGACGTACCACGCGACAAGCGCAGCCTGATCCAGCTCCCCGTCGGTGAGCGCGCCGGCATCGTCTTCGTATCGCTCGATCCGAACGCCGAGCACGACCTGGACGCCTGGCTGGGAGATCTGCAGCCGCTGCTGGAGGGGCTCCGCTTCGCGGACTGCCACCACTACGCGACCCGAGAGCTGACCAGCCCGAACTGGAAAGTCACCCTCGACGGGTACCTGGAGACGTACCACTTCGCCTCGCTGCACACGAAGACGGTCTTCGAGACGAACTTCTCCAACATGATGGCCCACGACACCTGGGGGCCCCACCAGCGTCTCGCGGCGGCCCTACGGCCCATCGCCGACATGGTGGACCTGCCCGCGGACAAGCGTGACCCCGGCGACATCGTCGGAGCCATCTACTGGCTCTTCCCCGGCCTGGCCATCGCCGGTACGTGGCGCAACAAGATCGCCGTCTCCATCGTGATCCCCCGGACGGCCACCGAATCGGTGACCCAGCAGATCATCCTGCTGCGCCAACCGGCCGTCACCGAGGAGGAGCGCCACGCCGCGGACCAGTTCGGCGAGTGGTTCTACGAGGTGGTCCGCGACGAGGACTACGCGACCACCTACGGAGTCCAACGGGGGCTGAAGGCCCTCGCCGGGACCGACTTCGTCTTCGGACGCAACGAACCCGGACTGCAGCACTTCCACCGCACCATCCACCGCCTCCTGGACGAAGCGTCCAGATGACGAACCCTCAGAGACCGCAGGAGAACAACATGGTGGCTACGGGCAGCCTCGACGGACGTGTCGCGGTGATCACGGGCAGCACGCGCAGTATCGGCCGCGCCATCGCCGAGGCCTTCCTGGCCGACGGAGCCACGGTCGTGCTCAGCGGCCGCTCCGAGATCAAGGGCAAGCAGGCGCTGGAAGAACTCCAGGCCGGCGACAAGGCCGTCTTCCACACCTGCGACTCGAGCCGCCAGTCGGACATCGAGGCGCTGGTCGACTGGACGGTCGAGCGCTTCGGTCGACTGGACGTCATGGTCAACAACGTCGGAGGCACCGAGGGCTTCGCCCCGGTCCACGAGCTGAGTGACGAGGCGTGGCACAAGGCGCTCGACCTCAACCTGAACGCCTACTTCTACGGCACCCGCCGTGCGCTGAGGCCCATGCTGGAAGGTGGCTGGGGCCGGGTCATCAACATCTCCTCGGTCGAGGGCAAGCAGGCCAACAAGCCCGCGATCAGCCACTACATCACCAACAAGCACGCCATCCACGGTCTGACCAAGGCGACCGCCTTCGAGTACGGCACCATGGGCATCACCTGCAACGCGATCTGCCCCGGCGCCGTCGACACCGACCTGATGCGGGCCGCCGGACCGGCCGCGGCCGAGGCCGAGGGCATCTCGTACGAGGAGTGGCTGGCCCGGTTCGCCGAGCACGCCGCCACCAAGAAGATCACCACCGTGGAGCAGATCGCGGGCGTCGCCTCGCTGCTCGCGAGCGACGCCGGCGCGGGCATCACGGGCACGCTGATCAGCGTCGACGGCGGAACGGCGCAGTGGTGAGCGCCGGAACGGACGGCGGGAACCCCCTCGCCATGAAGCACTGGATCACCGACTGGCAGCGCAGCGAGCGACTGCCCCACTACACCCGGGCCAACGCGGGCGAAACCCTGCCGGAGCCGGCCAGCCCGCTGGGCTGGACCCTGGTATGGGGGCGCGGCCTGCAGGGCTGGCGTCACGGTTTCGTCGAGTTCGGCATCTACCGCGGGGACGAGATCAGCGGCCCTCGCCCTCCGTTCGTCGGAATCTTCGGCGGTTACTTCTACCTCAACCTGTCCCACCTGCGGCTGTTCGGCATCCGCATGGGGCAGACCGCGGACCAGATCGACGCCGCCTTCGTGGGCCAGCGTTCCGACACGCCGGTGTACGTGCCGCACCCCGACGACCTGGACGCGGAACTGACGGCCAAGGCCACAGCGACGCTGCAGGGGATGCTCGGCCAGGCCGGCTACCCGGAGGGCGACGCCGACCATGAGCGGCTGCGCCGTGTCAGGCGCGAGCGACCCGACCTGGCGTCCCTGTCCGACGTCGAGTTGGTGGCCCACGCCCGCTCGTTGCTGGCCGACGTGGAGACGACCTTCCAACGGCATGTCGAGTCCTCGCTGCCCGCGTCCGTCGGGCCGGCGATCCTCGGACCGCTGTGCGCGAGCGTCGACCGTCCCGGCGCGATGCTCGACCTCATCGGCGGGCTGGGAGGCGTGGACTCCGCCTCTCCGTCGACCGGGCTGTGGACGCTGTCCCGCCAGGTGGTGGCCTCGGCGGAGCTGACAGCTCTGTTCGACCGGGGTCCGGCCGCGGTGCGGCAGGCCCTCGAAGGGGCGACCGGAGACGTCAAGGCGTTCCGTGACTCCTTCGACGAGTTCATCGCCGAGTCCGGCGACCGCGGCCCCAACGAGTGGGACATCCACGCGCTGTCCTGGGAGGCGGCGCCGGTCCAGGCGCTGGCTCTGGTCGATCGGATCCGGCACACCTCCGACGACAACGCTCCGGCCGCGCGTCACCGCAGGCTGACCGAGCGCCGCGAACAACTCGCGGCGGAGATCCGAGCGGCCCTCCCCGAGGACGCTCGGCCGATGTTCGACGCCGGCATGCACGCTTCCCAGGTGTGGATCCCGGCACGTGAGCGGACCAAGGCCAACTGTGTGACCGTCATCAACGAAATCCGCATGACGGTGAGGGAGCTGGGTCGTCGCGGGGTCGAGGCGGGACGCTTCGCCGAGCCCGAGGACGTGATGATGCTGCTGGAGACGGAGCTCGACGACTATGTCGCCGACCCGGGCGGCTTCGAGCCCGTCATCGCCCAGCGACTTCAGGAATACGCCGGGCTGCGCGAGCTGGAACCGCCGTTCTTCGTCGCACAGGACGAACAGACCGAGATCGACGGCTGGCCGCGGCGCAGCGAGGATGGCGTCGCGACCGCCGCGGAGGGCGATGTGCTGACGGGCGTAGGCGGAAGCCACGGCGCCTACACCGGCAGGGTGCGGGTGGTCACCGACCCGGCCTCGTGCGAGGCGCTGGAGCCGGGCGAGGTGCTGGTGGCGCCGATCACGGACGCGGCCTGGACCCCGTTGTTCCTCGTGGCGGGAGCGGCCGTCGTGGACGTGGGCGCGCTCAACAGCCACGCCGTCGTGGTCTGCCGCGAACTCGGCATCCCGGCCGTCATCTCCGTCGAGGGCGGTACACGGCGGCTGCGGGACGGCATGGTGATCACGGTCGACGGCGAGAAGGGCACGGTCACCGTGGACGGCGTCCCGGCGGCACTCGGCATCTGAGCAACCGTGGGCCCGTCGCTCCTTCCTGGCAGAGGGCGGCGGGCCCACGGTCATGAGCCATGACCGTGGAAGGGGAAAGGACCACCGTGTCAGAGGAGATCATCGTCGCCGGCTGGATGGACTACGAACCCGGCGATCGCGACGAGATGCTGCGGCATCTCGTCGCACTGGGCCGGCGGACCCGCGAGGAGGAGCCGGGCTGTCTCGACTACGCCATGACGGCGGACCCCGGCGACGAGCGGCGCATCCGGGTGTACGAGCGGTGGGTCTCCCAGCAGGCCCTCGACGAGCACTTCGGCACCGCCCACATCAAGGAGTTCAGGACCGCGTCGGCCGGACTGACCCGGGTGGGCGTCTCGTTGGAGGCCCACACGGTCGCCGAGACCCGCCCGATGCGCTGAACGGCGCCCCTTCCGGGGGCGCCGTTCGTCCTGTCACTCCCCGAGCCGCACCAGCATCTTGCCGACGTTGCCACCGTCGAGCAGGGACAGCAGTGCCCCCGGGGCGTTCTCCAGGCCGTCCACGACCGTCTCGCGCGCGGTGATCCGGCCCTCGGCGAGCCAGTCCGCGACCCGCTGCTCGAACTCCGGCCGCAGGTCGTCGTGGTCGCGGACGATGAAACCGCGCAGGGTCAGGCGCTTGAGGACCGCCTGGATCAGCTGGTTGATGTCCGCGGACCGCCGGTCGCCGCCGAACTGCGACATCATGCCGCACAGCGCGACCCGGCCACCGGTGCGCAGCGCGTGCAGCGCGGCGGCGAGCTGTTCGCCGCCGACGTTGTCGAAGTAGACGTCGATGCCGTCGGGCGCCAGCCGGGCCAGCGCGTCGCGCACCGGCTCGGCACGGTAGTCCGCGGCCGCGTCGTAGCCGAACTCCTTCACCAGCAGGGCGCACTTGTCCGGCCCACCGGCGGTACCGACGACGCGGTCCGCGCCCAGCAGGCGCGCGAACTGACCGGTGGCGGTGCCGACCGCGCCGGCCGCCGCCGACACGAGGACGGTGTCGCCCGGACGTAGCTGCGCGATCCGGGTCAGGCCGACGTAGGCGGTGAACCCGGTCTGGCCGAGCAGGCCCAACCAGGTGGGCAGCGGGGCGAGTTCCGGGTCGATGCGACCGGCGCCGTCCACGGCCCTCTCGTCGAGCACGGCCCGCTCCCGCCAGCCGAGCTGGTGGCGTACGTAGGTGCCGGGCGGCACGGAGGCACAGCGGCTCTCCTCCACGACGCCGAGGGCGCGTCCGTCGAGCGGGGCACCCGGGGTGAAGTTGTGCGTGTAGTGCTTCTCGGTGCTCTCCAGGCGGCCGCGCATGGACGGGTCGACGCTCATGTAGAGGTTGCGCACGAGCAGTTGCCCCTCCCCCAGGGGCGGCAGCGGGCGTTCCTCGACGGCGAAGTCACCGGGAAGCGGCTCACCGTCCGGGCGGCGCACCAGACAGACCGCCCGGGTGGTGCGGGGTGTCACCGGGTCACTCCTCGGGCTGCGGCGTCGTGCGCCGCTGGGCGAGGCGGCCGACCCAGCCGGCCATCTGGAGGTCGGCGTGGCGCAGTTCGCCCGACTGCCACCGGGCCTGGAAGTCGAAGACGCCCTGTACCCCCGTCCCGGGGTCGGTCACCTCGACCAGCCCGTCCTCGGTGAGCCGGTACACATGCCCGGTCAGTGGGTGGATCACTTGCTTGGACATGGGGTCTCACTCCTGCACTCGGCGGCGCACGCCGCTCTTGGTCACGGTCACCGGGCCCTCGACCAGGAGCCGGCAGGCGAGTCTGGTCGAGCCGTCCACCGGCCGGCGCAGGGACTCGATGCCCTCGCGCTCCAGCGGGCCCACGGGAGAGCAGTTCTCGGCACCCTCCTCGACCCGGACGAAACAGATGCGGCAGGTGCCCTCGCCGCCGCAGACGGTGGGCCAGCGGTAGCCGAGTCGCCGGGCCGCGGTGAACAGGTCCTCGCCGTCGAGGACCTCGAGCTCGACGCCGGAGGGTCTGACCGACACCCGGTGGGTCACTTGTCCATCCACCGGTCGAGGGTCCGGTTGAAGTGGCGGATGCGGCTCTCCTGGTAGTTGGCCAGGGTGATGCCCGGCTTGCGCATGGCCTTCAGGCCCTGCTGGACGTAGGGCAGGTTCTCGCAGTCCTGGTCGAAGACGGGGCCGAGCACGCCGAGTTCGGGGATGTCGGCGAAGAGCATGTCCTCGGGCACCCAGCGGATCTTCGCCGGTGGCGGCATCTCGCCGGGCTCTTTCGGGGACGACATGAAGATGATCTCGGCGGTGCAGGAGTCGGGGTCGAGGCCGTTGGGCCGGAACCGGTAGATGATGTTCGACTTGGCGCCGCCCCAGGGGTTGAAGTTGGGGAACAGCAAGTAGTTGATGGCGTCCAGCAGTTCGGTGTCGGGGGTGTTCGAGAAGTCCTGCCGCGAGGTGACCGCCAGTTGCGCGCGCATCCGCTCGGCGAGGACCTGGCGGGCGGTGCCGCCGGGCGGGATCGTCGGCAGCTCGTCGCCCTCCTGCCGTACCAGGTCACGGCCCTGGGCGGCGGAGTAGAACGCGCGCGAGTCGTAGAAGGTCTCCAGGACGTCCTCCTCCGTGACGGAGTCCGCCACGTGCGGACTGGGCGCGCCCTGGATGTTGATCATCCGGCTCCAGTTCGGCTGGTCCGCCATGACGTCGTACTGCGAGTTGGCGTCGGCGAGCCACGGCAGCATCTGCGGGTGGGTGGCGATCACATGGAAGGACTCGATGAACGCGTCCTGGGCGACCTTCCAGTTGCAGGGCAGCACCTTGCCGATGTGCAGCGACTTGTAGCGGTTCTCCAGCGGCCAGATGTAGTAGTCGTCGAAGGTGCCGCGGTAGCTGTCGAAGGACTCGGCGTACGGGTCCATGTTGATGAAGACGAAGCCGCGCCAGGTGGCCACCCGGGCCTCGGGGAGGGCGAACTTCTCCGGGCTGACGTGCGGGAAGTCCCAGGCGCACGGCGGGGTCCGCATCGTGCCGTCGAGGTTCCAGGTGAAGCCGTGGAACGAGCAGCGGAACTCGCCGACGTTGCCGCCGGCGGTGCGCAGCTTGCGTCCGCGGTGCAGGCAGACGTTGACGAAGGCGCGGATCTCCTCGGGCGCCGTGCGGACGACGATGAGCGAGTCGTCGCCTATCTCGTAGACCTCGTGGTCGCCGACCTCGGGGATCTCGCTCTCCAGGCAGGCGAACTGCCACACACGCCGCCAGACCTGCCGCATCTCCCGTTCGGCCCACTCGCGGGAGGTGAAGCGGGCGGTGTCGACGTCCTCGCTGCCGAGGTGGTCGTTCCGCTCGAACCTGAGGGCGGGGGGAACGGGGCGGCTGTCCTGGTCGAGGTAGTCCTGGACGCTGGGCCCGGGGCACCGCGCGGCGCCCAGCTCCGATGTTTCGTCCATCATCTCTCCTCCGGCAGAAACTTTAGAGTGAGTGTAGTTACGGGTGACGGCGTGGAGCAACACTCGTACCGATGGATGGACGCTCACGGTTTCCTCGCCCACCACGATGTTCGCCGCCGGGACCGGAATTTCTTAGGGCGGACCTCTCCCCAAGACCGCTGGGACATGTCACACTCCGACCCACTTGAGGCTGTAGTTCCTCAAAAGTTTCTCCGTTGCTGGACGGTCTTCGCCGTCCCGGCCCCAGCGCCGCGGCGTCCTCGCCCCGGGGCGACACAGAATCGATCCGCCTGACCGGAGCCCGACCACCGCGGACGCGGGAGCGACGTGGGTCGCGGCAGCGCAGGCGACACCTCTCGGGAGTACTCAACGATGAGTTCCAGACCCCGTCGCGCGGTCCGCCGTGCCCTCACCGCCACCCTCTCCGCCGCCTCACTGCTCGCCCTGGCGGCGTGCGGCGGCGGCAGCACTCCCGCCACCGACTCCACGCAGGCGGCCGCGCCGGGCTCCCCCGGCCTGACGGCGGCCCGCGAGGCCCTCGCGAAGTACTCCGAGCGACCGGCCACGATCTCCGTGACCCAGCCCGTCGGCAAGAAGATCCCCAAGGGCAAGAAGATCGACTTCATCCTCTGCGGCGTCCAGTCCTGCAAGGACCTCGCCGACTTCTTCACCGAGGCCGCCGAGGAACTCGGCTGGGAGGTGAAGCAGATCGCCACCCAGGGCACCCCGGAGTCCGTCCAGGCCGCCTACGAACAGGCCCTGCGCGACAAGCCGGACGCCGTCGTCGCCTCCGGTTTCCCCCGCGCCGTCTACGCCAAGCAGCTGGCCCGGCTGGAGGCCGCCGAGATCCCCGTCATCCAGTCGAACGCCGACGACCTGCTGGGCGACGGCATCTCCCTGCTCAAGAACGGGCCGGACGACGTCGGCGTCCAGGGCGAGATGCTCGCCTCATGGGTGGTGTCGAACAGTGACGCCAAGGCGAACACCGTCTACTTCGACCTTCCGGCGTACACGATCCTCAAGCCCGTCAAGGACTCCTTCGCCGCCAAGTACAAGAAGTGGTGCGACGGTTGCGGGCTGGACAACGTCGACGTGCCGATCACCGCCGTGGGCAAGGACATGCCGGACCGCGTGGTGTCGTACCTGCGGTCGCACCCGAAGGTGACCCACGTCGTCTTCTCCCTGGGCCTGCTCAACGTGGGCGTGCCGAGCGCGCTGAAGACCGCCGGCATCACCGGCAAGCACATCGTCGTCAACGTCGGTGACGCGCAGAACTACCAGTACATCCAGAGCGGTCTCACCGACGGCGCGATGGCGCTCAACTCCCACGAGACGGCCTGGCTCCAGGCCGACGCACTCGCCCGGCACTTCACCGGCCAGCCCATGGACGTGGACCAGAAGGCCGCGCTGCCCAACATGCTCGTCACCAAGGACAACCTGCCCTCGGCCGACGGCGACTTCCCGATCGTCGAGGACTACCAGGCGCAGTTCAAGGCGCTGTGGGGGCTGAGTTGACCGGGCCGGTGCTCCGGGTGTCCGCCCTGTCGAAGAGATTCGGCGGCACCCAGGCACTCCAGGACGTCGATCTGGAGGTCTCGCCGGGCGAGATCCACGCCCTGATCGGGCCCAACGGCTCCGGCAAGTCCACCCTCATCAAGATCCTCGCCGGCTACCACCACGCCGAGCCCGGCGCCGTGGCCGAACTCGACGGTGAGCCCTTCGACCTCGGCCAGGTCACGGCGTCCCGGCACGACCGGCTCCGCTTCGTCCACCAGGAGCTGGGGCTGGTGGGCGAGTTGAGCGCCATCGACAACCTCGCGCTCAGCCGTGGCTTCGCCCGCACGGCCTTCGGCAACATCCGCTGGCCGGAGATGGAGCGGCGCACGAGCGCCCTCGTCGAGCGGTTCGGCCTCGGAATCGACGTACGCCGGCCGCTGGCGACGGCGACCCCCGTCCAGCGCACGGTGGTGGCCATCGCCGCCGCGCTGCAGGGCTGGGAGGGCCGGCGCGGTGTCCTGGTGCTCGACGAGCCGACCGCCGTGCTGCCGCCCGGCGAGGTGGCCCGCCTCTTCGACATCGTGCGCGAGGTCCGCGACGCGGGCGCCGGCGTCCTGTACGTCTCGCACCGGATGGACGAGATCTTCGCGCTCGCCGACCGGGTCACCGTGATCCGCGGCGGACGCCGGATCGCCACCCGCCCGGTCGCCGAGCTCACCCCGCGTGCGCTGGCGGAGCTGATGGCGGGCGAGGAGATGGAGACCGACCACCGACCACCGCCCCCTTCGAGCCGCGCCGACCCGGTGCTGGAGGTCAGGGACCTGTGGGCCGGACCCCTGCGGGGCGTCGGCTTCGACCTGGCCGGCGGCGAGCGTCTGGGCATCACCGGCCTGGCCGGCTCCGGCCACGAGATCGTGCCGTACGCGGTCTGCGGGGCCCATGCCGGGCGGGTGAGCGGCAGGCTGCGGCTGCCCCGGCGCTCCGAGCGGTGGACGCAGGCGCGCGACGCCGACGGTCTGGGCCTTCCCCTGGTTCCCGCGGACCGGGCGGGCGAGGGCGTGATCGGCGACTTCTCGGTCGGCGAGAACCTCACCCTGCCGCTCCTGGGGCGGTTGCGCGCCCGGTCCGGGCGGCTGCGCCGCCGCCGCGAGTCCGCCCTGGTGGAGGACTGGATCCGGCGGGTCGGTGTCCGGACGGCCGGCCGCGGGGCGCGGATCACCACACTGAGCGGCGGCAACCAGCAGAAGGTCGTGATGGCCCGCTGTCTGGCACAGCGCCCGCCGGTGCTGGCGCTGTGCGAACCCACGGCGGGCGTGGACATCGCCACCCGTCTGCAGCTGTACGACCTGATAGAGCGGCAGGCCGGCGAGGGCATGGGCGTCATCGTGTCCTCCACCGACACACAGGACCTGCTCGCTCTGTGCACCCGCGTCCTGGTGGTGCGGGACGGCCGGATCGCACGGGAGATCAGCGGCCGGGACATCACCGAGTCCGCGCTCGTGCACGCCATGGAAGGAACCGAGTGACATGTGTCCTGGAAGGAACCGAGTGACATGACGTCCACCCCGACCCGGGCGGCGGGGCTCCCGCCGGCCGCACCGGAGAGATCCATGGTGTCCGTACCGGGGACAGCGGTCCGACGGGCGGTGGCCGCCCTGTCGTTCCGGAACATCGGCGCCGTGTACGTGTGGCTGGTCATCGTCGTGCTCTTCTCCGTGTGGGCGCCGGACACGTTCCCGACCGCCATCACGGTCAAGCAGGTACTGAACGGGAACGCCGTGGCGGGCCTGGTGGCCCTCAGCGTCGTACCGCCGCTGGCCGCACGGGTCTTCGACCTCTCGATCGCCTACACCATGTCGCTCACCAGCGTGCTGACCGCCTACTTCATGGTCTCCGCCGGGCTCGGTCCCGGCGCGGCCATCGCCCTGGCGATGACCGCCGCGCTGCTGATCGGGGTCGTCAACGGCATCGTGGTGGTGGTCCTGCGCGTCGACTCGTTCATCGCCACCCTGGCCACCGGCGCGCTGATCCAGTCCCTGATCACCATGGTCACCAACGACAGCTCGATCACCGGTGTGCAACTGCTCGCCGAGCCGTTCGCGAGCATCGCCCAGCTCGACGCGGGCGGCATCACGCTGCCGGTGCTGTATCTGCTGCTCGCCGCCGTCGCCATCTGGTTCCTGCTCGAACACACCGCCACCGGGCGGCGGTTGTACGCGACCGGCTTCAACGCGGACGCGGCCCGGCTGCAGGGGGTGCGCACGGACCGGCTGCGCTTCCTGACCCTGGTGGCCTCCGCGCTGCTCTCCGGTTTCGCCGGCGTCGTCTTCGCGTCCTCGGTCGGCTCGGGCTCGCCCACCGCGGGCACCCCCTATCTGCTGGCGGCGTACGCCGCCGCGTTCGTCGGGGCGACCCAGTTGCGGGCGGGCCGCTTCAACGCCTGGGGCACGGTCCTCGCTGTCCTCCTGCTCGGCACCGGCATCACCGGACTCGGGCTCGCCACCAGCGCGCAGTGGGCCGCGAGCCTGTTCACCGGCTCGGTCCTCATCGTGGCGCTGGTCCTCACGGGTGGCAGGGTCGCCCTGCCCGCCGTTCTGCGCCGCCGGACGGGGACCCGTCAGGCGGAAACCACCAGCAAGGAGGTCCGACGATGAAAGCTGTTCAGTACCGACGGGTGGGGCACGCCCCCGAGGTGGTGGAGGTTCCGGTGCCGGAACCCGGGCCGGGCCAGGTACTGCTGAAGGTGACGGCGGCGGGGCTGTGCCACTCGGACCTGGCGGTGATGGGCTGGCCCGAGGAGCAGTTCCCCTACGCGCTGCCGATGACGCTCGGTCACGAGGGTGTCGGGACGGTGGCGGCGGTGGGCACCGGAGTCACCACCGTGGTGGAGGGCGAGGCGGTGGCGGTGTACGGGCCGTGGGGCTGCGGGCGCTGTCACAAGTGCGCCGAGGGCAAGGAGAACTGCTGCGCGTACGCCGCCGGGCTCGGCATCCTGCCGCCGGGGCTCGGCCGGCCCGGGGCCCTGGCGGAGTACATGCTGGTGGACTCGGCCCGCCACCTCGTTCCGCTGGACGGGGTCGACCCCGTCCAGGCCGCGCCCCTCACCGACGCCGGACTGACCCCGTACCACGCGATCCGCAGATCCCTGCCGAAGCTGCTGCCCGGCAGCACGGCGGTGGTGATCGGCGTGGGCGGTCTGGGACATCTCGCCGTGCAGCTGCTGCGCGCGCTGACCCCGGCCCGGGTGGTCGCCCTCGACGTGAGCAAGGAGAAGCTGGAGCTGGCACGCGAGGTCGGCGCCCACGAGGCGCTGCTCTCCGACGGCGAGGCGGCCGCACGGCTGCGGGAACTCACCGGCGGTACGGGAGCGGAGGTCGTCCTGGACTTCGTGGGAGCCGAGGCGACCCTGGCGGTGGCCGCCGCGTCGGTGGCGGTGGAGGGCGACGTCACCGTGGTCGGCCTCGGCGGCGGCACACTGGCCGTCGGCTTCGGCGGCGGGCTGCCGTTCGAGGTGTCGGCCGCCTTCCCCTACTGGGGCAGCCGGCCGGAGCTGATGGACGTCCTCGAACTCGCGCGGCGGGGTGTCGTGTCCTCCCACGTCGAGACCTTCACGCTGGAGCAGGCGCCCGAGGCGTACGAACGTCTGCACGCCGGGGAGATCGGCGGCCGCGCGGTGGTGCTGCCGCACGCCTGAGCCGCGACCCCGCGAAGGGCCGGCGCCCGAGCCTCGCTCAGGCGCCGGCCCGTTCCTCGTGCGGACCGCGCACCTCCACCACCCGCTCCACACAGCGCCGGAGCACGGTCAGGAACTCCGGTGTCCGCCACGGCCCGAGGTCCACGCGCCCGGTGTCGGCCACGCCCAGGTCCTGCATGTCGTGACGGCCCCGGCAGTGGCCGAGGGTGAAGTAGCAGACCTCGCCCCGGCCGTGGCGCTTGAGGTACAGCACCGGGCGGAGCGCGTCGTCGAGGGCCGCCGAGTCGCCCTCGGCGAAACCGCGGCACGGTCCCGTGTACTCGGCGTGCAGCAGTACCTCCAGCTCCCCGTGCAGTTCGCACACGTACAGCTCGTCGGTGACCGTGAACGGCCCGATGCCGGCGACCAGCGGATGGTCGGGCCGGGTCACCCGCACCTGGTACGGCTCGATCGGCGGGTGGGCCAGGAACTGGCTGCCGAGCACCTGCGCCAGTTCGCCGAGGAGCCGTGGCGTGGTGAACACCCGCGGCCCACCGCCCGTCGACGGCTCGATCACCGCGTTGGTGCCGTGCAGGGCGAGCCAGCGCCCGCCCCGCTCGACGAACCGCGCCAGGGCGGCCCGCTGCGCCGGGCGGGGCCGGACGTCGCAGGTGTAGGTGACCAGCAGGTCGGCCTTGTCGAGGGCGGCCTCGCAGTCGTAGTCCTGGTACACCGTGGTGCGCACGCGCGGATGCTCACCGAGCAGTTCCAGCAGCCGCAGTCGGGCGTGGTCGAAGTCGTGCCATCGGCCGCCGCAGACCAGTACGGCGTCCAGGCGGCCGGCCGGGCCCGCCACGGCTCAGTACTGGACGCGGGTGAGCAGCCCGCCGTCCACCACGAGGTTGACCCCGACGCAGAAGGAGCCGCTCCGCCCGAGCAGGAACGCCACCGCCGCGGCCACGTCCTCCGCGGTGCCGTAACGGCCGATCGGCAGCTTGGCGAGCACCTCCTCGTACACCTCGGGGCGGCTGGTGCGGATGGTCTCCCAGGCGCCGCCGGGGAAGTCGATCGGGCCGGGCGAGACGGTGTTGACGCGGATGCCCTTCGGGGCGAGGGCGTGCGCGAGGGCCGAGGCGTGCTGGACGACGGCCGCCTTGAGCGCGGAGTAGGAGTTCGCTCCGGCCGGACGCGCGGTGTCGGAGGCGTTGGTGGTGCCGATCGCCACGACCGCGGCCCGGTCGGAGGCCTCCAGGTGCGGCAGGGCCGCCTCGACGAGTCCCGCGAACGGGATCAGGTCACCGCGCAGGCTGGCCTCCCACGACTCGGGGCCCTTCACGTTGCCCGCCGACACGTTGGACACCAGCAGGTCCAGTCCGCCGAGTTCGGCGGCCGACCGCTCCACGAAGCCCGCGAGGGCGGCCGGGTCGGTGACGTCCACCGCTTCCGCGAACACGGTGGCCCCCTCGGCCCGCAGTTCGGCGGCGGCCTTGGCCAGCCCCTCCTCGCCGCGGGCGCACAGCGCCAGCGAGCAGCCCTCGGCCGCCAGGGTGGCGGCGACAGCCCGGCCGATTCCCCGGCTCGCCCCGGTCACCAGCGCCTTCGCGCCCGTCAGTCCCAGATCCATCGATGTCACTCCTTTGTGATTGTCCGAACGAATCCCGGTCTCGCAGCCCCCGGGACAGACCCCTTAAGTCACCTCAGTCACCGGGCAGCTGCGAGAAGGGCGCCCGGTCCGCCCGTGGCTCCGGCGGCAGCTTCAGCACGCGCTCGCCGATCAGGTTGCGCTGGATCTGGTCGGTGCCTCCGGCCAGCCGGTAGCCGGGGGCACCGAGGAGGTGCTGGGTCCAGGCGAAGGTGCCCGGTTCCCCGGTGTCGGCGCTGATCCGCGCCCCCATCAGCTCGGCGGCGACCTGTCCCGTGCGGGTCATGAGCTCGGAGGCCATGAGTTTGGTCAACGACGCCTCCGGGCCCGGCCGGCCGCCGGCGGCGCTCGTCCTTGCGACCCGGTCGACGGTGGCCGCTCTCAGGACCGTGCGTACGTACAGGTCGGCGAGGCGCTGGCGGACCAGCGGGTCCCCAGTGCGGCCGAGGGAGCGGGCGAGGGCGAGGACGTCCGGAAAGGTGCCGCCCTTGCGGCGGTTGCCGCTGCCGGAGGCGGTCCGCTCGAAGGCGAGGGTGGCGGTGGCGACCTCCCAGCCCTGGCCCGGGCGCCCGATCCGGAGCCGGTCCGGGACCCGTACGCCGGTCAGGAAGACCTCGTTGAAGGAGGCGCCGCCGCTCATCTGACGGATGGGCCGCACCTCCACGCCGGGCGCGTCCATCGGCACCAGGAAGGCGGTGATGCCTGCCTGTTTGACGACGTCCGGGTCGGTGCGGGCGAGCAGCAGACCGTAGTCGGCGAACTGGGCGCCCGAGGTCCACACCTTCTGGCCGTCGACCACCCAGTCGTCGCCCTCCGCCCGAGCGCGGGTGCGCAGGGCGGCGAGGTCGGATCCGGCGGCGGGCTCGCTGAAGAGCTGGCAGGCCAGCAGGTCGGTGCGCAGGAACGCGCGTGCGTAGTGGTCGCGCTGCGCGGCCGTGCCGAACAGGGAGACGGCCATCGCGACCAGGCGCACGGTGACGCTGATCAGCTCGGTGGACGGCGGCACCTCGAAGGCGGACTCCTCCTGGGCGAAGACCGCCGCGTGGGCGGCGGTCAGGCCCGCGCCACCCTTGTCCGGAGGGAGGGTCAGCGCCTGGTAGCCGGCGTCGAAGCGGGCCCGCTGGTAGGCGCGGCAGCGTTCCAGCAGCAGGCGTTCCTCGTCCTCCGGGAGGTTGTGGAACACGGCGAGGTCGGCGGCCGCTCCGGCGGACCGCGCAGTCCGCGCCGGTTCGAGCACGGTGGCCAGCCACTGCCGGACCTGTGTGCGCCAGGCGTCCGGATCGGGCTGTGACATGGCTCCTCCTCGGGCACTTACCAGACGAAAGATTGAGTAAGAGGGAGTGGAGCGTGGGCCGCACTCACGGTTGGAACGTGCGGTAATGGCTCCGTCTGGGATCAGAGTGTTCCGTACTTTCTTGATAAACGCTACAGTCTCGGCATCCGTCCTCCCCTCGAATCGGGAGAGGACCGAGGAGCCGCCGGAGGAGCCATGTCGCTGCTGCCACTCGACCGTCGCGCCCAGGAGACACCAGACGAACCCGCCCTCGCGGACGACCTGAACGTGCTGTGCTGGTCCGGACTCGTCGACCAGGTCGCACGAGCGGCGGTACGGCTGCTGGAGTTCGCGCCCGGTCCCGACGACCGGATCGCCGTCCTCGGCGACAACGCGATCCCGACGTTGGTGGCCCATCTGGCCGGTCTGCGGGCCGGGGTCGGGACCGTGGCCACGTCCCGCAACCTCACGTCGGGGGAGCTCGTCGACCAGATCATCGACGCGGGCGTGACCGGGATCATCGCCGGACCCGCCGGCGCGGGCGCCGCCCTCGACGCGGCACGGGAACTGGGCCTGCCGCTGGTGACGCACGGAACCGCGCCGATCGGGCACGCCTTCGACTGGGACCTGTGGCTGGCGGCCGCACCCACCGGACGCGCCCTTCCCACGGACCGGCCCGCCCGCCCTCCGCTCGTCTACACCTCGGGCACCACCGGACGGGCGCGCGGCACCGAGGTGCGCTGGGTGAGCGGCCCGGTCGCCGACGCCTCCGCCTACCTCGCCGCGATGTCCGCCCGGCCCGGGTTCCCCCCGGGACCGCACCTGGTGTGCGGTCCCCTGCAGCACAACGCGCCGCTGACCTCGCTGCGGCACCTGACGGCCGGTGAGCCGGTGGTCGTCCTGGGCAGATTCGGCGCGGAGACGTTTCTCCACAGAGTGCGGAGGTGGCGGGTCTCCTCGACGGTGATGGTGCCCACCCACTTCCAACGGCTGCTCGCCCTTCCGGACGACGTCCGCGCCCGGTACGACGTCTCCAGCCTCCGGCAGGTCTCCCACACCGGCTCCGCGTGTCCACCGGACGTGAAGCGAGCCATGATCGACTGGTTCGGTCCGGTGCTGACGGAGTCGTACGGGGCGAGCGAGGCGGGAACCGTGGCCCGCATCAGCAGCGCCGAATGGCTGGCCCACCCGGGATCCGTCGGACGCGTCCGGCCCCCGTTCGAGGTGCTGGTCACCGGTGACGACGGCCGGGAACTGCCGCCCGGCGAGCACGGGCTGCTCGCCTTCCGGGCGCCCGAGGACCAAGGCGTCCGCTATCACGCGGACCCGGACAAGACCAGGTCCGCCTACCTCTCCCCCGGCGTCTTCACGCTCGGCGACATCGGCTTCGTCGACGCGGACGGCTACATCTTCATCACCGACCGCGCCGCCGACGTCGTGGTCTCCGGCGGGGTCAACCTCTACCCGGCGGAGAGCGAGGCGGTGCTGCGGCAGCACCCGGCGGTCGCCGAGGTCGCGGTCATCGGCGTGCCCGACCCGGACTTCGGTGAGTCTCTGCGGGCCCTGGTCGTGGCCGCGGCCGACGAGCCGCCGGCCGACGAGCTGGACCTGTTCTGCCGCGAACGCCTCGCCGCCTACAAGTGCCCGAAGTCCTACGAGGTCGTTCCCGAGCTCCTGCGCAACGCGATGGGCAAGCTCGACAAACGCGCGATGCGCCGCCCCTACTGGGGCTCGGAACGGACCATCGCCGGCTGAGCAGGCCCGCCCCCGTCGCCTTCCCGCTTCCCGCCCCTTTCCGGCCTTCCCCCCTTCCCTGCCCTTCCCGCCGTCCCTGCCCTTCCCGCCTTCCCTCGCACGAAGGACCACCCATGACCGAACTTCTCCTCGTCCGGCACGGCCTCCCGTTGGCGGGCGTGTTCGACCCGGGGCTGTCGCCGGAGGGCACGGCCCAGGCCGAGCGCGCCGCCGCCTGGCTGGCGCACGAGCACCTCGACGCCCTGTACTCCAGCCCGTTCCGGCGTGCCCGCGAGACCGTGGCGCCCCTGGAACGGCTCACCGGCATGACCGCCACCGTCCTGGACGACCTGCGGGAATGGGACACCGACGTCTCGCACCCCTACACGCCGCCCGAGCAGATACAGCGGGACGACCCCCGGTCGGTGGCGCTCGCCGAGGGACGGTACGAGGACTTCGTACCGGACCTGGACTGGGACGCCTTCCGCACGCGTGCCGTACGCGCCATGGACACCATTCTCGACGCGCATCCCGGCGAGCGGGTCGCGGCCGTGTGTCACGGCGGAATCATCAACACGTATCTCGCGACGATGCTCGGCCTGCCCACGATGTTCTGGTTCCACCCCGGCTACACCTCGGTCAGCCGGGTGCGGCGGATGCCGGGCGGGCGGCTCGTCCTGCACTCGGTCAACGAGACGGCCCACCTGATCGCCGAGCGCGCCGTCGACGCGGCCGCCGGATCCCTCTGAACCACCCAAGGAGGTCCCGCCATGCCCGGATCCGTCATCGTCGCCGGAACCAGGACACCCATCGGCAAACTGATGGGCACCCTGAGCACCCTGTCCGCGGTCGACCTCGGCGCCCACGCCATCGGCGCGGCGCTGTCCGCCGCCCACCTGGATCCGGCGGCCGTGCAGGCCGTCGTCATGGGCCATGTCGTGCAGGCCGGGGCCGGCCCCAACCCGGCCCGGCAGGCCGCGATCGGCGCCGGCATCCCGTTCTCCGTCCCCGCGAGCACCGTCAACAAGCTCTGCCTGTCCGGTCTGCACGCCATCGCCCTGGCCGACCTCATGATCACCTCCGGACGCCATGAGGTCGTCGTCGCGGGTGGCATGGAGTCCATGTCCGGCGCCCCGCATCTGCTGCGCGGAGCCCGCACCGGCTGGAAGTACGGTGCGACGGCGGTGGAGGACGCCCTCGACCGCGACGCTCTCGTCTGCGCCTTCGACGGCGTCTCCATGGGCGCGGCCACCGAGCGCTACCAGCAGCCGTTCGGTCTGACCCGCGAGGAGCAGGACGAGTACAGCGCGCAGTCCCATCGAAGAGCCGCCCTCGCGCGGGAGTCGGGCGCGTTCTCCGAGGAGATCACCCCGGTCGTCGTGGCCGGACGCCGGGGAGAGACGGTGGTCGACACCGACGAGGGCGTACGGCCCGGGAGCACCGCCGAGGAACTCGGGCGCCTGCGGCCGGCCTTCTCCGGCACGGGCACCATCACCGCGGGCAACTCGTCCCAGCTCTCCGACGGCGCCGCGGCCGTCGTGGTGATGAGCGCGGAACGCGCCCGGTGGGAGGGTCTGACGCCGCTCGCCGAGATCGGGGCCTACGGCACGGTCGCGGGCCCGGATCCCTCGCTCCTGGTCCAGCCGGCCGGCGCAGTCCGTGACGCCCTGTCCCGGGACGGCCGGCTGAAGGCCGCCGACCTGGACCTGTTCGAGATCAACGAGGCGTTCGCGGGCGTGGCCCTGGCTTCGCTGCGGGAGCTGGACATCCCCCTGGACAAGGTGAACGTCAACGGGGGAGCGATCGCGCTCGGGCACCCGGTCGGTATGACCGGAGCCCGGCTGGTGCTGACTCTCGCGGCGCAACTGCGCAGGCGCGGAGGCGGCAGCGGAGCGGCGGCCCTGTGCGGGGGCGGCGGCCAGGGCGACGCGCTATTGCTGCACGTACCGACACCCGCCTGAGCCCCGGAGCCGACCCCATGAACGACCGACTGCCCCCGATCGACACGACCCTCGCCGTGGCGAGCCGCACCATCGCCGCCGACGGCGTGGTCTGCCTCACCCTTCGCCGCCCCGACGGCGGCCCGCTGGCCTCCTGGACGCCGGGCGCCCATATCGACGTGTACCTGAACAGCGAGAACGGCGAGGGCAGCGGAAACGGCGAGTCCGGCACGTCCGGCGACGGTGACGGCCACGGCGCTGTGATCCGTCAGTACTCCCTGTGCGGACACCCGGCCGAACGCGAGGCGTGGCAGATCGCCGTGCTGCGCGAACCGCAGGGGCGCGGCGGCTCCGCGTACGTCCACGACCGCCTGCGCGAAGGCGACACCGTGCGGGTCCGTGGACCACGGAACAACTTCCCGCTGCGGCCCGCCGCACGCCATCTGTTCATCGCCGGCGGCGTCGGCATCACGCCCATCCTCCCCATGGTCGAGGCCGCGGCGGCCTCGGGGGCCGACTGGCGGCTGCTGTACGGCGGCCGCACCCGCACCTCCATGGCGTTCCTGGATCGCCTCGCCCCGTACGGGGACCGTGTGCTCGTCCGTCCGCAGGACGAATACGGCCTGCTGGATCTCGCCGCCCACCTCGGCGAGCCCGAGGAGAACACCCTCGTACACGCCTGCGGTCCCGAACCCCTGCTGCGGGCGGTGCGGGAGCAGTGCGCGGGCTGGCCGCCCGGCGCCCTGGGCGTCGAACGGTTCGCCCCGTCGGCACCGACGGCGGAGGCCGGTCCGGCCGAGGCCTTCGAGCTGGAACTCGCCCGTTCCGGGCTCACCCTCACCGTGCCCCCGGACCGCTCGGTGCTCGAAGCCGTGGAGGAGGCCGGTGTCGAGGTCGACTTCTCCTGCCGGGAAGGCACCTGCGGCACCTGCGAGACCGATGTGATCGACGGCACGCCCGACCACCGCGACACGCTGCTGACCGAGGAGGAGCGGGCCGCCGGGGACACCATGCTCATCTGCGTCTCCCGCTCGTGCGGGCCACGCCTCGTCCTCGATCTGTGACAGCGATCACCTCCGCGATTTACTAGGACGTCCTAGTATTTCTTCGTACCTCTTTCGTCCTTCAGCACCCCACCCTGCCCGGGAAGGCCCTCATGAGCGATCAGCATCGACCCGTGCACCCCGTCCGCCTGGTCACCGCTTCGGCTCTGTTCGACGGGCACGACGCGTCGATCAACATCATGAGGCGGATCTTCCAGTCCCAGGGCGCCGAGGTGATCCACCTCGGACACAACCGGTCGGTGCGGGAGGTCGTGGACGCGGCGCTGGAGGAGGACGCGCACGGTGTGGCGGTCTCCTCCTACCAGGGCGGGCACGTCGAGTACTTCGAGTACCTGGTCGAGTCGCTGCGCGCGCAGGGAGCCGAGCACGTCCGGGTGGTGGGCGGCGGGGGCGGCGTCATCGTGCCCGCCGAGATCACCCGGCTGCGCGACAGCGGGGTGACCATCTTCTCCCCGGAGGACGGGCAGCGGATGGGCCTGGCCGGGATGGTCAACTCGGTGGTGCGTGACTGCGACTTCGACCTCTGGGACGACAGGCCGGCCGACGCGGCCGCCGTGCTCGCCGGTGACCGGTTCGCGATCGCCCGCGCCATCACCGGCGCCGAACTCGGCAAGCTGCCTCCCGACTTCCTGGAGCGCTTGCGTGCGGCCGCCGCAGCCCGGGTCGTACCGGTGCTGGGCCTCACCGGCACCGGCGGCTCGGGCAAGTCGTCACTCACCGACGAGTTGGTGCGCCGCTTCCGGGTCGACCAGCGGGACAAGCTACGGACCGCGGTGATCGCGGTCGACCCGACCCGTCGCCGTGGCGGCGGCGCGTTGCTCGGTGACCGGATCCGGATGAACTCCCTGGACGGGGACCGGGTGTTCTTCCGGAGTCTGGCCACCCGCGGCAGCCACGAGCTGCCCGAGCACCTGTCCGACGTGATCGACGTCGTGAAGGCCGCCGGCTTCGACCTGGTGATCGTCGAGACGCCGGGCATCGGCCAGGGCGACGCGGCGATCGTGCCGTTCGTGGACACCTCGCTGTACGTGATGACGCCGGAGTTCGGTGCCGCCTCGCAGCTGGAGAAGATCGACATGCTCGACTTCGCCGACGTCGTGGCGATCAACAAGTTCGAGCGGCGTGGCGCCAAGGACGCCCTGCGCGACGTGGGCCGCCAACTGGTCCGCAACCGGGAGGCGTTCGACAAGCGGCCCGAGGACATGCCGGTGTACGGCACCTCCGCGGCGACCTTCAACGACGACGGGGTCACCGCTCTCTACCAGCACCTGCGGACCGACCTGGCCGGGAAGGGGCTGCCCCTGTCGGAGGGCGCGCTGGTACCGGTCGACGTGCGCCACTCCTCGGGCATCCGCCAGGTGGTCCCGGCCGACCGGGTGCGCTATCTCGCCGAGATCACCGACACCGTCCGCACGTACCACGCGGACACCGGGAGGCTGGCCGAGGCGGCCCGGCGGGTGCAGCGGCTGGAGGCGGTCGAGGCCGAGCTCGTCGAGGCGGGCTCCGACGCGGGGAACGTCCGGGCGCTGCTCGACGCCGCCGTCAGGCGGCTCCCGCACGAGGTCAGGGAGCAGATCGGCGCATGGCCCGCCGTCATCGCCTCCTACTCCGGCGACGAACAGGTGGTGAAGGTCCGGGACAAGGAGATCCGCACCCGGCTGACCCGCGAGTCCCTGTCGGGCAACAAGGTCCCTCGCGTCGCCCTGCCCCGGTTCTCCGACCACGGCGAGCTGGTGCGGTTCTGGCGCCGGGAGAACCTGCCGGGCTACTTCCCCTTCACGGCCGGGGTGTTCCCCTTCAAGCGCGACGGCGAGGACCCTGCGCGGATGTTCGCCGGCGAGGGCGATCCGTTCCGCACCAACCGCCGGTTCAAGCTGCTCTCCGAGGGGCAGCCGGCCACCCGGCTGTCCACCGCCTTCGACTCGGTGACGCTCTACGGCCGCGACCCGGACGAACGTCCCGACATCTACGGCAAGGTCGGCACCTCCGGTGTGTCGGTGGCCACGCTGGACGACATGAAGGCGCTCTACGACGGCTTCGACCTCGTCGCTCCGACCACTTCGGTCTCCATGACCATCAACGGACCCGCGCCGACCATCCTGGCGTTCTTCCTCAACACCGTCATCGACCAGCAGGTCGAGAGGTTCCGCGCCGCCGAGGGCCGCGATCCGTCGCCGGACGAGGCAGCCGAGCTGCGCGCGCACGCGCTGGCGAACGTACGCGGCACGGTGCAGGCCGACATCCTCAAGGAGGACCAGGGCCAGAACACCTGCCTGTTCTCCACCGAGTTCTCGCTGCGGATGATGGCCGACATCCAGGAGTGGTTCATCACCAACAGGGTCCGCAACTTCTACTCGGTGTCGATCTCGGGCTACCACATCGCCGAAGCCGGGGCGAACCCCATCAGCCAGCTGGCGTTCACCCTGGCCAACGGGTTCACCTACGTCGAGGCCTACCTCGCCCGGGGCATGGACATCGACGACTTCGCCCCGAACCTGTCGTTCTTCTTCTCCAACGGCATGGACCCCGAGTACTCCGTCCTCGGCCGGGTCGCCCGCCGTATCTGGGCCGTCGCGATGAAGGACAAGTACGGGGCGGGCGAGCGCTCCCAGAAGCTGAAGTACCACGTGCAGACCTCCGGCCGCTCCCTGCACGCCCAGGAGATGAACTTCAACGACATCCGCACGACGCTTCAGGCACTCATCGCGATCTACGACAACTGCAACAGCCTGCACACCAACGCCTACGACGAGGCGGTCACCACCCCCACCGAGGACTCGGTCCGCAGGGCCCTGGCCATCCAGCTGATCATCAACCGGGAGTGGGGCCTGGCGATGAACGAGAACCCGCTGCAGGGTTCGTTCGTCATCGACGAGCTCACCGACCTGGTCGAGGAAGCGGTACTCCTGGAGTTCGAGCGGATCAGCGAGCGAGGCGGCGTCCTCGGTGCCATGGAGACCGGCTACCAGAGGGGCCGTATCCAGGACGAGTCGATGCTCTACGAGCAGCGCAAGCACGACGGCACCCTGCCCATCATCGGCGTCAACACCTTCCGCAACACCCACGCCGACACGGCCGAGGCGGGTGTCATCGAGCTGGCCCGCGCGACCGAGGACGAGAAGCGGTCCCAGCTGCGACGCGTGCGCGGCTGCCAGTCGCGCCATCGCGACGACGCCCACGCGGCCCTGACCGCTCTCAAGGACGCGGCCATGGACGGCCGCAACGTCTTCGCCGTACTCATGGACGCCGCCAGGGTGTGCTCGCTCCAGCAGATCACCGAGGCCTTCTTCGAGGTCGGCGGCCAGTACCGCCGCAACGTGTGATCCAGCCCGTGGACCACGTAGCGGCTCATCAGAGAGGACCTCAGATGGATCCCGTCACCCGGCTCGGCGTCGTGGGATGCGGCCTCATGGGCTCCGGCATCGCCGAAGTCGCCGCCCGCCGCGGCATCGACGTGCGTGTGGCCGAGGCCACTCCGGACGCGCTCGAGGCAGGCCGCCGCCGGCTCACCGCCTCCCTGGACCGCGGCGTACGCCGCGGCAAGCTCGGCGAGGAGCAGCGAGACCAGGCCCTCGCCCGGCTGTCCTTCACCCATGACCTCAGCGACATGGCCGACCGTCAGTTCGTCATCGAGGCCGTCGCCGAGAACCGCGACATCAAGGCCGACGTCCTGCGCACCCTGGACAAGGCGGTCGAGGACCCCGCGGCGGTCCTGGCCACCAACACGTCCTCGATCCCCGTCGTCGATCTCGCCGTCGTCACCGAGCGACCCGCGCAGGTCATCGGCATGCACTTCTTCAACCCCGTACCGGTACAGCGGTTGGTCGAGCTCATTCCCGCTCTGACCACCGGCGCGGACACCGTGCGGCGCACCCGCGGCCTGGCCGAGCAGTTGGGCAAACAGGCCATCCAGGCGCCCGACCGCTCCGGTTTCGTCGTCAACGCCCTCCTGGTGCCCTACCTGCTCAGCGCGGTACGGATGGTGGAGTCGGGCTCCGCGCGGCCGGAGGACATCGACCGGGGCATGGAGCTCGGATGCGCCCACCCGATGGGGCCGTTGCGCCTGCTCGACCTCATCGGCCTGGACACGGCGCAGTCCGTGGCGGAGTCGATGTACGAGGAGTTCAAGGAGCCGCTGTACGCGCCTCCCGCCCTCCTGCGCCGGATGGTCGCCGCCGGCCACCTCGGCCGCAAGAGCGGTCGCGGTTTCCACATTTACGACGCCTGACAAGGGCCTCCGCCCCCGTGAGCACGTGGTCCGGACGGTGCCGTGCGCCGACGGTGGTCCGGACCCGGGCGACCCGGTTCAGTCCTCGCGCTCCGCTCCGATGAGGACGAAGGCCATCGTGACCGGCTGGTCGCCGAGGTTGCGCCAGCTGTGGCGGGTGCCGTTCTGGATCACGATGTCGCCGGTCGAGAGAGGGGTGCGGTGGCCGTCGTCGAGTTCGAGGACGATGTCGCCGTGCAGGACGATGCCGTAGTCCACGGTCGGCGTGGTGTGCATGCCGTCGGGCTCCATGAGCTCGGCGATGCCGGGCGAGTCCGCCCGTTGTTCCCGGTCGAAGGCGACGGGGTCGAAGGACGGATCGGCCATCGCGCTGTCCGGCGGGATGGTGAGCACGACGAACCGCGTGCCTCCCGGCGCCGGGAGGAGGCTGGTGACCTTCGGCGTGGGGTCCTCGCCGGTCCGGCCGACCGGCTCGCCGGGTTCCGTGGCCCAGGGCAGACGGGAGACCCAGCCCGGCAGGCTGGTGAACTCGCGGCTGCGGGGGACGGGGCCGTCGCTGACGACGACCGATCTGCCGTGCTCGTCGTGCCCGGTGACAACTCTGCGCATGTGTCTCTCCTCGGTCGGGTCAGGCCGTGTCGGTCGAGCCGTCGAGTGCCTTCGTCCAGGTGGTCAGCAGGTCCGCCGTCGTCGGGAGCGGCGACCGCAGCAGGGCCGTGGCGGCCCCGCGTACGAACTGTCGGTGCCGGTCGTCCGTGAGGTACTCCGCGGGGGACTTGCCGTCCACGCGCGCGAGCAGCAACGCCGGCAGCAGGGACGCCACCCGTGCGTCGAGTGCCTGCCGTGGCTCCCAGTCGACACAGCGCAGGTACTGCTCGGCCAGCACCTGCGCGGACCGCAGGAGGTCCTCCCGGAACGCCGGCAGCACCAGGCTCTTGAGCAGCAGATGGTTGACGCAGAAGGCCAGGTCGAAGGCGGGGTCGCCGTACCAGGCGCACTCGGCGTCCAGCAGTACGGGCGCGTCCGGGCCGACGAGGATGTTCTTGGGGCTGACGTCGCCGTGCACGAGGGCGAGGTGGGTCGTGGCGGTGCGACGGGCGAGGCCGTGCAGGAGGTCGCTCAGTTCGGGGTGCGCCGTCGCGGTGGCGAGCAGGTACGGCTCGACGCGCAGTGCGTGGAAGTTGTCGTCGGTGGCGAACTCCGCGGCGAGATCCGCGTCCTTCGCGCTCGCGGCGTGAAGGGTGCCGAGCAGTTCTCCGACGGCCGCGGCGGTCGTCACCTCCACGCGGCCGTGGAACAGCTGCGTCTTCCACACGGGGTACCGCTCGGGCGGCAGGAACGCCATCGCGAAGAGTCCGGCCTCGGCGTCGTGGGCCAGCAGTTCCGGCACGCTGTCGGGCCGGTGCCGGGCCGCGAACCGCATCCACGCCCATTCGTAGGCGTTGCGTGAGACCGGTGCCCGCCAGTCGGCGGCGACCCGCAGCCGGGACAGCGCCCGCTTCACGCAGAGCGAGCGCCCCGGCAGGTCCACCCGCCACAGGTCGGACGAGACCCCGCCGGCCAGCGGCGTCCAGCGGGCGGGCTCACCGGGCCGGGCGAGACCGCGGTCGAGCAGGAAGGCGGCCGGAGAGGCGCCCGGCTCCGACTCCGGGGGCAGCTCCGGATCCGGGCCGGGGGCCGAGTCCGGACCGGAGACCGCGTCCGGACCGGAGACCGCGTCCGGTTCCGGGTTCGGGCTCATCGGCGCGGTGGGCGAACTCATCGCGGGTCACCCGACCCCGTGGCCGGACCGCGCGGGCTGTTGCGGGCGTGAGCCGGTGCCTCGCCCGCGAGGATCCGTACGACCTCCTCTGCGGCGCGGCGGCGCAGCTCGGTGACCGAGGCGTCGGAGGAGAACGCCACGTGCGGGGTGAGCAGCGCGCCCCGCTGGGCCAGCAGTCCGTCGGGGACGTGCGGCTCGGTCTCCAGGACGTCGAAGGCGGCCCCGTCCAGGTGTCCGCTGTCGAGTGCCTTGATCACCGCGTCGGTGTCCACCAGACCACCCCGGCTGACGTTGACCAGCAGACCGCCCGGCGACATCAGCGCCAGCTCCTCGGCGCCGATGATGTGGTGCGTGTCCGGTGTGAGCGGCAGGTGGAGGATCACCACGTCGCTGCGGCGCAGCAGTTCCTCCAGACCCGCCATCTCCGCGTCCGGGCTGTCGGCGGGCGGATGCGGGTCGTGGGCGAGGACGCGGCAGCCGAACGCTCCGAGCCGCCTCGCGGTGGCACGTCCGATGCGGCCGTATCCGACGATTCCGCAGGTCAGCGTCGACACTCGGCGCAGGCGTGCGCTCGCCGGGTCCCAGCGTCCCGCGCGGACCTCCCGGTCGAGGACGGCCAGGCCCCGCGCCCAGGACAGCACCATGCCGACGGCGTGGTCCGCGACCTCCTCGACGCAGTAGTCCGGCACGTTGGTGACCCAGACGCCCTGGTCGGTGGCGGCCTCCACGGCGATGTTGTCGAGGCCGACGCCGAGCCTGGCCACGATCCGCAGGTCCGGCGAGCCGCCGATCGCGGCGGCCGAGACGGGCGCCCAGCAGGTCAGGATCCCGTCGGGCCGGTGCGCGGCCACGAGCTCCTCGACGGCCTCGGCGGAGCCGGGCTCGGCGGGGCCGGTGACCAGGGTGTGGCCCGCCCCCTCGACGACCGCACGCTCGACGAGGTCGTCGGGCCAGGCGTAGTCGGTGAGGAGCACGGTGCCCGGGCGGCTCAACGGGTTTCTCGACGGGTCTCTCGATGGGTTCATGGCAGGTGTCCTCGCAGAATCGTGCGGTCGCGGCGGGCCGGTCGCTCTCGCTCCCGGTCGCGGTCATGTCCGCCGCGGGTCTGCCCGCTCCCGAAGGGGCGGCCGACAGCTCGTCCGAAGGGCCGTCGGCCGCCTTGAGGAGCGGGGTGGTGAGGTCATGGAAGTCGTCGACGCCCGACGACTTGTGGCCGGGCGGGCGTCGCGGTCGGCCCCTGGTGCGGATCACGGGGTGTCGGGGCACGTCGAATCACTGTGTCACAGCCACGCGGTGCTAACGATAGCACTCGCGGTCGCCAGGACGTCAAGACCGCAGAAACAACAGAAAGCCCCCCGAGAAAAACCGCGGTCCACATCTTGACGCGCCCGATAGTTCCCTCCATGGTTTTGGCCAGCGCCGACCGTGTGACCGACAAGTGTCCACACGAAGTCCAGCTGTCGAAGACGCCATAGCCACGGATGTCACCGACGGGCGGTACCCGGCTGAATTCCGCACGCGGCGTCCGACCGCGCGTCAGCCCTCGCCGTCCCCATTCCACCGGTCGCCGACCGCACAGCCGTCGCGGCCAGTCCGTGTTCAGCTCGCCTTTTCCCGTCATCGCCCGTACGTCCCCGGCCCGACGGCCACGTACGATCCCGGACGGCGACGGATCCGCCGCGGCACGCCCCGGCGATTTCCCCATCAGGAGCCGCTATGTCTCACGCAGCGCAGGTCGACACCAGCGCGATGCCCGCCGGCGAAACACCGGTGAGTGGTCGACCTCCCCTTTCCCGCCCCATGATCGGCGTGGGCTTTCTGCTGATCGTCCTGTCGTACATGGTCAACGCGATGGACCGCCAGGTCTTCCCGCCCCTGCTGCCCAACATCCGCGAGGAGTACGGGTTCTCCCTGGAGCAGGGCGGGCTGCTGGCCACGAACTTCACCCTGGGCATGGCCCTGGCCGGCCTCCCCGCCGGCTACCTCCTGGACCGCTTCCGCCGCAAGACCGTGCTGCTGGCCAGCATCGTGATCTACTCCCTGGGCACGATGGCCACGCCGCTGGCCACCGGTTTCGCCGACATGACCGTGTACCGGGTCGTCTCCGGCTTCGGTGAGGGCATGCAGTCCGCCGCCATCTTCGCGGCCATCGGCGCCTTCTTCGCCCACCGCCGCGGCCTCGCCTTCGGCGTGATCGGCGTGGGCTACTCGATCGGTGTGTTCATCGCCCCGCTCATCGGTGTCGAGCTCATGAGCATGCACGGGACCTGGCACTCGCCGTTCTACCTGTTCGGCGCGGCGGGGCTGCTGATCGCCGCCGCCTCGCTGTTCCTGGTGCGCACGGGCCTGACGGAGCACTCCGCGGAGAAGGTCGCCGCGACGGGGACGTACGAGTACATGCCGGCCTCCGCCTACAACCGCAACACCGTCGCGCTGGCCGTCCACGCCGTCATCAGCGGCGTCGCCCTCTACGGGTTCCTCGGCCTCTACCCGACCTACCTCATCACCTCGCTGCACTACACCCCGGGGCAGGCGGCCCTGGCCATGAGCCTCCTCGGCTTCGGCGGCATGACCGCGGTGTTCGGCGGCTGGCTCGGCGACCGCTTCAACCAGCGCAACCTGCTGATGCTGAGCCTGGTGGCCGTCTCCGCCGTGAGTGCGTGCATCTACCAGACACAGGCCGGCGTGGGCCTGCAGTGCGTCTTCGCCTTCCTCATGGGCGCCTTCGGACTGGGCTTCATCTATCCCAACACCAACAGCGCGATACAGCGGGCCGTGCGCCCGGGGCAGATCGGACGCGCCTCCGGTCTCTTCGTGACCAGCTACTACGGGCCGGCGGCCTTCTCGGGCCTGCTCTTCGCGACCCTGGTGGATTCCTTCGGCTGGGCCCAGGCGGGGCTGCTGCAGGTCACGGTGCTGCCGCTGGTGGGCGTCGGGGCCCTGGCCTTCGTGCGCACCTCGCAGTTCAACAACGCGGTCCGCTAGCGGACACGCCGAGGGCCTGTCCCACCGCCGAGCGGTGGGACAGGCCCTGACGCGTGTCCCGGGGCGACCGGGGTCAGCGGACCTCGGCGACCACCGGGTTGCGCAGGACGCCGATGCCCTCGATCTCCACCTCGACCTCGTCCCCCGGCCGGATCGGTCCGACGCCGGCCGGCGTGCCGGTCATGATCGCGTCTCCGGGCAGCAGCGTGAGATGGCGGCTGAGGTAGCCGATCAGGTCGGGAACGGTGAGCAGCAGGTCAGCGGTGCTCGCCGACTGCATGACGGTGCCGTTCACCCGGGTCGTCAGCGTCAGCGACGAGGGATCGAGTCCGGTCTCGATCACCGGCCCGAGGGGGGCGAAGGTGTCCTGGCCCTTTCCGATGAGAAGCGTGCCGAACGCGCTTTCCCTGCGCTGGACGACGCGGTCGCTGACGTCGTTGCCGCACGTGTAGCCGAGGATGTACTCGTGCGCCTGGGAAGGCTTCACATGCCGGGCCTCCTTTCCGATGACGACGACCAACTCGCCTTCGAAATGGACCAGTTCCCCATCCGCCGGATAGACGATGGCCTCGTTCGGGCCGATCACCGCGGTACTCGGTTTCATGAAGCACACGGGAACGTCCGGAACCGCACGATCGCTCTCGTCGACATGTGCGGCGTAGTTGTAGGCGAACCCGAAGACGCGCGGCCGTTCCAGCGGCGCGAGAACGACCACGTCGGCCATTTCGTCGAAATGCCCGGTGGGAGAAAGCCCGTTGAAGGGATCCCCCTCGCATCTCGCGATCCGGCGGTCACCGGACACGAGTTCTCCGTAGTGAGACACACCGCCGACGGCATATCTGATGATGCGCACGGAAACCTCCGCAGCTAGGCAGCCGCAGACGGCTGCATGTCCCATCCAGCAATGCTAACGTTAGCACGCGCGGAACGATCAATCTCGCGCACTTCTCTCCCGACCACGGAGCGCGACGTTAGTGCTATCGTTGGCACACGGAAAGTGACGTCGCGGGATGAGCGAGTTCGAGGGGACCCATACGTGATCACGACCAGAGACATCGCCGAACGCCTCGGAGTCTCCGTCTCGACGGTCGGCCGGGCGCTCGCCGACGATCCCCGCATCAGCGAGGAGACCAAGTTCAAGGTCCGCCAGGCCGCCTCGGAGATGGGATACGTCGGCAACCGCGCGGCACGGATGATGCGCGGGGCGTCCAGCAACGTGGTGGGACTGGTGATCCCCGACATCCGCAACAGCTTCTACTCGACCATCGCGCACGAGCTGTCGAAGAACATGGAGGCCGAGGGCTTCCAGCTGATGCTCGCGGAGACCGACGACGACCGGATGGTGGAGCTGCGCCATCTGCGCGAGCTGTCCGCCACCCGCGTGGCGGGCGTCATCATCGTGCCCACCGCACGCCCGCACGGCGATTCCGTCAAGCTCCTGCGCACGGTGCCGCACCTGCAACTGCTGCGCCGCCACCCCTCGCTCGGCTCCCAGTGGTTCGGCGTGGACGACCACGAGGCGCTGCGCCGGGCCACCGCGCACCTGGTGGCTGAGGGGCACACGCGTATCGCGTACCTGGGCGGCCCCGAGGAGCTGCCGACCGGCGCGGAGCGTCTGCGCGGCTTCCGCACCGCCCTGACCGAGGGCGGGCTGAAGGCCGACGCCGCGCGAACGGAGTTGGCACCGCCGTCGTCCGTGGACCACGGCCGCCAGGCGATGCGACGGCTGCTGAAGGGCCCGGACGCGCCCACCGCCCTGGTGCTGGGGTCGATCCAGCTCACCCGGGGAGTCCTGGAGGAACTCTCCGAGCAGGGCGTGGAGGTGCCCCGGGAGCTGTCCGTGATCGGCTTCGGCGACGAGCCCGGGTTCTCCTGGTGGGGTCCCGGGCTCACCACGATCGGCCTGCCGATCGAGGAGATGGCCACCGGCTGCGCGCTGTGGCTGATGCGCCGCCTCAAGACCAAGCCGGGCAACGACGGCCCGTACACGTCGGTCTCCCCCGGATCGCTGATCGTGCGCGGCAGTACGGCGTCGCCGGACGGGCGGGCCGCGTCCCGGGCTCGCTGATCCCTGCGACGCAGCGGATGCACGGAAGGCGCCCGAAGCACGATGCTTCGGGCGCCTTTCGTGCATCCGTCCGGCGACGGTCCGATACGCGCGTCAGTACGCGCCGGCACGCAACCGGCGCATGACCTGGGCGGTGCGTACGAGTTCGTCCAGCACCTGTTCGGCCGCGGCCTCGTGGATCTTGCCGGGCCGGAAGACACCGTCCTCGACGAGTTCACCCACGAAGGGGATGCTGACGGTCGGGCCGATCGGCAGCATCCTGAGGTTCGCCACGACCTGTTTGCCCATCTGCACCGCCCGGGTGCCCGCCGACACTCCTCCGTAGCTGACGAACGCCGCCGGCTTGTGCTGCCACTCCACGACGAGGTAGTCCCAGGCGTTCTTCAAGGGGGCGGGGAAGCCGCCGTTGTACTCGGGGGTGACGAAGACGAACGCGTCCGACGCCTCGACGATCCCGCTCCACCGCCGGGTGTGGTCCCTCGTGTACTGCCGCAGGGCGGGCGGATGAGGTTCGTCGAAGAAGGGGAGGTCGAGCTCTCGCAGGTCGACGGTGTGCGAGTCGAAGTGTTCGCACTCCGCGGCCCGGGCGGTGAACCAGTCCGCGACGGATCTTCCCACCCGTCCGGGACGAGTGCTGGCCACCACGGTGGTGAGAGTCATCGGCGCCACAGAGGGTTCGGCTGTCATGTCGGGCCCACTTTCCTTTCGGCCGCGCCCGGACCGGCGGACCCGCCCGTTCCTGTGCTGTCCGTCCGTCCAGGAAGCGCGCGGACCCGCCGGAGCCTTGTCGGAGCGGGATCGTGCGAACGATAGCATTCAGGGGAGGGCGAACCAAGAGGCTCCACCTTCTCCGCGAACCGGACGGAGACCAGGACGGCACTCCTCTTGACATCACGCCCGACAGTTCGCACGATTGCGCTATCGTTAGCACTTCACCGAGAGAGCCGCACCGAGCTTCCGCTCGCTCTCGGCGCCGCCGAACCGACGCGGGGAGCGCCCCCTCGGTGCCCACCCCCGCGCCCGTTCGCCGACGACGACGTCCGCACGCCTTCCGTCGTGCGGACGTCCCTTTCCCGACGACCGGTACGAGCTCCCGACGCTCACACGGTCGTCCGTACTCCGAAAGGTTGCACCGCATGTCAGATGCGCGGATCGCCAAGCTCCAGGGCCGCCGGGTGTGGGATTCCCGCGGGCGGCCGACCGTGGAGGTCGAGGTCCGCCTCGCGGACGGCGCGCTCGGGCGGGCCATCGCACCGGCGGGTGCCTCGACGGGCCAGGGCGAGGCACTCGACCGCCGTGACGGCGGCAGCCGTTTCGGCGGGCTCGACGTCCGCGGCGCGGTCGGCTCGGTGAACGACGAGATCGCGCCCGCCCTCACCGGCCACGACGCGGCCGACCAGGAGAGCGTCGACCGGCTCCTGGTGGACCTCGACGGCACCACCGACCGCGGCCGTCTCGGCGGCAACGCGATCGTGGCCACCTCCATGGCCGTCCTGCACGCCGCCGCCGCGTCGGCGGGCGTACCGCTGTGGAGGCACCTGGCGGGCGAACGCCCGGTCCGCATCCCCCTGCCCGAGATCCAGATCTTCGGCGGCGGCGCCCACGCGGACCGCCGGGTCGACGTCCAGGACTTCATGGTGATGTGCCCGGCCGCCGCCGGTTTCGCCGAGGCCCTGGATTGGACCGCGGAGATCTACCGGGCGGCCGGAAGCCTGATGCGCGCGGCCGGGAAGGCCCAGGGCGTGGCCGACGAGGGCGGCTTCTGGCCCGCGTTCGACTCCAACGAGGAGGCGCTGGAGATGCTGACCCGCGCCATCGTGACCGCGGGCTTCGCTCCCTCGACCGAGGTGGGCATCTCGCTGGACGTCGCGGCGTCGCAGTTCGGCAGCGGCGGCCGGTACACGCTCGCCCTGGACGACCGCACCCTCGACACCGGGGCGTTGATCGACATGCTGGGCGGCTGGATCGAGCAGTACCCGATCCTGTCCGTCGAGGACCCGGTCGGCGAGGACGACCACGACGGCATGGTGGAGTTCACCCGGCGCTACGGTCGGCGCTGCCAGGTGATCGGCGACGACTACCTGGTCACGAACGCCAAGCGCGTGGAGGCGGCGGCGAGTGACGGTGCGGCGAACGCCGTCCTGGTGAAGCCGAACCAGGCCGGAACGATCACGGAGGCGTTCCAGGCGCTGCGTGCCGGAAAGGAAGCCGGCTTCGGCACGATCGTCTCGGCGCGTTCCGGCGAGACGGAGGACATCACCATCGCCCATCTGAGCGTGGGCTGGGACGCCGGCCAGCTGAAGGTGGGCTCGTTCACCCGGTCCGAGCGCATGGCGAAATGGAACGAGGTTCTGCGCATCGAGGAGTCCCTCGGTGATTCCGCCGAATTCAGCGGATGGTCCGCCTTCACCTTCGCCGGCTCCGACGCCTCCGGGGCCGGCCGCGATTCCGAGACCTGATACCGCGGAGCCGAAAACCTGAGGCCTTTACCGCCGAGCCGAAAACCGCCGCGCGACACTGAGTATCACAGCCGGCGAAAACGAAGAGCCGATCCGAGCACGGAGACCAGCATGCTGCCGCCCGTCAATCTGCGCCCCAGTTTCAACATCACCCGCTCCAGCCATGTCCGGCTCACCGTCGCCGATCTGGCCGAGAGCCGGAACTTCTACGTGAATGTGCTGGGACTCGTCGTCAGCGACGAGGACGAGCGCACCTGCTACCTCCGCGGTCTGGCGGAGGCCTGCCACCACAGCCTCGTCCTGCAATGGGACGAGGAGGGCGCGGGCTCCTGCGAGAGGATCGGTTTCCGGGTCTTCTTCGACGAGGACCTCGATCTCGCGTACGCCTGGTTCCGTGAGCGGGGGCTGCCCGCCGCATGGGTCGACGCCCCGTACCAGGGCCGGACCCTGCACGTCAGCGACCCCGTGGGCACGCCGCTCGAACTCTGCGCGCACATGGAGACCCGACCGAGGCTGCACATCGACTTCCAGCTCCACAAGGGCGCGCACGCGCAGCGGCTCGATCACTACCAGACCTTCGCGCCGGACACGTACGAGCTGTGCGCGTTCTACGGCGAACTGGGCTTTCGCAACTCCGAGTACCTGGCGCACGGCGACAAGCTGCTGGGCGCGTTCATGTACCGGAAGGGCACCTGCCTGGACCTGGCGATCGTCGAGAACACCGGGCCCGCCCTGCACCACTTCGCGTACACCGTCTCCGAGAGCCACGACATCTTCACCGCCTGCGACTTCGCGGGTATCCAGGGCTACGGCGAGGGCGTGGAGCGCGGTCCCGGCCGGCACGGGCCGGGCGGGATGCTCTTCGCCTACCTCCGGGACCCCGACGGGCACCGGGTGGAGGTCTTCAACAGCCACTACCAGACGATCGACACCGAGATCGAGCCGGTGCGCTGGGACGCGGGATCGCTGAGCACCAACGCCCGCTGGGGTCTGCCGGCGCTGGAGAGGTGGTACTTCGAGGCGTCGCCCTTCGTGGGGGTCGAGCAGATCCCGCCGGCCGAGCCGCCGAATCCCATGTCGCTGGAACGGTTCCTGCTCGAACAGTCCCCGTCCACCCGCTGATCATTGCCTACCGGAGGAGAGACACCCATGGCACGCGTCCCCTATCTGCGCCGCGAGGACGCCGACGAGTCGCAGAAGCCGCTCTACGACCGGCTGGAGGCCGAGCGCAAGGTCCCGACGGCGAACATCTTCCTCGCCCTGACCCACGCGCCGACCCAGCTGGACGCCTTCCTGACCTACGCCAACGCGCTGCGGGCCGCCGACCTCAGCCCCCGTCTGCGGGAACTGGCCATCCTGACCGTGGGCCACGCGACCCGGTCGGCGTACGAGGTCGCGCACCACCAGTCCCACGGGCTCAAGGCCGGGCTCAGTGAGGAACAGCTCGCGGCGGTGGCCGACTTCGAGTCGTCCGACCTGTTCGACGAGACGGAGAAGGCGGTCATGCGCCTCGCCGCGGAGTCCACGCTCCGGGTCGACGTGTCGGAGGAGACCTGGCGTGCCGCCGCCGCTCACCTGACGGACAAGCAGTTGGTCGAACTCTCCTTGTCCATCGCCTGGTACAACTCCGGCGTCCGCATCATGGGATTGCTGGGCATCGACCTTGAGGACAACTACCCGAATCCGTTCCCGAATTCGCTGCCCGCCGCGTAGTCGTCGGCACCGTACGGCATTTCAATGAGGGAGTGTTTCCATGGCGAAAATGCTCGCCGCACGACTCCACGCGCTCGGTGAACCGATGTCGGTGGACACGATCGACGTACCCACCCCGCGCCCGACCGATGTGCTGGTGCGGGTGAAGGCCTGTGGCATCGTGCCGAACATGGCCAATGTGATCAACAACTGGCCCACCTGGTACCCGCACCAGCCGCTGCCCGAGCTGCCGGCGATCTTCGGTCTCGACCCGGCGGGTGTCGTCGAGGCGGTCGGGGAGGCCGTCCTCAACACCAAGCCCGGCGACCGGGTCTATGTGAGTCCGCTGCGGTCCTGCGGCAGTTGTCAGGTGTGCCGCGGCGGTGAGCTCAGCCGGTGCCGCTACTTCACCCTGAACGGTTACTTCAGCACCTCGCGCGACGGCCAGCGGATCTTCGACCTGTACCCCTATGGGGGCTTCGCGGAGTACATGACGGCACCGCAGTACGCGATCGTCAACATCCCCGACACCATGACGTTCGAACAGGCCGGCAAGCTCGGCTACATCGGCACCTCCTACGGTGCCCTCCGGCACGCCGCGGCCGGCCCCGGCCAGGTCGCGCTGATCGACGGTGTCACCGGCACGCTCGGCGTCGCCTCCACGCTGCTCGCGCTGGCCTCGGGTGTCTCCAAGGTCCTGGGAACGGGCCGCAACGAGGAACTCCTCAAGCGGGTCAAGGAGTTGGCGCCCGACCGGATCGAGGTCATGCGGCTGGGCGAGGGCTCCACGGGCGAGTGGGCCAAGTCCCGTACCGGCGGCGAGGGGGCGGACTTCGTCATCAGCGCGCTCGGCGCCAAGGCCCCCGTGGAGACGATGCTGGACTCCATGCGGGGCGTCCGCCGGGGCGGCAAGGTGGTCAACGTCGGTGGCGTGGCCGACCGGTTGCCCGTGGACGTGAAGTGGCTCATGGACGAGCAGGTCCAGCTCATCGGCTCCAACTGGTTCAGCACGGCGCAGGGCCAGGAAGTGGCCGACATGGTCGCGACGGGAGCCCTGGACCTATCCTACCTGATCACCAAGCCGTTCCCGTTGGCCGAGGTCAACGAGGCGATCTCGGGGCGGGCCACGGATCCCGACGGCGGGTTCGGCAACTACGTCGTCATCCCCTGACCCCCGAACCCCCGACCCACTGACCCGCGTACAACCCCCAAGCACACCCCGCGGCGGTCCTGTTCTGCCCTGACGCCGCCGCGGGGTGTTTCGGCGTTCCCGCTCCCCCGCACCGGATCGGAGCGCCTGATCCCGCTCGGCGTACGGCGCGTCCGACGCATGTCTGTGCGCGGATGTCGCACTGTCCGGGCAGGTCAGAGGGGGTGTGTCGGACCTACGCTCGACACCAATCACACACCGGTCGGCGGTGGTCGACGCCGCCCGACGGAGGGACAGGCGGAGACACATGACAGCGATCGAACACGTAGGCGTCGTCGGCGCGGGGCAGATGGGCCGGGGCATCACCGAGGTGTGCGCACGGGCCGGGCTGCGTGTCACCCTGTGCGACCTGACGGAGGACAGGGCCCGTGCCGGTCTGGTGGGCGTGGCGGACTCCCTGCTCAAGGCGGAGAAGCGTGGTGCCGTCCAACCCGAGGAGCGTGCCCGTGCCCTGGCCGGCATCTCGGTCACCGGCGATCTCTCCCGACTGGACGGGGCGGACCTGGTCGTCGAGGCCGCCGTCGAGGACGAGCCGGCCAAGACGGCACTGTTCCGGCAGTTGGGCGAGGTGATCACCGACCCCGCCACCGTGCTGGCGAGCAACACCTCCTCGATCCCGATCTCCCGGCTCGCCGCCGCGGCCGGTCGGCCGGAATCCGTGATCGGGTTGCACTTCTTCAACCCGGTCCCCGTCATGCCGCTGGTCGAGATCATCCCCACCCTGCACACCTCGCAGGCCACCCAGTCGCGGGTGCGCGCCTTCGCGGGCGAGACGCTGGGCAAGCAGACGATCGTCACGCAGGACCGGGCGGGCTTCGTGGTGAACTCCCTGTTGATTCCCTACCTGTTGGCAGCGGTCCGGCTGGTCGGCTCCGGCACGGCGACGGCCGAGGACATCGACACGGGGATGACCGCCGGCTGCGCTCACCCCATGGGGCCGCTGCGCCTCGCCGACCTGATAGGTCTGGACACGGTGGCGGCGATCGGCGAGGCACTGTACGAGGAGTACAGGGAGCCGCTGTACGCCCCTCCCCCGTTGCTGCGCCGCATGGTCGAGTCGGGTCTGCTGGGCCGTAAGTCGGGACAGGGCTTCTTCAGCTACCGGACTGCCTGAGGCTTCCGGCCGTCCTCGGGAGCACTCCCGCGCCGGCCGGCCGCCGTCATCGAGGGGCTCTGCGCGCCTCTCGGGGGCTCATGCCGTACGCCGCCTTGAAGGCATGGCTGAAGTGGGCCGGGTCGGCGAATCCCCAGCGCCCGCCGATGGCGCCGACCGGCAGGTGGTCCAGGGCGGGATCGGCGAGGTCGCGGCGGCACCGGGCGAGACGCTGCTCCCGGATCCAGCCCGAGACCGTGTACCCCTGCGCCGCCAGCAACTTGTAGAGGTAGCGCCGGGAGATGCGGTGGGCCGCGGCGATCCCCTCCGGGCTCAGCCCGGGGTCGGCCAGCCGCTGCTCCATGTGCACGAGGACCCGCTCGGTGAGCCGGTCCGAGCCGTCCGCCTCGGTCGTCCGGGCCACGTCGGCGTGCTCCACGAGCAGGGTGCCGATCAGGTCCACGACGTTGTCGACGAGCCGCGGCGTGGCCCTGGCCTCCAGGTGCTCCATCTGACGTGCCAGGCCGCGCAGGAGGGGCAGGACCACCTGTCCGAGGCCGTCGTGGCAGGGCACCGGCGTCGCCGTCACACGCGCCAGGTCACGGCCCGTCAGCTGCAGCATGGCCTGCGGAAACATCAACACGAGACCCGTGTGGGACTCGTCGAGCTCGTAGGTGAAGGGACGGCGCGTGTCGTAGACGACCAGTTCGCCCGGGCCGATCCGCGCCTGACGGTCCAGCTGGGTCAGCACGCCCTGCCCGGTGAGCTGCAGCGTGAGCTGGAAGAAGTCGGGGGCGTCGGAGGCGATGTGCCGACGGGTGCGCGCGATGCTGTGCGGTGCGGCCGAGATGACCGACATCTGCACCTGGCCGACCCTCACGGCGTGCAGGGACGCGCTGAAGTCGGTGCTCTCGCGGGGCAGGACCTCCAGGGGCACCAGGTTCTCGCTCACGGCGTGCCGCCAGCACTCCAGCCGCTCGGTGGCCGTGCCGTGGCTCGGCGTCGTGATCCGGGGCATGCGGCTCTCCTCCCGGTGCGTCCGGCCCCCGAGGAACGGACTCGAACGGCACTCCTGGCGAGGAATGGTAAGTCCTCCTAGGCCATCCGCAACCGGCCCGGGGAAGTGTTCTCAGGCACGCAATTAACCTGTGCTCCCCGGCACAAGCAGGACCCCCGTTCCGCCCCGCATCATGCGAGCAGTTCCCGAGGCGCCTCGTACGGCGTTCGTGCAGGACGAGCACGAACGCCCCCGCGAAGACGGGCGGGTACGGCCCAGGGCGAGGTGTTCCGTCCAGGCCGACCGCCCCGGAACGGCCGCCGTGCCCGCCCACCCGAAACGGCCACCGTGCTCCCACCGGAGCCGCCGTTCCGCGCAAGCCGCGTGAGGCATCCTCCATCAGCCATGAAGCGGCCCGGACGCTCCCCGGACGCACACATCCCCAAGGATCGATCATGACGACATTGCTCGCGACGACCTCGCCCGACGACCGGGCGGCCCATGACGGCGTACTCGCCCGCGTCCGTACGCACCTGCCCGAGATCGCCGCACGTTCCGCCGAGGCCGAGGAGGCCCGGGCCGTCCCCGCGGAGATCATCACCGCTCTGCGCGAGGCCGGTGTGTTCCGGATGAGCCTGCCCCGGGCATGGGGCGGCGAGCAGCTCGACCTCGTGCAGAGCGCTCGGGTGGTCCGGGAGATCTCACGGGCCGACGGGTCGACCGGCTGGACCGTTCAGGCGGCCTCGATGGCCTGGTTCTTCGTACGATCGCTGCCGCGGGAGACGCTGGAGCGAGAAGTGTTCGGCGACGGTGCCGATCTGATGCTCCGTGGGGCGATAGCCCCCAAGGGCCGCGCGACCCCCGTGGCGGGCGGCTACCGGCTCAGTGGGCGCTGGCCGCTGGCCAGTGGCTCGTTCACCCCGGACTGGCTGCTGGCGGGCTTCGTGGTCGACGGCGCGCCCCCGCTGCCGGACGGCCGCCCGGACATGCGCGTCGCGCTGCTCCGCCCCGAGCAGGCCACGTTCCTCGACACCTGGGACGCGGTGGGCCTGCGCGCCACGCAGAGCACGGACTTCACGATGGACGACGTCTTCGTGCCCGAGCGTTTCACGGGCCCGCTGGTGGGCGAGAACCACATCCCCGCGCCCTTCTACGGCCTGCCGTACGCCGCCACCGGCGCCTCGCACGACGCCGTCGTCATCGGTTGCCTGAACGGGGCGCTCGGCGACCTCGCGGAACTGGCCGTCTCCAAGCGGCCGGCGTTCGACCCGAGGATGGTCATCGGAGAGGACCCGGTGTTCCAGGAGAAGTTCGCCGAACTGCATCTGCGCACCGCCGCGCTGTGGGCACTGCTGGAGCAGACCGGCCGCACGGTCATGGACCGAGCGCTCGCGGGAGGCGAGCCCACCTCGACCGAGTGGTTCGCTCACACCGGCTGCCACCAGCACATCCACCACGAGGGCATCCGGATCCTCAACGAGATCATGACGCTGTCGGGCAGCTCCGGGCTGTACAGCTCGAACCCCCTGCAGCGGCGCTGGCGCGACGTCCGCTGCGTCTCCCAGCACGTGGCCGGCAACAACGGGTCGCTGCGGCGTCTGGGCGCGGTCCTGTCGGGGCTGGAGGACGTCCGATGAGCCCGCTCGTGACGGCGCCCACGGATCCCGCCGTGCTGCGCCAGGCGTTCGGCTGCTTCCCCTCCGGGGTGACGGCCCTGTGCGCACTCGACGCGGGTACGCCGGTGGGCATGGTCGCCAGCACCTTCACGCCGGTGTCCCTTCGCCCGCCCCTGGTCTCGGTCTGCGTCCAGGACACCTCGGCGACCTGGCCGAAGCTGCGACGACAGGGACAACTGGGGCTGAGTGTCCTGGCCGAGGGACAGGATCTGGTCTGCCGCTCGCTGGCCGGGCGGGACGGTGACCGGTTCACGAACGTCGACTGGGAGAGCGGCGAGGACGGCGGCGTGTACATCCACGGTGCCAACCTCTGGCTGTCCTGCTCGGTCCACGCCGAACTCCCCGGCGGCGACCACACGATCGTCCTGCTGGAGATCCACGGGCTCAGGGCCGATCCCGACCGCGAACCGCTGGTGTTCCACGGCAGCCGGTTCCGACGCCTGGCTTCCTGACGCCGTTGCCGGGCACGTTGCCGATGGAGGGGGCCGCTCAGGACGAGGCCGCTGTCGCCTAGCGGCCCCGACGGCCACTTCGGCGAGGGCTCCGGCGTGGCGGACCTCGCGGCTGGTCGGCCGCCTCGTCAGCCGGGTGACGCGGCGCTTCTTCGCGTGGTCGGCGATCGCCTGGGCGGCCAGCTCCAGGAGCGCGGTTCGTTGATCTTCTCGGTGACCCTGACCAGCGCGGGCAGCGGCGCGTCGAGCGTCGCCTCACCGTCCTCCGTCTCGCGCTCCACCCGTACCCGGCCCGCCTCCACGGTCACCTCCCGGGCGTACGTCACCTGCGGCAGCCCGAACAGGACCGCGAGGACCGCCGGGACGGCGCTCGACCGTCCGTCGGTCGTCGCGTTGCCCGCGAGAACGAGGCCGACGTCACCGACGGTCCGCACGGCGGCGGCCAGCACTTCGCGGTGGTCACCACATCGGCTCCGTGGAGCCCCTCTTTCAGCGTCAGCGCCTCTACCACGGCAGGCTCGTTGATCTTCTCGGTGACGCTGACCAGGCGGGCAGCGGCGCGTCGAGCGTCGCCTCACCGTCCTCCGTCTCGCGCTCCACCCGTACCCGGCCCGCGTCCACGGTCACCTCCCGGGCGTACGTCACCTGCGGCAGCCCGAACAGGACCGCGAGGACCGCCGGGACGGCGCTCGACCGTCCGTCGGTCGTCGCGTTGCCCGCGAGAACGAGGCCGACGTCCCCGACGGTCCGCACGGCGGCGGCCAGCACTTCGCGGTGGTCACCACATCGGCTCCATGGAGCCCCTCCTACAGCGTCAGCGCCTCTACCGCGGCACGCTCGTTGATCTCGTCCAGGACGAGGCCGGCGTCCTCACGGTGGAGGGTGAGGTCGGTCGCGGAGAGGGTGCGTTCGGCAGCCGTGTCCGGGACCTGTTTGACGAGTACGACGAGGTTCACGGTCGTCTTCCTCGGGTCCGCGCCGGTCAGCGGAACGCCGGGTAGCCGGTGATCGCCTGCCCGACGACCAGGGTGTGCATCTCGCTGGTGCCCTCGTACGTGAGGACGGACTCCAGGTTGTTGGCATGACGCAGCGGCGAGTACTCCAGGGAGATGCCGTTCGCGCCGAGGACGGTGCGGCACTCCCGGGCGATGGCGATCGCCTCACGGACGTTGTTGAGCTTGCCGACGCTGATCTGTTCGGGGCGGATGCGGCCCTGGTCCTTGAGCCGGCCGAGGTGCACGGCGAGCAGGGCGGCGTTGCCGACGGACACGCTCATGTCGGCGAGCTTCTTCTGGGTGAGCTGGAAGGCGCTGATCGGCTTGTCGAACTGCACGCGGGAGTCGGCGTAGGCGATGGCCGACTGGATGGAGTCGCGGGCGGCGCCGACCGCGCCGAACAGGATGCCGAAGCGGGCCTCGTTCAGGCAGGAGAGCGGGCCGCGCAGGCCCTGGGCGTGCGGCAGTCGGGCGGAGTCGGGCAGGCGTACGTCGTCGAAGTACAACTCCGAGGTGATGGACGCGCGCAGCGACATCTTCTGCTTGATGTCCTGAGTGGTGAAGCCGGGCGTCCCGCGCGGCACGAGGAACCCGCGGACGCCGTCCTCGGTCTGCGCCCAGACGGTGGCCACGTCGGCGATCCCGCCGTTGGTGATCCACATCTTGGAGCCGTTGAGGATCCAGTCGGCGCCGTCGCGGACGGCTCTGGTGCGCATCCCCGAGGGGTTGCTGCCGAAGTCGGGCTCGGTCAGGCCGAAGCAGCCGATGGCCTCACCCGCGGCGAGCCGGGGGAGCCACTCCTGCTTCTGCTCCTCGGACCCCCACTTCCAGATGGAGTACATCGACAGCGAGCCCTGCACGGAGACGAAGCTGCGGAAGCCGGAGTCCGCCGCCTCCAGTTCCAGACAGGCCAGGCCGTAGCTGACCGCGTTGGTGCCGGCACAGCCGTAGCCGTCGAGGTGCATGCCCAGGACGCCCAACTTGCCGAGTTCCGGCGCCAGTTCACGGGCGAAGTGCGCGTTCTCGAACCACTCGCCGATGTGCGGTCGCACCCGGTCGGCGAGGAACTTGGCGACGGTGGCCTGGATCTCGCGCTCCTCGTCGGTGAGGGTGGAGGGGAGGTCGAGCAGGTCGAGGGGGTCCTTCAGCGGTGTGGCGCCGTTCATCGTGAGCTCCTGTGGTTCGTCGTGTTCGGTTCGGTCGTGGGGAGTTCGGCCCGGGTGGGCCGGGTGAGGCGGTGGGCGGAGGGACGCAGGATCTCCGCGGTGTGCTGGCCCAGGCGGGGCGGTGGCAGGTCGTACCGGACCGGCGTCGCGCTCAGCGTGATGGGGTTCGCGACCTGGCGGGAGGAACTGGCCCCTGGGCCGGCGGGTGCGGCCGGTGCGGCGGGTGCGGCGGGGATGTCGACGATGCCGGGAAGACCGAGCTTCCGGGCGAAGTCGAACGCCTCCTCGACGGTGTTGACCGGCCCGGCCGGCACCCCCGCGGCCAGCAGAGCGGCCGACCAGTGGTCCGCGTCGGCGGCGGCGAGGCGGGCCGTCAGGACGTCCCGCAGTTCGGCGCGGTGGGCGACCCGGTCGGTGTTGGTGCGGAACCGGTCGTCGCGAGCGAGTCCGGGCTCCCCCAGGAGGTCGGCGAGCGCGGCGAACTGGCGGTCGTTGCCCACCGCGATCGCGATCGGACGGTCGGCGGCCCGGAAGGTCTCGTACGGGGCGATGCTCGGGTGCGCGTTGCCCATCCGGCCCGGCACCACTCCGGCGACGGCGAACGCCGACGCCTGGTTGACCAGGGCCGACAGCAGCGAACTGAGGAGGTTCACCTCCACGTGCTGGCCCTGCCCGGTGGCGTCGCGGTGCCGCAGGGCGGCCAGGACGCCGAGCGAGGCGTGCAGACCGGTGATGACGTCGACGAGGGCCACGCCCGCTTTCACCGGCTCCCCGGCCGTTTCCCCGGTCACGCTCATCAGCCCGCCGACGGCCTGCACGAGCAGGTCGTACCCGGGGATCCGCGCGCCCTCGCCGCTGCCGAAGCCGCTGATCGAGCAGTAGACCAACTCCGGGTGCAGGGCGAGGAGTTCCTCAGGGCCCAGGCCCAGTCGTTCCATCGTGCCGGGGCGGAAGTTCTCCACCAGCACGTCGCACTCGGCGACCAGGGCGCGGGCCTGTTCGCGGCCGACGTCGGTCGTGAGGTCCAGGGTGACGGACCGCTTGTTGCGGTTGACGCCGAGGAAGTAGGTCGATGTGCCGTCGGGGGCGGCCGGCGGGTGCCAGGCCCGGGTGTCGTCCCCGATGCCCGGGCGTTCGACCTTCACCACGTCCGCGCCGAGGTCGGCGAGGAGCATGGTGGCGTACGGCCCCGCGAGGACCCGGGAGAAGTCGGCTATGCGCAGCCCTTCCAACGCACCGCGCCCCGCTCCCTCCGGACCGTCAACCTGTCCGTCCGTCGGTGTGCGCTGGGTGTCCACGCACCCTCCTCTCTGATCTCCCCCCGCGCGGGGGGTGTCTGCCGACGAGCCGTTCCCCGTCACCACCAGCGCTCCGCGGCCGACGGCGGGCGCGTGGCCGCGACCGTGGGAAGCTCCTGACCGAGAGCCGATGCGGCCTCTACGACACTCACCCGGGACCCGACCGTGACCGGTACCGTGCCGGTGGCGCGGCAGAGCAGGTTGAATCCCTCGTTCATGGCGACGAACCAGGTGTTGTGCGGCACGTGGCCGTGGCGGCGCAGGACGATCCCGTCGCCCGCGCTGCGCTCCCGCCGGAAGGCCACGGATCCGCAGGCACGGCAGAACGAGCGGCGGTAGGCCGGCATGCCGCACCACAGGCAGCGCTGGAAGACCAGTCCGGCCGCGGGGCTCTCCCCGGGCTCGGTGTGTTCAAGGGTGTCGATCGGGAGCATCACGGCCTCCTGCACGGATGTCGGTGGCCGGGAACGGGAGATCGGCATCCGTTCCGGCTCCACCACCCTGGCCCCGCCGCGGAACACCGGTCAACGACGTACTGACGCACGTTTGTGCGCCGAAAGCGTTCCGTTCACCCAGGTCGGAGCCGGTCCACCGGCGCTACGCTCCCCGTGAGGCCGGCGGGCCGGGCCCGTTGTCAGTGGTGGGTGACAGCATCGGAAGCATGACCGAGACGGACACCGCGGCATTCGACTGGCAGTCGTTCCTGCGTAGGTGGAGCGGGGAGTGGGCGGATTCCCTGCCGGACGACGAGCAACGCGACGAGGACGACGAGACCGCCCGGCAGGCGCGGTGGCTGGGGTTCCCGCCCGCCTCCGAGGAGCGGATCGCGGCCATGGAGGAGCGCCTCGGCCGGCGGATGCCCCCGTCGTACCGGGAGTTCCTCGGGGTGAGCGACGGATGGCGGCACGCGGGTGGCTTCGTGTGGCTGCTGGCGGGGACGGGGGACGCCCGCTGGCACGACAACGCGTCGGGACTCGCGGACATCTTCGAGGAGTACCTGGACGAGGACGCCGATCCCGAGGAGCGGCGGGAGGCCGACCTCTGGCGGCGCGGGCTGCAGCTCGACGTGGAGTCCGATGTCACCCACGTCCTGCTGGATCCCGAGGATGTCGACGAGAACGGTGAGTGGGCCGTGTACACATGGTCGAGCTGGCGGGCCGCGCCACCCGAGCGGCACGCCGACTTCGCCGCGTTCATGCGGGAGATGTACCGGGAGTTCCACAGTCTGCGGGCGAGCGGGAGCGACGGGGAGCCGGACTTCGTCAACGACACGACACGCCGGTTGGACGCCCAGGTGGAGCGGGCGCGGCTGGATGCGCTGCGCGGCGACTGGGAGCAGGCCGCGGAGGCGCTGGACGAGGCCAGGGTGTACGGCAGACCGCGCGCCGCCGGGCTGGGCGACCAGATGCGCCGCCTGCTCGGACAGACCTCGGGGGTGTACTTCGAGGACCTGGTGACGGATCCGCGCTACGCGCCCGATCTGCTGCCGCCGCTGGTCGCCGAGCACGCGGCGCACTCGCACCGGGACGACTCCACGCTGACCTACCATCTGCGGGGCGCCGACGAGGACGTGGTGTCCCTGGCCTACGCGACGCTGGAGCAGGTGCGCGGCGGCACGTACCGGTACACGGCGGCCGGACCGTTCGGTGCGGCGGTCGAGCGGGCGCGGGAGTTGGCGCGGTGGGGGGACACCGACGGGGCCTGGCTGACGCTGAGGGACGCCGTGCCCCGGTGGGAGCCGCTGGGACCGGACCATCTGGCGCCGTTGGGGTGGGTGGCCGACCCCCTGCTCGGGCCGCTCGCGACCCCGGAGCGGGGCCGCGAGCTGCTCTCCACGCCGAGAGGTGGGCAGGCGGACGAGGCACCGACGCCGACGGCCCGGCTCGACCCGGGCGACCTGGCGTGGCTCGCGGAGCCGGACCCGGGCAACAACCGCAGAACCTTCCGGTTCGTGCTGGTGGAAGGGGTGGATCCGGAGGATCTGCCCCGCCGTCTCGCGGACGGAGACGGAGACGGAGGCCAGGGCGGAGGCCAGGGCGGAGGCCAGGGCGGAGACCCGGACGCGGTCGGCGGCAAGGACGGGGGCGTCGGCGAAGGCGGTGGCGGTGGCGGTGGCGAAGGCGGCGCCGTGCTCAGTGAACCCCTGACCTCCTGGGAGGCTCGCCGCAGGTGGCTGCACGGCCGGAGGGAGTTCTCGTCCTACGACGACAAGGCTCTCGTGTCGGTGGGGCGGGCCGGCCCCGGCTGGAGCTTCGCCTTCGACGGCGAGCCGTCCCCGTTCGGCCCGCAGCGGTTCGTCTCGCCGGCGGCCCGGGCCAGCGAGGGCACCCGCGCGGTGGTGGTGTGGAGCGGCCTCAGGACGCCGCACGAGGAGCCGTACTTCCATCTCTCGGTGGCGCGGGACGGTGCCGAGCAGTACGCGTTCACCTTCGCCGACGGGGAGGTCCGGCGGAGCGGGGAGATACCGCCGGCGCTGGATCCGAGCCGGTTCTTCGATGGGCCGAGGCCCGGCGCCGAGACGGAACGGGCGCTGCTGGCAGCGGTTTCCGGGGAGTTCGGCGTCCACCTGCCGCGCCACGCCATCACGCGTGGGCGGCTGCACACGTTCACCACCCGCTCCTGGACCCGGCCGCCCGGGGAGGGAGAGACGTACACGGTGATCCGGCTGACCTGACCTGCTCCGACCGGTGGTCGCCCCGCTCGGCGGCGGGGCGACCACCGCCGGCTCAGCCGCTCACCGGCTGCAGCTTGGCGCGGAAGTGCCGCAGGATCGGGGACTGCTCCACGATGCGGTAGCCGTGGACGGACTCCGCCTCCTTGGCGATGCGTTCGAGGGTTCTGCCGACATGGTCGTAGTGGCTGCGTGTGTAGACCCGGCGCGGGAGCGCGAGTCGGACCAGTTCGTACGGCGCGCTCTTGATGGGGTTGCCGTCCTCGTCCTCCTCACCGAGGTAGAGGGAACCGAGTTCGGCCGAGCGGATGCCGCCTTCGAGGTAGAGGCGGCAGGCGAGGGCGTGACCCGGGTAGTGGTGGGGCGGTATGTGCGGGAGCAGGCGACCCGCGTTGAGGTAGAGGGCGTGCAGGCCCGGGGGTTCGAGCAGGTCGACGCCCGCCGCGCGGACGCGGTCGGCGAGATGGGAGGCCACGTCGGCGCGCTCGGCGAGGTAGGCGGGCTCGGTCACCTCCAGCAGGCCGGTGGCCATCATGTCGAGGTCGCGGCCGGCGAGACCGCCGTAGGTGGCGAAGCCCTCGGTGGCGATGAGGAGGCGTTCGCACTTCTCGGCGAGTTCGGGGTCGTTGAGCCCGATGAATCCGCCGATGTGGACGATGCCGTCCTTCTTGGCGCTCATCACACAGCCGTCGGCGAGACGGAACGCTTCTTCGGCGACCTGGCGCGGGGTGCGATCCCGGTAGGCCTCCTCGTGGCGGGTCACCAGCCAGGCGTTCTCGGCGAACCTGGCGGCGTCCAGGATCATCGGGACGCCGTGTCGCCGGCAGATCTCGGCGGTCTGTTTCAGGTTCTCCATGGAGACCGGCTGGCCCCCGCCGCCGTTGTTGGTGATCGTCATGATCACCACACGGACCCGGGAGCCGTCCGGTCCCTCCAGGGTCTGCCGGAGTCTGTCCAGGTCGATGTTGCCCTTGAAGGGCACTTCGCTGTCCAGGTCGCGGGCCTCCGCGCACGGAATGTCATGGGCCTGACATCCGGAAAGCTCGACGTTGGCCCGGGTCGTGTCGAAGTGGGTGTTGGCGAGGACGATGCCACCGGGTTCGAGAAGGTTCGTGAAGAGGATGCGTTCCGCGGCCCGCCCCTGGTGGGCGGGCAGGATGTGCCGGTAGCCGGTCAGTTCCGTCACGGTCTCGTGGAAGCGGTAGAAGGAGCGCGAGCCCGCGTACGACTCGTCGCCCTCCATGCCCGCGGCCAACTGCGCGGCCGAGATGGCGCCGGTGCCCGAGTCGCTGAGCAGGTCGATGGTCACCTCCTCGGCGCGCAGGTCGAACAGGTTGTGGTGCACCCGTTCCAGCGCCGCCTCGCGCTGTTCCCGAGTGGTGAGCGCGATGGGCTCGACGACCTTGATGCGGTAGGGCTCCATGGCGGTTCTTGCTCCTGACATGCTGCTGAATGGTTCGTGATCGATGTGCCTGCCGCCGTTCGGCGGCCGGACCGCGTAGGCCTCCGACGAGATGTACGCGGTCATCCGGGTCGGTCTGCCCTGCTCATGGGCGAGCGCCAGGTACGCGACGAGCCCCACCCCGTCCGTCAGCCGGCGTCCGGTGACGGCGGCCAGCGGCCGGTCGAGTGCGCCGGGGTCCAGCCCATGGCGGCCGAGGAGGACCCCGGCCCGGCGCAGTGCCTCGGCGTCGTCGCGGGCGTAGTCCCTGACCGGGACGTGCAGGGTGAAGCCGGTGGGTCCGCCGGTCGTGCGGGTGAAGGAATGGCAGGACAGGACGGGCCGCCGGTCGAACCGGGCCTCCGGCAGAGCCCGGGAGCTGTCCGTTGCCTCGTCGAAGCCGCCCGCCGTACGGAGGAACGCCTCCAACGTCGCGCTGTCGGGGCCGGATTCCATCCGGCACAGCCCGCCGACGTCCGTCACCGCCAGGTCGCGGTGGGTGGTGTAGATCTTCACCCGGGGCGCCGCCCAGTCGCCCAGGTCGAGCGCGAAGAACGGATAGCCGTCGGCCGGCGGCAGTGCGTCGAAGGCGTGCCGGTGGCCCAGCCGGTCCAGGGCCGTCCGTACCGTCTCGGCCGCCCGTGCCGCGCCGGACGCCGACGGGTTCAGATACACCTTGATCTTGGGAACGCCGCCGGGACGCAGCTCCAGCGCGATCCACAGCGCCAGAGGGCCCTGCGGGTCGGCGGGGAGGAACAGGTCCTCCAGTACGTCCAGTTGGTCGGTGGCGAAGCCCCAGCGCCGCGCCATGGCACGGACGGCACGCAGTCCGACGCGGCCGTTGTCCCGCAGACCGCCGGCCCCGCATCCCGGTTCCAGCAGCACCCGTACCGCGGGGGGCGCGTCCGGTGTGAGGGAGAGCGAGAACTCCACCGGGGTCGAGTCGTCGGACAGGAAACTGAGGGACGGGGGCGGCAGGTTCAGGGGCCGTTCGGCCACCTCCCCCAGCGAGTCGGTCAGTAGACGCGCGTAGTTCCGCGCGTCGGTCCGGCCGAGCCCCGACGCCTCGCAGAGCCGCAGCAGTTGGCCGGTCACGAGAGCGCCGAGCGTCCGGTCCCGCGGGGTGCCCCCGGTGCCGTACCCGAGGGCGCTCACCACGTCTCCCGCCGCTGCTCGGAGTACGGAGGCGGAGCCGCGGTCCCCTGCCGGTGAGAGGCGTGCGGGGACACAGAAAGATACCCGCCGGCCTGGGCGGGTATCTCGTCTCGCGGCGACTGGTGGCGGGTCACGCCCCTGGTCTCCGCGCGGTGTAAGTCGATGTCTGGTCGGGAGCGGCGGAAGAGATCCGGATGTCGAGCAGAAGCGGCGCCGTCGGATATGTGGTCCACGACACCTCCCTTTGTTCATTGGTCACCACGAATGCCGCCGCGTTACTACCCCTTTGGTTGAATACTCATGCAGTAACCGCTGTCACAGACTGTTGTCTGCGTCACCCCTTCAACCACTGCAGGAAGGAGCCCCACACACCTCGCTCCGCCTTCCGGCCCGCCGGGGCGTTCTCCTCGCGCGCGGAAGGCTCCGTCGCGCGGGGCGGGTTCGGCCGCTGGACGACCTGCGGGGTGAAGCGGCAGGGAAGCGCGGCCAGCGCGCGGTGGAAGGGGCCCGGACGCCAGGTCAGGCTGTCCTCGGGGACCGCGAGTTCGATGTCGTGCAGCCGGTTGAGCAGGTTCTCGATGGCCACCATGGTGACGAGCCGGGCGAGTTCCTTGGAGGGGCAGGCGTGCGGGCCGGCGCTCCACGACAGGTGGGCCCGCCGGCCGCCCGTCTGACCGGCCGCCACGAGCGCCGGGTCGGTGTTGGCGGCCGTCATGCTGACCAGGACCAGATCGCCCGCCCGCAGCTTGGTCCCGCCGAACTCCATGTCGGCCGCGGGGTAGTGCGGCGCGTAGTTCGCCATGGGCGGGTTCTCCCACAGCGTGTCGTCGATGGCCTCCTCGATCAGACCGCCGTCGGCGTACCGGTCGTGCAGGAGCAGCCGGTGCAGGGTGTTGCCGATGAGGTTGCGCAGCGGCTCGGCGCCCGCGCCGAGGAGCAGGATCAGTTGGTGGACCAACTCCTCGTCGGTCAGGCGCGCCTCGTGCCGCATCAGGTACGAGGTGACGTCGTCGGCCGGCCTGGCCCGCTTCAGGGCCACCAGTTCGAACACGGCCTGGCCGAGCACCTGGTTCGCCTTCTCGGCGTTGACGCCCTCGAAGACTCCGGAGATACCGAAGACGACCCGGTCGCCGATGTCCGCAGGGCAGCCGAAGAGCTCGTTGAACACGAGCAGCGGCAGCTGCTTGACGTAGTCGTTCATCAGGTCGATGGAACCGCGGCCGGAGACCTGGGCGAGGAGGTAGTCGGAGGCCCGCTTGGTCATGTCGCTGATCCGGCGGGAGTCCACCTTGGCCAGGCTGTCGGTGATCGCCTGCCGCAGCCGCGCGTGCTCGGCACCGTCGGTGAACATGGCGTTGGGACGGTAGCCCAGCATCGGGACGACCGGGCTGTCCGGGCCGACCTTGCCCTCGGCGACGTCTCGCCAACGGCGGGCGTCCTTGCGGAAGTTGCCGGGGTCCTGCAGCAGTTTCAGCGCGGTCGCGTGGTCGGTGACGAGGGTCGCGTCCACACCGGGAGCGATCTCGACCGGCGCGCTCGGCCCGTAGTGCCGCATGTACGCGTAGTACGCCTGCGGGTCGGCCGCGAACTCCGACCCGTACAGCGGAACCCGCAGTCCGCTGCCGTGGGCCGGGCAGCCGGGTGGGGGTGAGGGAAGAGTGGAGTCGGTGGTCATGTCTGCTCTGCTCCTAACGGGCGCGGTCCATCAAGTAGCGGACGAGCGTGATCAGAGCCTCGGCCGACGACCGTTCGTCCCGCGCGTCGCAGGTGACGATGGGGGTGTCGTCGAGGAGATCCAGCGCTTCGCGCAGCGCCCTCGCATCACGTATCGACGTACCGTCGAAATGGTTGACCGCGATCGCGTAGTCGAGTCCGTACTGCTCGATCAGGTCGATCACGGCGAAGGAGTCGGCCAGCCGCTCGGGGTCGACCAGCACCAGCGCCCCGAGGGCGCCGCGTGCCATGTCCTCCCACATCTGCACGAAGCGTTGCTGGCCGGGTGTGCCGAAGAGGTACAGCACGACACGGTCGCTGACGGTGAGCCGGCCGAAGTCCATGGCGACCGTGGTGGTGGTCTTGCCCTGGACGCCCTTGAGGTCGTCGATCGCCTCGCCCGCCTGGGTCATCGTCTCCTCGGTGGAGAGCGGCGAGATCTCGGAGATCGACCCGATGAACGTGGTCTTGCCCACCGCGAAGTGCCCGACGACCAGGATCTTCACGGCGGTCTGCGTCTCTCCGCCCGGGACGTACGCCCGTTCATCCAAACTTGGACTGGAGACCATTGAGCACCTCCTCGAGAATCTGCAGGTTGGCGACGGGAGCACGGGTCTCCGGCGGACGGGTGACGAGGTAGCCGGCCTCGGAGAGCGCGGCCAGCAGGATCTTCACCACTCCCACCGGCAGCTGGATGTGTCCCGCGATCTCGGCGACGGAGAGGTAACCGCCGACACACATGCGCAGCAGGTCCTGCTCCTCGGGCGAGAGGCGCGCGGGCCGCTGCTGCTGGTCGGCGACCGCCGTGACCAGAGTGATCAGGGAGAACTGGCTCTCGCCGGGGAGGCTGCGGCCGCCGGTGATGACATACGGCCGCACTAATTCGGCGGCCTCGTGCTCATGCCTGTCGGAGTCGGTCATGGCCCTACCACGCTGCTCTCCCTGGGCGGGGCGGTCATGACCTTGCCCAGCTGGCCGACGAGCTGCTGCATACGGAAGGTGATGTCCGCCATGTCGACGTCGGAGGAGGCCGACACCGCGAGGTAGGCGCCGTCACCGGCCGAGATCAGGAAGATCCAGCCGCCGTCGAACTCGACCAGCGTCTGCTGCCACCGCAGATCCGAGCGGGAGCAGAAGAACGCCAGTGACCGGCTCAGCGACTGCATACCGCTCATCGCGGCGGCGGCCTTGTCCGCGTCGTCCTTGTCCACTCCCTTCGAACGGGCCCTCAGCAACCCGTCGGCGGAGACCAGAACCGCGTGGAGAGCTCCGGGGATCTCCAGGGCGCTGTCAAGCATCCATGAAAGATCGTTGTTCATTGGACCTCGTGCCCTTCGCTGCTTGCGTCAGGGGAGCCGCTCTGCCGCTCTCCCGCCTCCGGGTGTGTGGCGCGACCCGCGTCCGTGCCCTGCTTGAAGGCGGCCATGATCGCTGCCGTGTCCTCGCTGCGGCGCCGCGGCGCCGGGGCGGCGGACGGACCGTTGGAGACCAGGGCCATCGGACGCTTGCGACGCCGCTTGGGCAGACCGTCCTCGGTCGTGCCCACGGGCAGCGAGGACTCGGGGGCGCTGTCGTACACGGAGGGCCTCGCCTCCACGGGAGACGGGACGTCCCGGGGCGCGACCGGTTCCACCGACACCGTCGGTTGCTTGGGCTCCGGCATCGCGGTGAGCAGTTCCTCGGGCAGCAGCACGACCGCCCGCACACCTCCGTAGGGAGAGGTGGAGTCCACCGACACGGTGAAGCCGAACCGCTCGCAGAGCACGCCGATCACGGCGAAGCCGAACTGCGGAGGGTTGCCGAGGCCCGAGACACCCGTGACGCGCTCGCTCGTCAGGAGCTTCTCGGCCCTCGCCTTCTCCTCCTCGTTCATCCCGACACCGGCGTCGTCGACGATGATGCAGACGCCCTTGGGCACGGAGCGGACGTTGATCTCGACGACGGTGTCCGGGCTGGAGTAGCTGGTCGCGTTGTCGAGCAGCTCCGCCAGCGCCAGCGCCACCGGTTCGACGGCCCGGCTGGTGACGCCGAAGTCGACCTTGGACAGGATGTGCGCCCGCTGGAAGTGGCGGATCCGGCCCTGGGCACTGCGGACCACGTCGTAGACCGAGGCCACGTCGCGGTGGCGGCCGAGCCAGCCCTCGCACAGCACGGCGATGGACTGGGCGCGCCGGCCGAACTGCGCGTTCATGTGGTCGATCTCCAGGAGGTCCTGGAGCATGACGGAGTCGCCGTACTTGCGCTGCAGCCCGGAGATGATGCGCTGCTGCTCCGCGGCGAGACCCTGGAGTGTCCGCATGGCGGCCTTCAGAGCCGTCCTGGTCTCACCTTCGGCTTCCTGCTGGGCCGCGCGGACGGAATCCGAGTATTGGCTCTCCAATTCACCGTAGTGATTTCTGAGCCCTGCGATCTCCTGTCGTAATGCTCGCGCCGCCCGTCGCTGACGAATGACCAGGGCGACGGCGGCAAGGGTTACGACAATGAGTGCCCAGAGCGCCGGATTTTGTATGTATTGCGTCATGAGACCCTCTTCAGGCGGCCGATGGCCAGCTACTGAATTTCCGTCAATTCACACAGACCGAAGGCCAGCCACTCCGGGGTTGCCACCCAGGCCTCCACGAATGGCGAGAGGTGCTCCTTTTGCACCTATCCGTCCGTTCGGTAAGTGCGGTGATCGTATCATCACTCGACCTGATGACGGATCGTCAACCTGCCCGGTTCTTGCGCAGGTTGAGCCGTGCGTCACGCATACGAGCGAGGCCGAATAGGGGCTTTGGTCGCGCCTTGAGGTAAATCCACTTCGGCGAGCGCTCCCACCGCCTCGCCGGGCGTCTCCGGCTCGCGATCCCGTCGCGCGACGGGCCCCCGGGAAGTCATGATGAGCCGTAAGCGGATTGTCAGGGGGAGATCGCGCTTGGTGATGAACACGGAGTGTCAGCACGCCGGTTCGGTCGAGTACCGGTCGAGCACGGACTCCCACCCACGACAGGACGACAGACCCGACGCGGCGTGCCGACGATCCGCCGCGTCGACACCACGGAGGCTGTCATGACAGAGAGACAGAGCGGTCCCGTCGGCAGACGGCAGTTCCTGGCCCGGTTCGGAGCCGGGACCCTGGCGCTCGTGGCCGGTTTCGATCTGCTCACCCGCCAGTGGGTGACCGAGGCGGAGGCAGCGGACAGCACGTCCTTCGCCACGGCCCCGCCCCTCGACGGGACGCTCGTGTTCGACGCGGAGTCGCTCGCGGCGAACGCGCACGACCAGGGCAACATCGTGTTCCGGACACCCTGCGCGGTGCTGCGTCCGGGGTCGGTGCAGGACATCGGCAAGATGGTCGGCTTCTGCGCCGACCACGGCATCGAGGTCGCCCCGGCCGGTGCCCACCACGCCATGTTCGGCCAACCGCTCGTGAGCGGTGGCCTGGTCGTCGAGATGCGGTCACTGGACACGATCCACTCGATCGGCACGGCCGGCGCCGATGTCGACGCCGGTGTGCTGTGGAAGGACCTGATCGAGGCGGCGTACGAGGAGGGCCTCACTCCGGCGTCGATCACCAGCTACACCAGGACGACGGTCGGCGGGACCCTCTCCATGGGCGGGATCGGGATGATGTCGTCCTACCGGGTCGGCGCCCAGGTCGACCACGCCCGGCGGCTCCAAGTCGTCACCGGCGAGGGCCGGGCGAGGTGGTGCTCCGGCTCGCAGAACAGCGACCTGTTCGAGGCGGCACTCGCCGGACTCGGGCAGTGCGGCGTCATCACCCGGGCCACCGTCGATCTGGTGCCGGCCAAGCAGTTGGCCCGCACCTACCGGATCGGCTACCCGGACATCCCGACGTTCTTCCAGGACATCCGCATCCTGGCGAACCGGGGCGAGTTCGACTCGCTCGGCAGCATTCCGCAGCCCGGCACGGCACAGCCCCTGGTCCTGTGGGCCACCGTCTTCCACAACCCCGGCGACACCCCCGACGGGTCCCGTCTGCTGCGCGGGCTCAGCCCCGCCGCGGCCTCCGCCGCCTTCGAGGACTACTCCTACCTCGACTACATGTCCCTGGTCACCGACATGTACGACGCGTTCGCGGCGAACCTGGACTGGGACGCGAAGGTCAAGCCCTGGTCGGATCTGTTCCTGCCGGACGGCGCCGTCGAGCAGTACGTCGAGTCGGTGTTCCCGTCGCTGACCTCCGAGGACCTGGGCCCGACCGGCTTCGGCCTCGTCTTCCCGATGCTGCGCTCGAGCTACGGCCGACCGCTGCTGCGGCTGCCCGACGCGACGAGCGGCCCCTGGGTCTGGCTGGTCAGCGTGCTCACCGACGCGGCCCGGTCCGGCCCCGACCCCGAGTTCGCGTCACGGATGGCGGACCGCAACTACCGCTTCTACCAGGACGCGGCGGCCGTCGGCGGAGTGCGCTACCCCCATGGCGCGTGCCCGTTCACGGAGGCCGACTGGCGGGCGCACTACGGCTCGATGTGGCAGAAGTTCACGGCATGGAAGAGCCGCTACGACCCCTCCGGCGTCCTGACTCCCGGCCCGGGCATCTTCTGACCGGCCGGATCCGGCCTGGTCCGCCGCCCTGGGGGGAGTGCGGACCAGGCCCGTCCGCAGGACGGCACCACTCTTTCGTGGGACACCCACCTGGCGGATCGGGAAGGTTCCGGCACCAGTGCCGCGGACTGTCGGGTCCCGTGGTCGGTTCGCGCCTATCGTGGAGAGGCACACCGACGCTCGGCGCCAAGGCAGGCTGGACATGAGGGAACCGCATATCGACTATGCGGAGGTCTTCCGGGCCCTGCCCGGCATGGTGGCTCTGCTCACGCCCGATCTCGTGTACGCCGACGCCAACGACGACTTCCTGCGGCTGGCCGGACGCAGCCGCGAACAGTTGCTCGGGCGCTACATCTTCGACGTCTTCCCCGAGAACCCGAACGACCCGGCCGCGGCCGGTATGCGGGAGACGGAGGCGTCGATGCTGCGCACGGTGTCCACCGGGGAGCGCGACACGATGGCGCTGCTCCGCTACGACATCGAGGACCCGCAGCGGCCCGGCCTCTGGCAGGAGCACTACTGGAGCCCGGTCAACGCCCCCGTCCTGGGCCCCGACGGCAAGGTCGACCTGATCGTGCACCGGGTGGAGGAGGTCACCGAACTCATCCGCGCCCGGGGGGACGCCGGCGGGGACGCTCGGGGCGGTGCGGGCGAGGACAGCCGGGCCCGGGTGCTGGAGGCCGAGCTGTACACCCGCGCCCGGGAACTGCAGGAGGTCAACGAACGGCTGCGCACGGCGCACGCCCACGAGCGTGAGGTGGCCCTGGCGCTGCAGGCGGCGATGCTGCCCTCCCCCGGCCCCACCGGGTCGCACGACGCGGCCGTGCGCTACCGGCCGGCCATCGGCGCGCTGAACGTGTGCGGCGACTGGTACGACCTGGTCGGGCTGGACGGCGAGGGCCTCGCGGTGGCCGTCGGCGACGTCGTCGGCCACGGTCTGGCGGCCGCCTGTGCCATGGGGCAGTTGCGCAGCGCCCTGAGCGGGGCCACACGCGTCGCCGACGGTCCGGCCGAGGCCCTGGAGGCCCTCGACCGCTACGCCCGCTCCGTCGACGGCGCCGAGTCGACCACCGTCGTCACGACCTTCATCGACTGGGACGACCGCACCATCACCTACAGCTGCGCGGGCCATCCGCCGCCCGCGCTGGCGCACCCCGACGGCACCGTCACCTTCCTCGACGGCGCCACCGACCCGCCGCTCGCCGCCCGGCCCGTCCAGGTCCCGCGGCCGCAGGCCCGCACGCCCTTCGTCGAGGGCTCCCTCCTGGTCCTGTACACGGACGGGTTGATCGAGCGCCGCACCGAGAGCATCGACACCGGTCTGGAACGCCTCGCCGAGTCCCTGGCCGACCACCGCGACCTCGACCCCGAGACCCTGGCCGACGCCCTGCTGGCCGATCTGCTGCCGCCCGCCGGCAACACCGACGACACCGCGCTGATCGTCCTGCGGTTGTGACGCGGGCGGGCGGCCCCGGCCCGCCCGCGGCGCTCCTGATGGTTCTCGGCGGCGTCACCTGCCCCAGATCTTCCGGTATCCCTCCTGGTAGCCCGACGGGTTCCAGCTCGTGGCGCCGTCACTGTTGTCGGCCGTGGTGATGTGGACGGGCGCCACATAGCCGCTGGCGGGGCTGCCGGAGAAGGCGCGGTTGAACTCGTCGACGATCTGCCAGCCCTGGAGGGTGAGCGGCTCGGGGACGGTGGCCGCCTGGTACTGGTCGCTGTCGACGCGCTGGAAGGCGGACGGGTCGCCGTCCCCGGCCCCGATGTTGAACGGCGGGCCCGAGCCGTCCTTGCCGGCGGCGCGGAAGGCGGGGGCGGCGTCGGCGAAGTACAGGTCGTTGATGGCGATCGAGTGGGTCCATCGGTCCTGGAAGCGGGAGAGCAGCGAGGAGACCTCGCGGGGCGTACGGCTGCTCGCGTCGGAGATCGGGATGTTCACGTACGCCAGGAGGTCCACGCCCGCGCAGGTGGCGAGTTCGTCCCTGATCAGCTCGGACTTGTTCCTGGCGAAGGGGATCGAGGCGTCGGTGAGGACCACGGCCCCGGCGTCGCCGTTCGAGGTGGAGATGACCCATCGGGCGCTGATCCTCGCCACGTCCTCGACCTGCGTGGTGATGTTGGTGAAGAGAGCGGGGCGCCGGCTGGGGCCGGGGGCGGCGACCGCGTGCCAGCCGATGAGCGGGATGCCGGCCTGCTCGGCCTGTGCGATCTGCTGCGAGGTCGAGTTGGGGTCGAAGCCGCCGATGACGATGCCCGACGGGCGGAGCGTCACGGCCTCGCTCATCGCGGCCTGGATGCCGGCGGGCGTGCCCCCGCCGTCGATCACCCGCAGGTTCCAGCCGATGACCCGCGCGGCTTCCCGTACTCCCTCGGCGGCGCCCGCGACTCCGGGGTTGGTCATGGTCTGGGCGACGTAGACGAGGGTTCTGCCGGTCACGGCTCTGGGCCCGGTGGTCGGGCCGTTCCAGGCGACGTCGTCGCGCTCCGCCCGGCTGACGGCGGCCTCGGCCCTGGCCTGCGCCGCGGGGCAGCCGCTCGTGCCCGTGGCCGAGGACTCCGGGTCGCCGGACGATCCGCGTTCGCAGCCGGCGAGTACGACGGTGGCCGCCGCGGTCAGCAGGACGGTCGCCGCGTAGCGGACCCCGGCCCCGCCGGAGCGGGCCTTGCGGTGGTGGTGCACGAGGACTCCTTGCGGAGGGACGAGCGGGGAAAGGCTGCCGGAAGCCGCTGCCGAGGTGGTCGTGACCGGTGGCTGCGGCGGAGGTGGTCCGCGGTCGGGGAGGAGCGGACGCGGAGGCGCCGCCGGGAGCGGCGGCCGCGCGGGGGGCCGGGGCGAGCGGCCGGGTGGGGTGTCCCGGTCACGGTCCTCGGTCCTTCGGATCGCCGTCCGGAGGCGGTGCGGGCGGCGCGTCCGGTGTCACGGCGGGCGCGGCGCGGCTCGCGAGGACGCCGGTGCGCATCCGGCGGCGGGCGGCGTACCCGGCCAGGCCGACGGCGAGGAGGAGGGTGCCGCCGTGGAACAGGGGCACCGTCCAGAAATCGGCGCCCATCTGGCCGATACCGGTGAGGCCGACGGCGAGGACGGCGACGGCGACGAGGGTGCCCAGGGCGTTGGGGCGGCCCGGTCGGATGGCGGTGGAGCCGAGGAGGGCTCCGACGAAGGCGGGCAGCAGGTAGTCGAGGCCGACGCTCGGATTGCCGATCTGCTGCTGGGCCGCGAGCAGTACCCCCGCGAAGCCGACGATCAGGCCGGACGTGGCGAAGGCACAGACGGTGTAGGTGCGCACGGGGATGCCGACGAGGTCGGCGGCGCGGGGGTTCGATCCGACGACGTACAGGTACCGCCCGATCGGCAGCCGCTCCAGCACCAGCCAGAGGGCGACCGCGAGGGCCAGCACGTAGAAGGCGGGGACCGGAAGACCGAGGAAGGTGGAGGTGTAGAGGTCGGTGAAGGCGGGCGGCAGGCCCTGGGGACCCGGGACGATCCGGCCGCCGTCGGTGATCCAGCCGGTGACGGCGTACATCATGCTGCCGGTGCCGAGGGTGGCGATGAAGGAGTCGATCCGGCCGAACTCCACGATGACGCCGTTGAGGACGCCCACGACCGTCCCTCCGACGATCACGGCGAGGCAGGCGAGCGGCCACGGCCAGTCGGCCTCGGCGACGAGGTGCAGCACCAACACGTGCGCCAGTCCGAGGCCGTAGCCGATGGAGAGGTCGAACGCGCCGGTCACGATCGGGACCATGGCGGCGAGCGCGAGGACGGCGGGGATCGACTGGGTGGAGAGGATCGCGTCGAGGGTGTCCAGGGTGGGGAAGGTGCGCGGCAGGGTCAGGGAGAAGACCAGGACGAGCAGGACGGTGAGGCCGAGGAGGCCGTAGGCACCGATGAGGTGTCCGCCGGAGCCGTCGGGACCGCCTCGGGCGCCGCGCCGGTGCGGCGGACGCGGGCGACGCGGGCGCGGCGTGGGGGGCCGGGCCGTCACGGGTGCGTCGCGGTGCCGGAGGGGGGCATGGCCGAGGCCGCCCGGGTCAGGCCCGCGACCGTGAGCGCCGGGCCGCTCAGCTCGGCCGTCACCGCTCCCCGGACGAAGACCAGGGCGCGCCCGCACACGCCCGCCACCTCCTCGAAGTCGGTGGAGATGAGGAGGACCGCGAGGCCCGCGGACCGTGCCTCGTCCAGGAGGCGGTGGATCGCGGCCTTGGCGCCGACGTCGACGCTCGCCGTCGGTTCCTCCAGGATCAGCAGACGCAGTCCGGTCCGGAGCCAGCGGCCGATCAGTACCTTCTGCTGGTTTCCGCCGGACAGGGTGGCGATGGTCGCCTCGCTGTCACCGGGCCGCACCGAGAACCGTTCGGTCAGGGCGGCGGCCACGGCGCGTTCCCGGCCGGGGGCGATCCAGCGCGGTGGGGGACCGTCGCCCGCGCGGGGGTTGGCCAGGAGGTTCTCCCGTACGGTCAGTTCGGGGAGGCAGCCTTCCCGCAGTCGGTCGCCGGGGACGAGGGCGACGCGGCGGGCCACGGCGTCGGTGACGGACCGGGGTCGGTAGGGGCGGCCGTCGAGCAGGACCCGTCCGCCGAGGAGGGGGCGGGCCCCCGCGAGGGCGCGGCCGAGGTCCGTGTGTCCGGCGCCCGAGAGCCCGACCAGACCGAGGGCCTCGCCGGCACGCAGCTCCAGGTCGACCGGGCCGGTACCGGATGTCCGTACGCCGTCGAGGGCGAGCACCGCCGGGGCGGCCGACGGTGTCGGGGCGGGACCGGGTGCCGGGGCGGCGGGCGGTGCGGGGGCGGCGTGCGGTGTCGGGGCGGGCCGCGGGCCCGCCGGTTCCTCACCGGTGATGTCGCGCACCAGGCGCAGGGGGCTGTGGCCCGCTGTCGAGCCCTGGCTGACGAGACGGCCGTCGCGCAGGACGGCGAAGGTGTCGGCGACCTCGTACACCTCGTCGAGGCGGTGGCTGACGTAGAGGATGCCGTGGCCCCGGTCGCGCAGGGTGCGCAGGACGCGGAAGAGGCGGGCGCAGTCCGCGGCGGGGAGGCGGGCGGTCGGCTCGTCGAGCACGATGAGCCCCGCCCGGGTGGCCAGGGCGCGGCCGATGGCGACCAGCGACCGTTCGGCGGGGGCGAGGCGGGCGACCGGCGCGTCCGGATCCAGGTGGCCGCCGACCAGCGCCAGGGCCTCGGTGCAGCGGTCCCGGGTCCGCCGCCAGGAGATCAGTCCGGCACGGCGCGCGTACCCGGTGCTCAGGGCGATGTTCTCCGCGACCGTCATCCACTCCACGAGTCCGAGGTCCTGGTGGATGAACGACATGCGGTGGGAGGCGGCGTGGCTGCCCAGCGGGTGCCCGTCCACGGTGATCCGGCCCGAGTCGGCGTGGTGGACACCGGCGAGGATCTTGATGAGTGTCGACTTTCCGGCTCCGTTGGGACCGAGGAGCGCGAGCACGCTGCCCGCGTGGACGTCGAGGTCGACCCCGGCCAGTGCCAAGGTTCCGCCGAAACGTTTCGTGAGGCCGCGGACACGCACCAGCGGCTCCGCCCCGCTGGGCGGGGCCGGCTGCGCAGAGGTGTCGTGAGCGTCGTGCACGGACAGCTCCGGGGGGTCGGCCTGGCGAGTTCTTCCCGACTTCGGCTTGCGCCAGCGATGCTAACCGCCCATTTCGCTTTATTCGCGCCTTTCGCCTCATTGGCGACATGTGGTCACGGTCGCCGACCCCAACGGGTCAGAGGGTGGGCCGCCGTGCTCGCCTCAGCCCTCGTCGAGCCCGCATTCGGCCCAGATGACCTTGCCCTCCGGGGTGTAGCGCGTGCCCCAGCTCTGCGAGAGCTGGGCGACGAGGAACAGGCCGCGCCCGCCCTCGTCGGTGGTGGCCGCCCGGCGCAGGTGCGGTGCGGTGCTGCTGGTGTCGGCGACCTCGCAGATCAGGGAGCGGTCACGGAGCAGCCGTACCCGGATGGGCCCGGCGCCGTGGCGGATCGCGTTGGTGATCAGCTCGCTGAGCACCAGTTCGGCGGCGAACGCGGCCTCGTCGATCCCCCAGTCGGCCAGTTGCCGGAGGGCTCCGGCGCGGACCTCGCTGACGCGGGCCGGGTCGGCGGGCAGCTCCCAGGTGGCGACGCTGCGCGGGTCGAAGGCGTGGGTGCGGGCGACGAGCAGGGCGATGTCGTCGCCGGGGTGGGGGGACGCGACGCTCTCCAGGACCAGCCGGCAGGTCTCCTCCGGGGTGTGCTCGGGGTGGGCCAGGGCTGCGCGCAACTGGTCGAGCACCACGTCGACGTCGCGTTCGCGGTCCTCGATGAGGCCGTCGGTGTAGAGGACCAGGGTGCTGCCCTCGGGCAGATGGACGTCGACGGCCTCGAAGGGCAGGCCGCCGAGGCCGAGCGGGGGTCCGGCGGGCAGTTCGGGGAAGGACACGGTGCCGTCGGGCTGGACCAGGGCCGGCGGCGGGTGGCCGGCGCGGGCCAGGGTGCACTGCTGCGAGGTCGGGTCGTAGACGGCGTACAGACAGGTCGCGCCGATGATGCCACCGCCGTCGGAGACGGGGTCCTCGCGATCCAGCCGTCCCACGAGGTTGTCGAGGTGGGTGAGGACCTCGTCGGGCGGGAAGTCGAGTTCGGCGAAGCTGCGGGCGGCCGTGCGGACGCGGCCCATGGTGGCGGCGGACAGCATGCCGTGGCCGACGACGTCGCCGACGAAGAGGCCGATCCTGGTCCCGGAGAGCGGGATGACGTCGTACCAGTCGCCGCCGACGTCGGATTCGGCGGGCAGATACCGGTGGGCGACCTCCACGGAGTCCCGGTCGGGCAGTCCTTGCGGGAGCAGGCTGCGCTGCAGGGCGAGGACCATGGTGCGTTCGCGGGTGTAGCGCCGGGCGTTGTCGATCGACAGGGCGGCGCGGGTGGCGAGTTCCTGCGCCAGTGAGCGGTCGTCGTCCCCGAAGGGGGTGGGGTCCTGGGCCCGGTAGAAGGCGGCGACGCCCAGGACGACCCCTCGGGCGACCAGGGGCACCGCGATGAGGGAGTGGACGTGGCCCAGCAGCCGCTCGGTGTGCTCGGGGTCCTGCGCGAGCCAGCCGGCGGCCGTCCTCAGGTCCGGTTCCAGCACGGCCTCGCCATTGGTCAGGCAGCGCAGCTGCGGGACGGTCGGGCCGTAGTCGACCTGCTTGCCGACCGGGCTGAAGGGGAGGTCGTCCCGGATGCCGTGGACCACCGTGCGCCGCAGGTCGCTCCGGGGGTCCGCCGCCTCCTCGCCCCGCAGCACGGGCTCGGCCAGATCGATGGTGACGAAGTCGGCGAGGCGCGGCACCGCCGTCTCGGCGAGCTCCTGGGCGGTGCGGCGCACGTCCAGGGTGGTGCCGATCCGGGCGCTGGCCTCGGACAGCAGCTCCAGCCGGCGGCGCGCGGCCAGGGCGTAGCCGCCGACATGGGGCTCCCCCACCATCAGAAGACCCCTCTCCGGCGCCGGGGAGCCGGGACGGCCGCCCGGGACGCCGTCGGCGGCGGGCGGAACGACGGGGGCGGCGGGCGGAACGACGGGGGCGGGCGTGGGGCCGTCGGCCGTGGGCGAGCCGTCGGCGGCCAGGGCCTCCGCCGGGGCGGCGGTGGGGCGGCTCCCGGCAGTGAGGCCGTCGACACCCGTCCCGGTCCTGCCGGGGGACGTGGCTTCACGCGGGTGACCGGGGACCGGCACGGCGGAGAGTGGGCCGGAGGCCTCGACGAGGGGGGCGTTCCGGACGCGGTGGACCATCGAGGGGTCGACGGGCGCGAGGGGAGCGACGGGGCTCGCGGACCCGGCGGTGAGGCTCGGCACCGGCTCGATCCGGCGTGGCGCGGTGAACACCTCGGGCCGGGAGGAGTCGTGCGGGACGGCCTCGACGGCGACGCCCTCCACCCCGGAGGCACTCGTCATCGGGCGGCTCACGAGCGTGACGCGGCGGCCGTCCGTGAGGGCCACCTCGACGGCTGCCCGCTGCGCCCGCGAGATCAGCTCGGCGGCCTTCTCCAGGAGGGTCACCCGGTCGGCGGGGCGCAGCCCGAGGGCCAGTTCGTCGACGCCGATGGTGCGGAGCGGGCCCGCGCCCACCTCGTCCCCCGCGTTCAGATACGCCCGCAGCAGGGAGCGCTCGCGTGCGGAGCTCTGCCCGAGGAGCCGCCGCTCGATGGCCGCGGCGGCCTTGCGGATCACGGTGGAGAGTGCCGGGTTCTCGAAGCCGCGCGGATATCCGAAGCACAGGACGCCCTCGATCCGCCCGCTGAGCGGGTCGCGGACGGGGAGCGCGCGGCAAGCGCTGCCCTGGGAGCGCTCGGCGAAGTGCTCGGCGCCGTAGACCCTGATGAGTCGCCGTTCCGCCAGGGCCAGACCGATGCCGTTGGTGCCGGCGAACCGCTCGGCGAACACGAATCCCGGCACGGTCTGGATGTCAGGGAGCGCTCTGGCCAGGGACGCCTCGCCGAAGCGGCGCAGCAGTACCGTGCCGTTCGCGTCGGCGACGGAGATGTTCATGGCGCTGCCGGCGAACCTGGACTCCAGCCGGTCCAGCACCGGCGCGGCGGCACGGGCGACCCGGCCGTCGCGGTCGAAGTCGTCCCGGAAGGGAGGGTCGGAGCGGTCCGGCAAGAGCCCCAGGGAGCGGCAACGCCGCCAGGAGTCGAGGATCGAGGCGCGCACGCCCGACTCCAGCGGCTCGCCCTGCAGGAACCGCTCACGGAAAAGGGTGGGGCCCGTGCCGTCTGTCGCACGCCCCGTGGGTATCGGCTCGCCGTCGGACCGCACCACGCTGGCCTCACTCGCGCCCTGGACAATCCGCTTATCGGAAATATCTGACATTGACGAGGATAAGGGCATCAGCAACACGAGTCACGGTTCACGGGTTGCCTCACCCACGGTGACCGGGCGGGGCCGGTCCGGTGGACAAGCGTCGGGTCCGGCTCACAGGACGGCGACCGGGTTGACGGGCGAACCGGTGCCGCCCGGGACGTTCAGCGGGGCCACGACGAGCAGGAACTCGTACCGCCCCGCCTCGGCGGTCGCGCCGGCGAGCGCCTCCAGGTCCAGGTTGTCCAGCAGCGGCACCCCCATCGCGGCCACCGCCAGGGCGTGCACCGGCGAGTGCACGCCCGCCACGGGCGACGGCCGCACATCGCTGTCCCCGTCCCCGCCGAGCAGCGCGACCCCCCGCTCGGCCAGCAGGGGTACGGCGTCCACATGGAACCCCGCGCTCGCCGTGGCGGGGTCCCAGGCGCCCAGTTCCGCGCGGCGGCGGACGTGTCCGGAGCGCAGCAGCACCGCGTCGCCCTCGCCGATCGTCACGCCGAGCGCCTCCTCCGCGGCACGGACGTCCCCGGCGCGCACCGCGTGCCCCGGCTCCAGCCAGGGGACGCCGAGCACGGCGGGGAGGTCCAGGAGGACCCCTCTCGTGACGAGGGGGCCGAGCGCCGCCACCGAGCCGAAGCGGGCACCCGCGGCGTCGACGTTCTCGCGGGCCGGCCTGCCGTCGTAGAGCAGTCCCGCGTAGGCGATGTGACTCAGGGCGTCGAGATGGGTGACGCCCTTGCCGTGGTAGTCGGCGGCGATGAAGTCCTTGTGGGTCGTGGGCTCGGGACCCTCCACGTCCCCGAGGTCGGTCATGTGGTGCAAGGCGGGCTTGCGGTTGTCCGGGCCCGAGCGGGTGTTCCAGGGCAGCGCCATCGGGACGACCACGCCGGACCTCACCAGTCCGACGGCCCGCCGCACGTGGTCCCCGGTCACCCGGTTCCACGCGCCACGATCGGCCCGGTCCCAGCGCCCCCAGGTGCGGACCGCTTCGAAGAGTGCGTCGAACTCCTCGCGGGAGACGGTGGGCCGCGCGCTCATACGTCCTCGCTGTTCGGGTCGACACCAGGCCGGCAGGGCGCGGGCACGGCGCCCCGTAAGCACCTTATGGCCGTGTCGCGCGCCGCGGCGATCGGGCTGTGCGAGGAGAAGTCGCTCGGGTGGCACAGGGGCAGGAGGGCGGGCAGCGCCACGGCGGCGGAGTGCGGATGCGCCACCACGACCCCCGGGCGCCCCGTCGTCGCCCGGGTCGCCGGGGCGGCGCCCGGTGTCTCAGATGCCTCCGCCCACGCCGGTGTCGGCCCAGCCGAGCGGGTACGGCTCCGCGTCGTCCGTCGCCGGGGCCACAGGTTCCCCGCCCGCCGCGTTGAACGCGGTCAACGCGTCGACGAGCGCCGCCCGTTGCCTCGGGGCGAGACGCTCGACCACCGTGGCGAGTTCGGCGCGCCGCCGGACCGTGACCTCCTCGACGGCGCGCCGGCCCTCGTCGGTGAGGCGGAGCAGGGTCTCGCGGCGGTTGTCGGGGTTGGTCTGCCGGTCGGCGAGCCCGGCGGCGATCAGCCGGTCGACCATGCGCATCGCGGTGGACGGGGCGACCTGGAGCTGATCGGCGAGTACGACGAGCTTCGTGGCGCCTCGTACGGACAGCACCACCAGCATCCGGAACTGCGGCAGCGTCACCCGCTCCTCGACGGCGGCGAGTGACCGTGCGGAGATCGCGACCAACAGCCGCGACGCGGTGAGCACCGCGCGCGTCACCTCATCGACGTCGTCCGCGCCACCCGTCGGCCCATCGCGTTCAGTCATGGTCTCTTTCTATCCCGCCGTGCTGTGGTGACCGGCCGTGGATCCGCACAGATTTTCCCTCCTCATGACCGAGGCGGGCCCGCCTCTCAGGACGGGAAGGGTTCCTGGACGACGTCCAGGCCCTGTTGAATGCTTGATTCAGCAGCTCTAGCCTCTTTCGATGGCTTCAATCACCTCTTTCCTCCCACGCTCCCTGCGCCTCCCGTGGGCGCTGTTGCTGGCCCTGAGCCTGAGCCTCCCCTCGCTGCCGTCCGCTGCCGCCGCCGCACCGTCCGCCCCGAAGACCCCGTCGGTGCCCGAGGTCTGGCCGACGCCCCGCCAGATCGAGGGCGACGGACGCCGGCTCCCCGTTCCCGACCGGGTGGTGGAGGTCGTCGGACCCGGCACCGACCCCTCCGCGCGCCGCGTCGTCGAGGCCGCCTTGCGAGCCGCCGGGGCCGACCGGATCGTCACCGTGCCGGCCGGGAAGCGCCCGCCGCCCGCCGGACTCACCGTCTACGTCGGCGGTCCCGACGAGAACCCGGCGACCGAGGGCGCGTTGCGGCGGCTCGGCGTCGGATCCCCGGCCGGGCTGCCTCCCGAGGGGTACGTCCTGGCCTCCGGCCGCGGCGCCGGCCGTACCCTGCTGGCGCTCTCCGGCGCCGACACCACCGGCACGTTCTACGCCGCCCAGACCCTGCGCCAGCTCCTCACCGGCGGCCACCTGCCCGAGGTGACCGTCCGCGACTGGCCCACGGCCGCGCTGCGCGGTGTCATCGAGGGTTTCTACGGCACCCCGTGGTCCCACGCCGAACGGCTGAGCCAACTCGACTTCTACGGCCGCACCAAGCAGAACGTGTACGTGTACTCCCCCAAGGACGACCCGTATCTGCGGGAACGGTGGCGCGACGAGTACCCGGCCGACCGGCTCGCCCAGCTGCGCGAACTCGTCGAGCGGGCCACCGCCGACCACGTCCGCCTCACCTACGCCCTCTCGCCCGGCCTGTCGGTCTGCTACTCCTCGGACGGTGACAGCACCGCGCTGGTCCGCAAGTTCGCCTCGCTGTACGACATCGGTGTGCGGTCCTTCGCGATCCCGCTGGACGACATCAGCTACACCGAGTGGAACTGCGCGGCGGACGAGGAGCGTTTCGGCAGCGGGGGCGGGGCCGCCGGCGCGGCTCAGGCGCATCTGCTGAACCGGGTGTGGGAGGAGTTCTCCGCCGGCCGTCCCGGGCTCGATCCGCTGGAGATGGTCCCCACCGAGTACTCGGACCTCGCGGACACCCCGTACAAGAAGGCGCTGCGCGAGTGGTTGGACCCGGACGTGGTGGTGGAGTGGACCGGTGTCGGGGTGATCGCGCCGACGATCACCGCCGCGCAGCTGCGGCAGGCCCGTGAGGTCTACGGGCATCCGGTCCTGGTCTGGGACAACTACCCGGTCAACGACTACGTCACCAGCCGTCTCCTGCTCGGCCCCTACACGGGCCGGGAGGCCGGTGTGGCGCGGGAGTCCGTCGGTGTCACCGCCAACCCGATGGTGCAGGCCGAGGCGAGCAGGCTCGCGCTGTTCACGTCGGCGGCCTACCTGTGGAACGCGGACGCGTACGACCCCCGGGCCGCCTTCCTCGCCTCCGTCCGGGACCTGGCGGGGCCGGACGCCGCGGGATGGCTGCGGATCTTCGCCGAGAACAGCTACTCCTCCCCGCTCGACGCCACCGAGTCCCCCACGCTGGCGGGGCTCCTCGCCGCCTTCCACGAGGCGTACGAGAAGGACAGCGGCCTCGACGGGGCCACGGCCGCGCTGCGGTCGTACTTCACGGACATGGCCGCCACGCCCGCGCGGTTGCGCGCGCTGCTCGCCAACCCCGGTTTCCTCGAGGAGACTTCGCCCTGGCTGGACAAGCTCGGCTCCTACGGCACCGCCGGGCTGACCGCCGTCGACCTGCTGCTGGCCGGCAAGCGGGGCGACGCCGACGCGGTGTCGACGTACTGGAACAGGCTGCGGAGCGAGCGCAAGGCACTGGACGCGATACCGCAGCAGGTGGCGCCGGGGGTGATGGACCAGTTCCTGTACCGGGCGATGCTCCAGCACGCGCCCGACCCCGGCGTCGACGCCTCCTTCGTCCCGGGTTCGCTCTCCGTGGAGCCGGGGGCGTCCGAGACGGTGGAGCTCCGCTTCTCCGGTGAGGCGGGCCGTACGGTCGGCTGGAAGCTCGACGTGCCGGACGGTGTCACCGCCTCGCCCGCCGAGGGAACCGTGACCGTGCCGGCCGGAGGCGGCGCGTCCGTCGACGTCACCCTGACCGGTGCCAGCGAGGGCGTGCACTCCGTGGTGGTGTCCGGCTCGGGCGTGCTCGGCCGGGCGCTCCCGGTGCGGGTCACCGACGGGGAGGGCACACCCAGGGCGTTGACGGCCAACTTCAGTGGGGCGTCGGTCAGTTCCGTCGATCTGTCCTCCGGCAGGAGCACGGAGATCGCCGTGGGCGCCAACCCGGGAGAGGTGGTCGTGAGCGCCGACGGGCGCACCGCCTACGCCGCGAACCAGGGCGCGAACTCGGTGAGCGTCATCGACGTGGCCGGCGGCGAGGTCACCGCCACGGTCGCGGTGGGCCGGGTCCCCGCCGGGCTCGCGCTCACCCCGGACGGCGGCACCCTGTGGGTCGCCAACTACACGGACGGCACGGTGCAGCCGGTGGACACGGGCACGTTGCGGGCGGGCGCGACGATCACGGTCGGGTCGGGGCCCGAGAACATGGCGGTCACCCCGGACGGGCGGACGCTGTACGTGGCGAACATCCACGACAACACCGTCTCGCCGGTCGACCTCACGACCCGGAGGGCGGGGGCGGCGATCCCGGTCGGGCCCCGCCCCTTCAACGTCGTCGCCGCGCCGGACGGGAAGACGGTGTACGTGTCCAACTCCGGCGGCTCGACGGTCACTCCGATCGACACCGCGAGCAACGACACCGAGCCGACGCTGCTCGTCTCCGGTCAGGCGTACGGGCTCGGGCTGTCACCGGACGGGCGGACGCTGTGGGTGAGCCCGAGCACCGGGGACTACGTCACGCCCGTCGACACGGTGACGGGTGCGCCCGGCAGGCGGATCACTGTCGGGAGGTCAGCCTTCGACGTCGGCCTGGACTGGGACGGCGGCACGGCCTACGTCACCGCGGCCGACGGGAACGAGCTGGTGCCGGTCGACACCGCGACCGGCACCGCGGGGGCGCCGCTGACGACCGGCGCCTATCCGCTGGCGGTCGCGCTGACCCCCGTACCGGTGTCCTAGGCCCCGCCGAGGATCAACTGGCGGTACGCCGGATGCGGCCGGCGTACCGCTTCTCCAGTTCCAGGTTGCCCTCGAAGCCGCCGGGCACGTTGGCCGAGACGTAGACCGGGGGGCGGTCGCCGGAGGCGAGGAGCTGGGCGGCGGCCTCGGCCACGGTCATCTGGACGAGCATCACGCCGGTGAGGGTGGAGAGCGCGCAGACGGCGCCGCCGCCCGGCAGCTCCAGCAGGGCGTCGCCGCGTGGGGCCGCGTTGTCGAGGACGACGTCGGCGAGGTCGGCGAGCTTCTTGCCGCTGGGGTGGGTGGCGGGGACGGAGTGGGTGTGGGCGAGGGAGGTGAGCGCGAGCAGGCGGTGGCCGCGTTCCTTGGCGTGCAGGGCCATCTCGACGATGACGTTGTTGACGCCGGAGTTGGAGACGACGACGAAGAGGTCCTGGGGGCGGGGGGCGGCCAGCTCGTAGAGGCGGACCGCTATGCCGGGCTCGCGTTCGAGCAACGGGTCGTCGAGGCCGCTGGGGTGGTCACCGCCGAAGAGGACGAGGTCGGCCATCTGGATCCGGTTGGTGGGCACGAAGCCGCCCGCGCGGCCGGCGAGTTCCAGGACCAGGGCCTGGGAGTGGCCGGTGCCGAAGGCCTGGACGACGCCGTCCGCGCGGACGCAGTCGGCGATCAGCGCGGCGGCGGCGCTCACGTCGGCGCGCGCGGACTCGGTGAGACGGTGCAGGACGGCCAGGCCCTCGCGCGCGAAGCGGTCGGCGCTCACCGGCTCGGTCACGGACTCGTTGGTGGACTCGACGGACACCTGAGACTCCCCACTGGTGGATTGAACCACCCCGTACACACCTATCAGTGAATCACTGAATCACAGGCTCCGCGGGGAGGGCAATGGCGCAGTTCACCCCGGGTGCGGTAGCAAAGACCCGGTCCTGGTATTCAGCCGCTGCGCCAACGGGTGGCTGATACCTTCTCTGCATGCCCTCGACCGATGTCACCACCCTGATCCGCACCGAGCTGCCCCGGCTGGCCGGCTCCCTGCGGAAGGTCGGCGAGCTGATCCTGGAGGATCCGGCCGCCGTCACCCACTGCTCGGCCGCTGAGCTGGGCCGGCGCACCGGCACCTCCCAGGCCACCGTGACCCGCTTCTGCCGGGCCGTCGGCCTCGACTCCTATCAGCACCTGCTGATCGAGCTGGCCCAGGAGCGCGGCCGGGGCGAGTCGTCCGAGTGGGGCAGCGCCGAGATCGGGCCGGACATCTCCCCCGACGACAGCCTGGAGCGGGTCGTCCAGGTCGTCGGCACCGCCGATCTGCGGGCGATCCAGCAGACCATCGACCGGATCGACCTGGACTCCGTGGAGCGAGCGGCGCAGGCCGTGGCCCGCGCGCGACGCACGGACGTGTACGGCGTCGGCGGCAGCGGCGCGGTCGCCCAGGAGACGGAGACCCGGCTGTTCCGCATCGGCTGCGCGGTGCGCGGCTGGACCGAGGTGCACGCGGCGACCACCTCGGCCGCCCTGCTCACCCCGGCCGACGTGGCGATCGGCATCTCCCACTCCGGCGCCACCCGGGAGGTGATCGAGCCGTTCGAGCTGGCCAGGGAGCGCGGTGCCACCACCGTCGCCCTGACCGCCGACTCCCGCTCACCGCTGGCTCGCGCCGCCGACATCCGGCTGATCTCCTCCTCGTCCGAGACCAGCTTCCGCACCGGCAGCATCGGCGCCCGCCACTCCGTGCTGATGCTCATCGACTGCCTCTACGTCCGCGTCGGCCAGCTCTCCTACCAGCGGGCGAGCGCCTCCCTGGCGCTGACCGACCACATCGCGGGGGCACACGCGGTGAAGTCCCGGCGCAGCCGCTGACCGGGGCGCCGGCACGGCCGCATCGACGGCCGACCTGCATGGATGAATCAACCAATATTCCGTTGCATGGTTGATTGAACCACCCCAACGCTGCCAGGATGGGCTCCCCCGAGCACTCGTAGGAGCCTCATGCGCGTCATCTCTGTCGAGTCGACCGAGCTCTTCGTCGGGACGGAGGACCAGCCGCACCAGGTGGTCGCCGTGGAGGTCGGGCACGACTCGGGCCGGACGGTCCGGCTGAGCGTGGAAGGCCCCGGCGTCCGCGCCGTCGGGCAGAACGTCGTCACCGTGGGCGAGGACGGCACCGCACGCGCCGAGATACCCGTGACCACGGACGGACTCGCCGTCGGCGACCACCGGGAGATCACCGTCACAGCCGCCGACGGAGAGCTGGTGGCCCACCGGACCGGCGGGTTCACGGTCGCTGAGCCCGGCTGGACCATGTTCATGGTCAGCCACTTCCACTACGACCCCGTCTGGTGGAACACCCAGGCCGCCTACACCGAGACCTGGGACGTGGCCGACGACCCGGCCGTGACGGGCCTGCCCGCGCGGACCTTCGACTCGCGCGGCCAGTCCGGCATGAGTCTCGTCCGCGCCCACTGCGATCTGGCCCGGCGCGATCCGGCGTACACCTTCGTGCTCGCCGAGGTCGACTACCTCAAGCCCTACTGGGACGCCTTCCCCGAGGAGCGGGCCTTCCTGCGGCAGCTCATCCGCACCGGCCGGGTCGAGATCATGGGCGGCACCTACAACGAGCCCAACACCAACCTCACCGGCGCCGAGGCGACCGTGCGCAACGCGCTGTACGGCGACGGCTTCCAGCGCGGGATCATGGGGGCCGCGCCCGAGACCGCCTGGCAGCTGGACGCCTTCGGGCACGATCCGCAGTTCCCGGGGCTGATGGCCGACGCGGGGGTCACGTCGAGTTCGTGGGCGCGCGGCCCCTTCCACCAGTGGGGGCCGACCCTGTCGGTGTTCGGCGAGGAGCCGCGCGATCCGCGACGGATGCAGTTCCCGGCGGAGTTCAGCTGGATCGCCCCGAGCGGGCGGGGCCTGCTGACCGCGTACATGGTCAACCACTACGGCGCCGGCTGGGCCATCGACAACGCGCCCACGCTCCCCGAGGCGGAGGCGGCCGCGCTCAAGCTCTTCCGGGGGCTGAAGAAGGTCGCGCTCACCCGGAACGTCCTGCTGCCGGTCGGCGGCGACTACGCGCCGCCGTGCCGCTGGGTGATGGGCATCCACCGCGACTGGAACGAGCGGTACGTCTGGCCCCGCTTCGTCAGCGGCATCCCCCGGGACTTCTTCGCCGCCGTCCGCGCCGAGCTGGAGCGGGAGGGGCGCACGGCCTCCCCGCAGACCCGGGACATGAACCCCGTCTACACCGGCAAGGACGTCTCCTACATCGACACCAAGCAGGCCCAGCGGTACGGCGAGGCGCTGCTCGCCGACGCCGAGGCCTGGGCGACCCTCGCCTGCCTGACCACCGGGCACCCCTATCCGGACGCGGCCCTCGACAAGGCCTGGCGACAGTTGATCTACGGCGCGCACCACGACGCCATCACCGGCTCCGAGTCGGACCAGGTGTACATCGATCTGCTCACCGGCTGGCGGGAGTTGTACGACCTGGCGGAGGAGGTGCACGCCGACGCCACCCAGGCGCTCGCGGACCGGGTCGCGCCGCTGCCGGACGCCGGAGCCGACCTGGTCGTCTTCAACTCCGCGACCTGGCGGCGGGGGGACGTGCTGACCGTCGCCGACCCCGGCGGGATCCCGCTCGACCACACCGGACTGCCGCTGCCCGCCGTGTCCGAGGACGGCGAACTGAGGGTCGTCGTGCCGGAGGTGCCCGGCATGGGCCTCAAGGCGCTCGCACTGGCGGACGGTTCGGTGCCCGGCTGGACGGCCGGCGAGGGGACGACGATCCGCAACGAGTTCTACGAGGTGACCGTCGACCCCGCCCGGGGCGGCGGTGTCAGCTCGCTGCGCGCGCTCGCCGGGGCCGGGGGCGGCCGGGAGCTGCTGCGGTCCGGGGACATCGGCAACGAGCTGGTGGTGCAGGAGGAGTACCCGAGGCACCCGCGCTTCGGCGAGGGCCCCTGGCATCTCACCCCGACCGGCACCACCGCCGCCCGCAGCCGGGACGTGACGGCTGACATCGATGTCGAACACTCGTCGGCGGGCTCACGCATCACCGTCCGCGCCGACCTGGGCCTTTTCCGGTACACCCAGCGGCTCACCCTCTGGGCGGGGGTGGACCGGCTGGACGTGACGACGACCGTCGACGGCTATGGCGGCGCCGACCGGCTGATCCGGGTGCGCTGGCCCTCGGACGTGCGTGGCGGGCTGCCGGTGCACGAGGTCGCTGACGCGGTCGTCGGACGTGGCTTCGGCTTCGTGGAGGTGGACAGCGAGCGGTTCCCGTGGACGCTCGACAACCCGGCCAACACCTGGTTCGGCCTCGGCTCCACGGCCCGCGTCGCCGTCCACGACGACACCGGCGCCCTGCTCGGCCACCGGTCGATCGGCGTCGCCGAACTGGTCTTCGGCGACTGGGACATCGCCGGTGAACTGGGTACCCCGCTCGCCGCCGCCCTGGTCCGCACCGGCGTCACGGCCACCTCGACGATCGCGGGCGGACCCCGCTACGGCGATCTGGAGGTCGACTCCAACCTGCCCGACATCCGTGTCGCCGTGGGCGGCCCGGAACGCAACGCCCTGGTCGCCGAGGTCCTCGGCTGGGACCCGGCGGCGGCCCGCGAACTGCGCCGCCAACTCGCCGAGGACGGTCTGGCGGCGGTGTGGGTGGCGCCCCGCGCCTCCCTGCGCGAGGAGTGGGTGCCCGGCGCCGACCTGCGCGACCTGGAGCGGCTGCCGCTGCTCGTGGTGGCGGGCGCCCGCCCCGAGGACGACGCGAAGGCCGTGGACGCGCTGATCGCCGACCTCGACGACGCGACCGTCCGGGCCACCGCGGCCGGGGGCGGCGAGGCGCTGCCGCCCGGCGACGCCTGGGACGGACGGGGCTTCGCGATCCTGAACCGGGGCACCCCGGGCTGTGTCGTCACCTCCGGCGGCGACCTCTGCGTGTCGCTGATGCGCTCCTGCACCGGCTGGCCCTCCGGCGTCTGGGTCGACCCGCCCCGCCGCACCGCGCCCGACGGTTCCGGCTTCCAGCTCCAGCGCTGGTCGCACACCTTCGAGTACGCGGTCGTCGCGGGCGAGGGCGACTGGCGCGAGCTGGGCTGGCCGCGCGCGGGGCACGCCTTCAACCATCCGCTCACGGGACGGTTGCGGACGCCCGAACATCCGCTCACGGCACGGCTGCGGGAACCCGCCGGGACGTCGGCGAATCTGCCGAGGACCGCGACACTGCTGGCGCTCGAGCCCGAGGGACGAGTGGTGCTGGACGCCTTCAAGCCGGCCGGGTCGCCGCTGGCCCGGGGCGGCTCGGACCCCGTGGACCCGGCGCGCGAGGTCGTCGTACGGGCGCACGAGGTGGACGGGCGGCCGGTGCGGGCACGGGTGACGGGGCCGTCGGCATGGGCCGAGGGCCGCCGGGCGGACGTCCTGGAGCGGGCCGGTGAGGCGCTGGCCCCCGGCGCGGACGGGGCGTTGGAGCTGGACCTCACGGGGTTCGAGGTGGCCACCGTACTGGCCTCGCCGGTCGCCGCCGCTCCGCCCCTACGGTCCGGCGGGCCCACCGACGACGCCGCGCGCGACGGCGGCCCCACCGCGCGGCCCTCGCCGTCCTGCGGGCTCCCGGCCGAGGGCGCCGGTGTCGCCGCGCACGAACCCGCCCAGCCCGTGCACACCCGGTACTGGCTGCACAACTCCGGTCCGGCGCCCCGGGGGAACATGCCCGTGGCCGTCTATCTCTCGCCGTCCGCGCTGACCGCCGACGGCCCGGTCACGGCGACGGTCCGGATCTCCTCCGAACTGACCGACGCGCCGGTCTCGGGCACGGTCGCCCTGGAGGTGCCGCCCGGCTGGAGCGCCGAGCCCGCGGAACTGCCGTACGCGCTCGGCGCCGGCGGCTTCTCGCTCACCGAGGTCACCGTGACGCCCCCGCGGGACCCGGTGCCCGGCCGCTACGCGCTCGCCGCGCGGCTGGTCCACGGCGGGCAGACGTTCGAGGACGTGGTCGCCCTGGACGTGCCCGGCGCGGCGGTGGAGGGCGAGCCGGACGGGCGGACCGGGCCAGGTCTGGTGATGGAGCTGGGCGTCGACCGGGTCGAGGTGCGCCGGGGCGAGCGGGTGCGGGTGCCGGTGCGGCTGCGGAACACCACCCGGGGGCCGGTCGGCGGAGCGCTCTGGGCCCTGTCGTCGTGGGGGACATGGGCGGGCGTCGCACCGGGCCTCCAGGGCTTCGCCGTGGCCGCCGGGGAGAGCGCCGAGTGTCTGATCGAGATCGACGGCTCGGCGGTGCCTCCGGGTTCGTACTGGCTGATGGCGAAGGCCGGGTGGCACGGCCGCGTGGCCTACACGGAGGCGGTCGTCCTGGAGGTGGGGCCGTGAACGGACGGACGGCACACGGCGGCACGGGACCGGACCGCCCCTCCTCGCCTCGCGGGCGCCCGGCCCCCGGCGAGCACGGGCGGCGCCAGGGGTCGGCGCCGTCGGACGGACCCGCGCCGCACGGCGACCGCTCGGCGGCGCACGGCCATGGGACGGACGGCGCGCCCGCCGCGCTCGTCGGCGGTGAGCCAGTCGCCAGGGAGCGCGTGGAGGCGGTGCTGGCGGTCGTGCCCGCGCGGGACCGGGAGGTCCGGCCGGAGGGGCGGGCGCGGGCGGAGCGGCAGCGCAGACGGTGGGCCACGCAGGTGGCCGTCGCCGACGAGCTGGCCCGGCGGGCGTGCGCCGCGCGCGGGCTCGCCCCGCCGCCCGACGAGTCCCCGGCCCGCCCGCTCGCGGTGTCCGGGACCGAGGTCGCCGACCTGGGCAGCATCATCGCGGTGGCGCTCGCCCACTCCCCCGCCGCGCGCACCCTGCTGGCGGCGCTGGAGGCCGAGCAGAGGGTGCCGGAGAAGGCCGTACGGGGCTACTACGACCGCAATCCGGACCGCTTCCTCACCTCGGAGGCGCTGCGGCGCGGTGTGGACCCGTACGACGGGGCGGTGCCGGGCGACTTCCTGCCGTACGACGAGGTCCACGAGGACGTCGTACGGGAGTTGCGGCGGGCCATGGGCCGACAGGCCTTCTTCGACTGGCTGGACCGGGCGCGGGCCGAAGTGGAGTACACCCCGGGGCACGAGCACCCCGGTGACCCCTCGCACCCCGACCACGAGCACCGGCACTGACGCGCGGCCCGGGCTCCGGCGCGGGACCGGCACCGGAGACCCGGTGCGCGACTCGGAACCGAAAAGCAACACGGCCAGGCATTGACCTCCGATGAATTCTGGTCCACCTTTTCATCAATCAGAGTCCAAGTTGGTGATTTGAACCAGCAACTCGATCCAGCAGCTGACTGATCGCAGGAGGCACCATGCGCGCGAGAAGACTGACCGGATGCGTGGCGGGCGTCATCGCCCTCACCCTGACCGCCGCCGGCTGCGGCCTGTCGGGCGGCGGTTCCGACAGCGGGGACGCCACGGCCGGCGGCTGCGAGGTCGACCAGGGCAACGTCGGCTCCGGGAAGCTCACCGGAGACGTCAAGGGCACGATCACCTTCCAGACGACCAACCTGAAGAAAGACTTCGGCGGCTACTTCAACGGCGTCATCAAGGCCTTCGAACAGGCCCATCCGGACACCACCGTGAAGTGGGTCGACGACCCGGGCGACGCCACGTTCACCCAGCGCCTGGTCGCGGACGCGCAGGGCTGCACACTGCCGGACGTGGTGAACATCAACGTCAACACCGCGATCGCGCTCACCAAGAACGGCTACCTGCTCGACCTGGACAAGAAGGCCCCCGACGCGGGCGAGCCGTTCGTGCCCAACCTGTGGAAGTCGAGCAGGTACGCCGACTCCGCCGGCGCCGAGGTGCACAGCGTGCTCCCCTGGTACTCCGGCGGCATCGTGCAGACCTTCAACACCGAACTGATGAAGAAGGCCGGCCTCGATCCGGCGAAACCTCCGACGACCGTGCTCGGTCTGTTCGAGGACGCGCAGAAGATAGCCGAGGTCTCGGACGGCAAGTACTACGCCTTCCTCGCCAACCCGCAGCTGCGCATCCCCGCCGACTGGCAGCAGATGGACATCAAGATCCTCTCCTCCGACGGCAAGAAGTTCACCTTCGCCGACGACCCGAAGACTGCCCGGTGGGTCGAGGCGATGACCAAGCTCTACAAGGCCGGCGGCATGCCCAGGGACTCGCTCTCCTCCACCCAGGACCCGGCCAACGTCTACGGCCAGGGCAAGCTGGTCTACGGCCCGACGAACCCCAACTTCCTGCGCTTCATCCAGCAGAACAACCCGAGCGTCTACGGGAAGACGGGTGTCGCCCGCTTCATGCTGGACGACCTCGGCCACACCGTCGGCGCCCCGCAGTACATCGGTGTCGCGTCCACCAGCAAGAACGCGGCGACCGCGCTGTCCTTCGCGCAGTTCCTGACCAACGCGAAGAACCAGCTGGAGTGGGCGAAGGACCCGAACGTGGTGATCTTCCCCTCCACCACCGCCTCCCTGGACGACCCGTTCTTCCAGTCGGTCGAGGGCGACGACCCGTTCGCCGAGGCCCGCAAGATCGTCGCGAGCGACCGCAAGACCTCCACGGCCGACGAGATCGCCCTGACACCCGGTGAGCTGAACGCCATCACGGCTCAGATCCAGCTGGCCATGCAGGGCAAGAAGAGCGCCCAGGACGCCCTGGACGAGGCCCAGAAGAAGGCCAACGAGCTGATCGAGCAGGGCAGCTGAGTATGACCACCCTCTCTCCCCCCACCGAGGGACCGGGGGTCGCGGTCTCCGCCCGTGACCCCCGCCCCGGGCAACCGACCGGCCCGCGCCGCCTGTTGCGGGCCCTCAGGCCGGGCCCCGGCGCCGACGCGGGCGGCGCCGCGCTGTACCGCCGCTGGTGGCTGCCGTGGCTGTGGATGTCACCGGCGATCATCGGCATCACCGTCTTCGGTCTGTACCCGTTCCTGAACACGCTCCTGCTGTCGTTCACCGACGCCAAACCGCTCGGCGGCGCCGCCTCGTTCGTGGGCCTGGACAACTACACCCGGATGCTGGGCGACTCCGACTTCTGGCTCGCCACCCGCAACAGCGTGCTGTACGCGCTGATCGTGGTCCCGCTGATGGTGCTGCTGCCGCTGATGCTGGCCGTGCTGGTGGAGAAGAACCTGCCCGGCATCGGCTTCTTCCGCTCCGCCTTCTACACGCCGGTCCTCGCCTCCAGCGTGGTCGTGGGGCTCAGCTGGCAGTGGCTGCTCAGCGATCAGGGCCTGGTCAACACTTGGCTGCAGAAAGCCCACATCATCCGGTCGGCGATCCCGTTCCTCTCCGACTCGTGGCTGATCCTGCTGTGCGCGATGGGGCTCACCCTGTGGAAGGGCCTCGGCTGGTACATGATCTTCTACCTGGCCGCGCTGGGAAACGTGCCCAAGGAACTGCACGAGGCAGCCGCCGTGGACGGCGCGGGCGCGGTCCGCCGCTTCTGGCACATCACCGTGCCGGGCGTGCGCACCTCGATGATGCTGGTCGGCACCCTCACGGGCATCGGCTCGCTGCGCGTGTTCACGGAGATCTACATGCTCGGCGGCGCGACCGGCGGACCCGGCGGCGCCGACCGCACCCTCCCCTTCTACATCCGGGACGTCGCCCTCGACCCGCTCACCGGGAACGCCGGCTACGGCTCGGCGGTCAGCGTCGCCCTCTTCGTACTCACCCTGGGTCTCACGCTGCTCGCACAGCGACTGACGAAGGAGGACGAGTCGTGACCACCGCCGTGAAGGAGACGGCCACGGCCCCGCTCCCGGCCCGGCGGCGGCTGATGCCGCGCTGGCGGGACTACGGCCGCCCCCGCGAACTCGTCGTCCGCTACCTGCTGTTGCTCTTCGTGCTCGGCATCACCGTCGGCCCGCTGCTGTGGCAGTTGCTGTCGTCGCTGAAGGGCGTCGGCGAGGACGTGTTCGGCGAGAACGCCTCCCTCTTCCCCCACGACCCGACGCTGCGCGCCTACCGCGAGGTGTTCGCGCAGGTCCCGGTCTGGACGTACATCCGCAACAGCCTGGTGGTCGTGGCGCTCTCCGTCACCAGCCAGCTGGTCTTCTCCACGCTCGCCGGCTACATGCTCTCCAAGCCGAGCTGGAAGGGACGCAAGCTGGTCTGGGTGCTGCTGATGGCGTCCATGATGTTCCCCTTCGAGTCGATCATGGTGTCGCTGTTCATGAGCGTCCGTGACCTCGGTCTGGTCGACAGCCTGGTGGGGGTCTGGCTGCCCGGCTTCGTCGCCGCCATCAACGTCCTGATCATGCGCGCCGCGTTCCTCGCCGTGCCGCGCGAGGTCGAGGACGCGGCGATGCTGGACGGGGCGGGCGAGTGGAAGCGGTTCCGGTATCTCTATCTGCCGTCCGCGTGGGGCGCGATCCTGGTCGTCACCATCAACACGTTCATCAGCGCCTGGGACGACTTCCTGTGGCCGCTGATCGTGCTGCGCACCGAGGACCACTTCACCCTGACGCTCGGCCTGTCCCGCCTCACCTCCTCGTCCTTCGGCTACGACCAGCGGATGGTGATGGCGGGCTCGGTGATCTCCGTGATCCCGGTACTGGTGCTGTTCGTGATCACCCAGCGGTGGTTCTACAAGGGCGTGTCCTCCGGCGCCGTCAAGCTCTGAGGTCCACCACCACGGGTACGGCGTCCAGCGCCTCCCGCGCGGACCGCGCGACCCGGATCTCCACGGCGTCGGTCCCGGTGGGCACGTCGAACGCCAGGGAGACCGTACGGCGCTCGCCCGGCGCCAGGCCGACACCCTCGAACGCGCACAGTTCGAGGGTGCGCGGCCAACTGCGGGTGATGAGCCTGCGGAGGTACACCTGCACGACCGAACGCCCGTACCGGCCCCCGGTGTTGGTGACGTCCACCTCGACCGTGCGCCCCGCGACCCGGGGCGCACCGTGGTCGAAGGTCGTGTACGACAGCCCGTGCCCGAAGGAGTACGCCGGCTCGGCGCTCTCGTCGACGTAGCCGCCGTACTCGGTGTCCTTGTGGTTGTAGTGGACGGGGAGCTGGGCGGCCGAGCGCGGGACGGAGACCGGGAGCCGGCCGAGGGGCTCGGCGAGTCCGAGGAGCACCTCGGCGACGGCCTCGCCGCCCCACGGGCCCGGGTACCAGGCGGTGAGCAGTGCCGCCGCGGGGGTGTCGGGCACCACGTGCGGACGGCCCTGCATCAGGACGACAGCGGTGGGCGTGCCCGTCGCCACCACGGCGTCCAGCAGGGCCTCCTGCGCCGCGCCGAGCCGTAGTCCCGCCAGGTCGACACCCTCGCCGCACGTCATCTCCGACACCACGGTCCGCGCGGCGCCGTTGGCGTCGAACCGCGTGCCGGGCGTGCGGGCGCTGCTGCCGCCCAGCACGAGCACGGCCAGGTCGGCCGCGGCGGCCTCGTCGACCGCGGCCGGGACGCCGGTGCGGTCGGCGCCGGTGAGGGCCGCGCCCTCCGCGTGACGTATGTCCGTACCGGGCGGGGCGAGGCGGCGCAGGGCGTCGAGGACGCTCGTGCCGGTGCCGGGGCGCTGCGGGGCGGTGTAGTCGCCGAGGTGGTGGCCGGTGGTGGCGGCGTGCGGGCCGAGCACGGCGACACGGCGTACCGAGGGGCCGATGGGCAGGGTGTCGGCCGGGTTGCGCAGGAGGGTGACGCAGGCGCGGGCGAGGTCGGTGCTGTGCGCGCGTCCGGCGTGCTCGGGGAGCGACGCCCGGCGGGTGCGGGGATGCTCGAACAGGCCCAGGCGGAACTTCAGGCGCAGGACGCGGGCGACGGCGGCGTCCAGGGCGGCCTCCCCCACCAGGCCGCGCTCGACGGCCTCCTCCAGATGCGTGAAGCCCTCGTCCCAGAGGCTGAGGTCGACGCCCGCGTCCAGGGCGAGGGCGCCGGCGGAGACCTTGTCGCCGGTGATGCGGGCCAGGCGGTCGACGGCGAGGCCGTCGGCCATGACCAGGCCGTCGAAGCCCCAGTCCTCGCGGAGCAGTCCGGTGAGGAGGGCGCGGTTGCCGGAGCAGGGCATCCCGTCGACCTCGTTGTAGGCGGCCATGACGGCGGCGGCGCCCGCGCGGACTCCGGCACGGGCGGCCGGGAGGTGGATCTCGTGCAGTTCGCGGGGGCCGAGCTCGGACTCCGCGGAGTTCCGGCCGCCGACGGTGGCGCCCTGGCCGGCGAAGTGCTTGAGGACGACGGGGGCGCGGTCGGGCGCGAAGTGGTCTCCGGAACCCTGCATGCCCCGGACGAGCGCCTCCGTCAGGCGGGCCGCGAGGTAGGGGTCCTCGGCGAAGCATTCCTCGGTGCGGCCCCAGCGCGGGTCCCGGGCCATGTCGAGCGCCGAGACGAGGGCCACGTGGCCGCCACGGGCGCGGAGTTCGGCGGCGGCGTGCGCGGCGGCCCGCTCGTAGCGGTCGGGGTCCCAGGTGGCGCCGACGGCCAGGTTGACGGGCAGGACCGTGCCGTCGAGGGCCATGTGGCCGTGCGGGACCTCCTCGACGAAGAGGGCGGGGATCCCCAGCCGGCTGCGCTCCAGGACGTGGCGCTGCACCAGGTCGGCCAGGTCGGCGCTGTCCTCGGCGCCGGGCCCGTCGCCGTGACCGACGCCGGACCAGGCGTCGGCCCGCATCAGACCGTAGAGCGCGCCGAGACCCGCGAAGCGCTCGGTCTCGGCGGTCAGGGCCTCGGTGAGTTCGAAGTCCCCGCCCCGGGTACGGCGGTAGGCGTCCCAGCCGTACATCCGCTGGTTGAGCTGCCCGACCTTCTCGCGCCGGGTCATCCGGGAGAGAAGGTCGGCGACCCTCGTGTCGACGGGGGCGGCCGGGTCGAGGTAGGGCGGCTGCGCGGGGGCGGTGGCCGGGGCGACCGGCAGGTCCTGAGGGGGCATGAATCGTCCTTGTCGGCGAGGGAGGAACTGAGCGGCCGGGGCGGCCGAACGGCCGGGAGCTGAGCGGTGGAGGGAGCCGATCGGCCGGGGGCGTGAGCGGCCGGAGGGGGACGGGCGTCGGGATGGGGGACTGCTGACCGCTGCCGGTCAGTCGCCGGTGCCGTGGGCTAGGTGTTCTGTCCACGGAGGTTGGTGACGGCGATCACTGGAGAGTGATCTTGAACGAGTGAGGGCCTTCCGGGTTCGGTGTGGATTGCGACATCTCCACCGAACGACGAAAGGCCCTCGTGCCCCACCGT
>NZ_JAVRFJ010000035.1:0-123808 GCF_031845845.1 Streptomyces gottesmaniae
GAGGGGAGGGGGGAGGGGGGAGGGGGAGGAGACAGAGGTGACGGAAGATGGGGGCGTGAGTGATGTGAGGCATGTGTTGGTGTTGCCGGATCGCGACGCGGCCGAGGAGGTTGTCGACGCGTTGCGGGAGCGGTTCGGGCTGGATGAGGAGCCGCAGCTGGTGCGGGACGCGCTGGCCGGGGAGGACGACGCCGAGGACGCGCAGTGGCTGGTGGTGCTGCGGGACGAGCGGGAGCGGCTCGATCCGGGGGCGTTGGACGAGTTCGCGGGGGAGTGGGAGGGGTGGAGGGAGGAGCCGTAGGGCTGCCGCTCGGGGGTTCCATGTGCTGTGGGGGGCGGTCGGTGCGCGGTCGGGTTGTCAGTGGGCCGTGGGATGCTGTCCTGGATGGCCAAGAAGACTGTGAACGATGATCCCCTCGCCCCCGTGACGTTGGCCGTGGGGCAGGAGGAGTTGCTGCTCGATCGGGCTGTGCAGGTGGTGGTGGCCGCGGCGAAGGCCGCGGACGCCGACACGGATGTGCGGGATCTGGCGTCGGACCAGTTGCAGCCGGGCACGCTCGCCGAGCTGACGAGCCCCTCGCTCTTCGCCGAGCGCAAGGTCGTGGTCGTACGCAACGCGCAGGATCTGTCGGCCGACACGGTCAAGGACGTGAAGGCGTATCTGGGGGCTCCCGCCGAGGAGATCACCCTGGTGCTGCTGCACGCGGGCGGCGCCAAGGGCAAGGGGCTGCTGGACGCTGCGCGCAAGGCGGGGGCGCGGGAGGTGGCGTGCCCCAAGATGACGAAGCCGGGGGATCGGCTGGCGTTCGTGCGGGGTGAGTTCCGGACGCTCGGGCGGTCCGCGACGCCGGAGGCGTGCCAGGCGCTCGTCGACGCGATCGGGAGTGATCTGCGGGAGCTGGCGTCCGCGGCGTCGCAGTTGGTGGCGGACGTCGAGGGGACGATCGACGAGGCGGTGGTCGGGCGGTACTACACCGGGCGGGCCGAGGCGTCGAGCTTCGAGGTGGCCGATCGGGCCGTCGAGGGGCGGGCGGCGGAGGCGTTGGAGGCGCTGCGGTGGTCGCTGGCCACGGGGGTGGCGCCGGTGCTGATCACCAGTGCGCTCGCCCAGGGAGTGCGGGCGATCGGGAAGTTGTCGTCGGCGCGGGGCGGGCGGCCGGGGGATCTCGCGCGGGAGTTGGGGATGCCGCCGTGGAAGATCGATCGGGTGCGGCAGCAGATGCGGGGGTGGACGCCGGACGGGGTGGCCGTGGCGTTGCGGGCGGTCGCCGAGGCCGATGCCGGGGTTAAGGGCGGGGGGGACGATCCTGAGTACGCGTTGGAGAAGGCGGTTGTGGTGATCGCGCGGGCGGCTCGGTCGCGTCGGGGTTGAGAGGGTTGAGAAGGGTTGAGAGGGCGGGGCCGGTCGTGAGTGGGTCCATGCCGGAGCGTCGGGGCTGGTCGCGCCGTTCCCCGCGCCCCTGAAAGCGCGGTCGCCCCGAGCCGTGAGCGGCCCGCCTTCCGAGGCCACCCCCGAAAGCCCACTCCACCCCACTACACCCGGAAGCCCACCCTTCCCCACGCCGAAAGCCCCGCCGGTCGCCCCGGGGAAGGGGTGGGTGGCGGGGCTTTCGGGTCACGATGGGAGATCCGCACCCGCGTGGCGAACGCAGGCCGCGTGCGGATCCAGGGTGTCGGGTGGGAGCGGATGAGAGAGGGCCCGCTCTGGGTCCAGCCGACGATCAGATCAAAGGTGAAGCTCAGCCCTTGAGGGAAGCGACCTTGGAAGCAAGCGCCGACTTCTTGTTGGCGGCCTGGTTCTTGTGGATGACGCCCTTCGAGACGGCCTTGTCGAGCTGACGCGCGGCAGCGCGCTGGTACTCGGTGGCCTTCTCGACGTCACCCGCGGCAGCGGCCTCACGGGCCTTGCGGATCGCGGTCTTGAGCGACGACTTGACGGCCTTGTTGCGCAGGCGCGCCTTCTCGTTCGTCTTGTTCCGCTTGATCTGGGACTTGATGTTCGCCACGAATGAGCCTTTTCAGCTTGGTTTTCCTTGGGATGTGCCTCCTGCAGAGAGGGCATGAGACACAGCGGCCCACGTTACCAGCAGCTCTCGCGTGGGCCCAAACCGGTCGCAGCCCTCCACCCGTGGGACCATGGTGCCTACGTACAGCCCCGCCAGACCCGATCCGACCCGAGACCGCAGACGGCTGCGGACGCCTCAAGAATCAGGACCCTGCGTGCCCGCGATCCCTAGCCATGTGCCCGAGCCGAGCCGTACCGACCCGGCTCTGATCCGCAATTTCTGCATCATCGCGCACATCGACCACGGCAAGTCCACGCTCGCCGACCGGATGCTTCAGCTCACCGGTGTCGTCGAACAGCGGCAGATGCGTGCTCAGTACCTCGACCGCATGGACATCGAGCGTGAGCGCGGCATCACGATCAAGTCCCAGGCGGTGCGGCTGCCCTGGGCGCCGACCGACGATCCGGGCAACACGCACATCCTCAACATGATCGACACCCCCGGGCACGTCGACTTCACGTATGAGGTGTCGCGGTCGCTGGCGGCCTGTGAGGGGACCGTCCTCCTCGTCGACGCGGCGCAGGGGATCGAGGCCCAGACCCTCGCCAACCTGTACCTGGCGATGGAGAACGACCTGAAGATCATCCCCGTTCTGAACAAGATCGACCTGCCGGCCGCCCAGCCGGAGAAGTTCTCCGAGGAACTGGCGAACCTCATCGGCTGCGATCCCCAGGACGTGCTGAAGGTCTCCGCCAAGACGGGTGTGGGCGTCGACGCGCTGCTCGACAGGGTCGTGGCGGAGGTTCCGGCGCCCGTCGGGGTCAAGGACGCGCCCGCCCGCGCGATGATCTTCGACTCGGTGTACGACTCGTACCGGGGCGTGGTCACGTACGTCCGTGTGATCGACGGGCAGCTCAACAAGCGCGAGCGGATCCGGATGATGTCCACCGGTGCCACGCACGAGCTGCTGGAGATCGGGACCAACTCGCCCGAGATGCTGCCCGCCGACGGGCTGGCCGTCGGTGAGGTGGGTTACCTCATCACCGGGGTGAAGGACGTCCGGCAGTCCAAGGTCGGTGACACGATCACCAGCCAGGCCAAGGGGGCGACCGAGGCGCTCGGGGGATACAAGGACCCCAAGCCGATGGTCTTCTCCGGGTTGTATCCGCTGGACGGGTCCGACTATCCCGAGCTGCGTGACGCGCTCGACAAGCTCCAGCTCAACGACGCCGCGCTCGTGTACGAGCCGGAGACGTCCGCCGCGCTGGGCTTCGGTTTCCGCGTCGGCTTCCTCGGGTTGCTGCACCTCGATGTGATCCGGGAGCGGCTGGAGCGCGAGTTCGGGCTCGACCTGATCGCCACCGCGCCGAACGTCGTGTACCGCGTCGTCATGGAGGACGGCACGGAGCACACGGTCACCAACCCGAGCGAGTTCCCCGAGGGCAAGATCAACGAGGTGTACGAGCCCGTCGTACGCGCCACGATCCTCGCCCCGACCGAGTTCATCGGCTCGATCATGGAGCTGTGCCAGACCCGGCGCGGCACCCTGCTCGGCATGGACTACCTGTCGGAGGACCGGGTCGAGATCCGGTACACGCTGCCGCTCGCGGAGATCGTCTTCGACTTCTTCGACCAGCTGAAGTCGAAGACGCGCGGTTATGCGTCGCTGGACTACGAGCCCACGGGTGAGCAGACCTCCAGCCTCGTCAAGGTCGACATCCTGCTGCACGGCGACAAGGTGGACGCCTTCTCGGCGATCACGCACAAGGACGCGGCGTACGCGTACGGGGTGCGGCTCGTCGCGAAGCTGCGGGAGCTCATCCCGCGGCAGGCCTTCGAGGTGCCCATCCAGGCCGCCATCGGCTCGCGTGTCATCGCCCGCGAGACCATCCGCGCCATCCGCAAGGACGTCCTCGCCAAGTGCTACGGCGGTGACATCTCCCGTAAGCGGAAGCTGCTGGAGAAGCAGAAGGAAGGCAAGAAGCGGATGAAGATGGTGGGCTCTGTGGAGGTTCCGCAGGAGGCCTTCATCGCCGTTCTGTCCAGTGACGACAGCGCCGGCGGGGGCAAGGGCAAGAAGTAGCCAACGGCGACTCCGGTCGCCGACCGCGGGGTAGCCACTGTTACCCCCGGAAACTCGGGCAGAATGCGGGCCCGTCGCGTTTCGGCGCGGCGGGCCCGTAGGTCTTCCGGGAGGCGTCGGTGCGTGGTCGTACGGTCGTTCTCGGTGGAAAGTGACTGCCCGCCGCCCCTTACCAACCGGCCGACCTCGCTCTACCCTGATCACCACTCGATGGTTACTCGCGAGTTAAACAACAGCCGCTTTGAGCCAGCCGCACAGTCCGTGAGCCAGCTGTACTGTCGCGTGCCCCGGAGGATGTCGTGAGCGACACACAGACCCTGATCGAGAACCGTCCGCCCTCGGTGGCGGCCCTCTTCCTCGAGCGCGTGGCGGCCACGCCCGACGGCGAGGCCTACCGGTACCCGGTGCCACCGGCCTCCGGGGAGGGGCCCTCCGACTGGAAGTCGCTGAGCTGGGCACAGTCGGCCGAACGGGTCTACGCCGTCGCGGCCGGACTGATCGAGCTGGGTGTGCAGCCGGAGCAGCGGGTCGCCCTCGCCTCGTCGACGCGCATCGAGTGGATCCTCGCCGACCTCGGCATCATGTGCGCGGGCGCCGCCACCACGACCGTCTATCCGCAGACCAACGCCGAGGAGTCCGCGTACATCCTCTCGGACTCCTCCAGTCGGGTCCTCATCGCCGAGGACGCGGCACAGCTCGCCAAGGCCCGGGAGAAGAAGGCCGAGCTGCCCGAGCTGACGCACGTCGTCGTCATCGACACCGAGGGCGCGGACCTGTCGGAGGACTGGGTCCTCTCCCTGGCCGAGCTGGAGAAGCGCGGCGCCGCGTACCTGGAGAAGAAGCCCGACCTGATCACGGAGAAGGTCGGCGCGATCACCAAGGACCAGCTCGCCACGCTGATCTACACCTCCGGCACCACCGGCCGCCCCAAGGGGGTCCGGCTGCCGCACGACAACTGGGCGTACATGGCGAAGGCGATCGCCGCGACCGGGCTGATCAGTGCCGACGACGTGCAGTACCTGTGGCTGCCGCTCGCGCACGTGTTCGGCAAGGTGCTCACCAGCGGTCAGATCGAGGTCGGGCACGTCACCGCCGTCGACGGCCGGATCGACAAGATCATCGAGAACCTTCCGGTGGTGCAGCCGACGTACATGGCGGCCGTGCCGCGCATCTTCGAGAAGGTCTACAACGGCGTCGTCGCCAAGGCCCGCGCGGGCGGCCCGGCCAAGTACAAGATCTTCCAGTGGGCGGCCGGCGTCTCCCGCGAGTACGCCAAGGTCAGCCAGGACAACTTCCGCCGCACCGGCACCGCCTCGGTGCCGTTCGCGCTCGGCGCGAAGCACAAGGTCGCCGACGCGCTGGTGTACGCCAAGCTCCGCGAGGCGTTCGGCGGCCGGCTGCGGGCGTGTGTCTCCGGGTCGGTCGCGCTGGCGCCCGAGATCGGGTTCTTCTTCGCCGGTGCCGGCATCCACATCCTGGAGGGCTACGGCCTCACGGAGACCTCGGCCGCGTCCTTCGTGAACCCCGGCGAGGCCTACCGCACCGGTACGGTCGGCAAGCCGCTGCCCGGCTGCGAGGTGCGGATCGCCGACGACGGCGAGATCCTGCTGCGCGGGCCCGGTGTGATGGAGGGCTACCACGGCCTGCCGGAGAAGACGGCGGAGGTACTGGAGGCCGACGGGTGGTTCCACACCGGTGACATCGGGGAGCTGTCGCCCGACGGGTACCTGCGGATCACCGACCGGAAGAAGGACCTGTTCAAGACGTCCGGCGGCAAGTACATCGCGCCGACCGAGATCGAGGGGCGGTTCAAGTCGCTGTGCCCCTTCACCTCGAACGTCATGGTGATCGGCGCGGACCGGAACTTCTGCACGGCGCTCATCGCCCTCGACGAGCCGTCCCTCCAGGGGTGGGCCGCGGAGAACGGGCTGGCCGGGAAGTCGTACGAGGAGATCATCGCGGCGCCCGCGACGGTGGAGATGGTCGACGGGTACGTCAAGCAGCTCAACGAGGGGTTGCAGCGGTGGCAGACGATCAAGAAGTTCCGGTTGCTGCCGCGGGATCTCGATGTCGAGCACGGTGAGCTCACGCCGAGCCTGAAGTTGAAGCGGCCGGTGGTGGAGAAGGAGTACCAGCACCTCATCGACGAGATGTACGCCGGTGCGCGCGAGGCCTAGCACCTGACGCAGGGGACGGCGGGGACCGCTCGGCGGCCGCGGGATCGTCGTGGCGCGTCGCGCGGCTCCCCGGCGCCCCTGAGGTCAGCTGCTGCGCTCCCTCGTCACCAGGGCTCGGAGGTCCTGCAGCTGTATTCGGACCTCCGGCAGGTCCGGGGTCGCCTGGGTCAGTTGTTTCTCCAAAGCGGCCAGACGGGCGTCGACCTGCTCCGCGTGCTCCCGCCGGCTCGTCAGCAGGGTCTCCAGCTGCCGGGTCTTGCGGTGCAGGTCCAGGAAGACGCTCACCTTCGCCCGTAACACCCAGGGGTCGAAGGGTTTGGTGAGGTAGTCGGCGGCGCCGGTGGCGTAGCCGCGGAAGGCGTAGCCGGCGTCGGCGTCCGTGCCGGTGAGGAAGATGATCGGGACGTCCTTGGTCTGGTCGAGTCGCTTGATGTGGGCGGCGGTCTCGAAGCCGTCCATGCCGGGCATCCGGATGTCGAGGAGGACGACCGCGAAGCGGTGCCGCAGCAGGGCCTTCATCGCCTCCTCGCCCGAACGGGCGCGGACCAGCGGCTCGTTGAGGGATGCCAGGACGGCCTCCAGGGCGAGCAGGTTGTCCTCCATGTCGTCGACGAGGAGGATGCCCGCGCCCGCGTCGGTCCGGTCCTGAGGGGTCATGGTGAGGGTGCCTCGTTCTCTTCGGTGCGTTTCTCGGGGGACGGCTCGGCGCTCTCCGGGGCCTTGGGGGTCTCCGGGTCCAGGACCGCGCAGACGACCGTGAGCAACTGGTCGACGTCCACCGGCTTCGGTACGTAGTCGTTGGCGCCGCGGGCGATGGACTTCTCGCGGTCGCCGGGCATCGCCTTGGCGGTGAGGGCGACGATCGGCAGGCCCGCCCAGCGGGGCGTGCGGCGGATCGCGGAGATCGTCTCGTAGCCGTCCATCTCCGGCATCATGATGTCCATCAGGACGAGTTCGACGTCCGGGTTGCGCTCCAGGGTCTCGATGCCCTCGCGGCCGTTCTCCGCGTACAGCACGGGCATGCCGACCCGGCCCAGGACATGGGTGAGCGCGAAGACGTTGCGGATGTCGTCGTCGACGATCAGCACCCGGCGGCCCGGCAGGACCTGGCCCGCGCGGCCCACCTTCCACGCCTCCAGCTTGGTGGGCGCCGGCCAGGAGTCGTCGCTGTCGTGCGCGTCGCCGTCGTAGGCGGCCGGGTACGGCTCGGTGGCCAGCTGCTCGGGGACGAGGCTGCCGCGTTCCTCGACCACCGGGCCCGTCACCCCGTGGCCCGGGCTGAAGACCGGGACGTACAGCGTGAAGGTCGAGCCCTTGCCGGGGACGCTCTCCGCGACGATGCGGCCGCCGAGCAGGCCGGCGATCTCGCGGCTGATGGACAGGCCGAGGCCGGTGCCGCCGTACTTGCGGTTGGTGGTGCCGTCGGCCTGCTGGAACGCCTCGAAGATCACCGGGAGTTTCTCGGGCGCGATGCCGATGCCGGTGTCCGAGACGGCGAAGGCGATCACCTCGTCGTGGTCCTCGCGGGTGTGACGGTGGTCGGGGTCCTTGACGCGGCTGACGGTCAGCTCGACCCGGCCGGACGCGGTGAACTTGATCGCGTTCGACAGCAGATTGCGCAGGATCTGCTGGAGGCGCTGCTCGTCCGAGTACATCTCGCGGGGGACGTCCTCGCCGACCGTGACGTCGAAGGCGAGGCCCCGGTCGAGCGTGAGGGGCCGGAACGTGGCGTGGACGTAGTCCAGGAGCTTGATCAGCGGGAGGCGCTTCGGGCGTACGTCCATCCGGCCGGCCTCGATCTTCGAGAGGTCGAGGATGTCGTTGATCAGCTGCAGCAGATCCGACCCCGAGCGGTGGATCGTCGCCGCGAACTGCACCTCCTGGTCGGTGAGATGGCCGTCCGGGTTGTCGGAGAGCAGCCGCGCCAGGATCAGCAGGGAGTTCAGTGGGGTGCGCAGTTCATGGGACATGTTCGCCAGGAACTCCGACTTGTACTGCGAGGAGGTGGCCAACAGAGCCGCCTTCTCCTCCAGTTCGGCGTTCGAGCGCTGCAACTCCGCCTGCTGCATCTGCAGTTCGTCGGAGCGCTCCTGGAGTTGCCTGGCCAGGCGCTGGGACTCGCCGAGGAGGGACTCCGTACGGGAGTTGGCGATGATGGTGTTGATGGCGACGCCGATGGTGTTCACGAACTGGTCGAAGAACGCCAGGTGGACGTCGGAGAACCGGGAGAAGGACGCCAGCTCGATCACACCGAGGAGCTTGTCCTCGAAGAGGATCGGGATGATCACCACACTGGACGGCGAGGCCTCACCGAGGCCACTGTTGATCTTGATGTAGCCCGGTGGGGCCTCCTCCACCAGGATCCGTTTCTTCTCGCGGGCGGCCTGCGCGACCAGACCGTGCACGGGCAGACCACCGGTCTCGACGGTCGCGCCCTGCGCCGCGCCGTAGCCCGCGATGAAGGCGAGGCCCTTGGTGGGCGCCACCGGGAGCGGGGCCGTGCCGTCCTCGTCGGGGTCGGCCAGGTAGAAGGCGCCGTACTGGGCGTTCACCAGCGGGGTCAGCTCGCGCAGGATCAGGTCGGCGACCTCCATCAGGTCGCGGTGGCCCTGCATCAGGGCGGCGAGCCGGGCGAGGTTGGACTCCAGCCAGTCCTTCGCGCGGGTGGTCTCGCGGAGGTTGGCCACCATCAGGTTGATGTTGTCCTTCAGCTCGGCGACCTCGCCGCGCGCCTCCACCGTGATCGACCGGGACATGTCGCCCTGGGCCACGGCCGAGGCGACCTCGGCGATCGCGCGGACCTGGGTGGTCAGGTTCAGGGCGAGTTCGTTGACGTTCGTGGTCAGGCGCTTCCAGGTGCCGTAGACGCCCTCGACCCGTGCCTGGCCGCCGAGTTGCCCCTCGGAGCCGACCTCGCGGGCGACCCGGGTGACCTCGGACGAGAAGGAGGAGAGGGTGTCGACCATCGTGTTGATGGCGGTCTTCAGCTCCAGGATCTCGCCGCGCGCGTCCACGTCGATCTTCTTGGAGAGGTCGCCGTTCGCCACCGCCGTGGTCACCTGGGCGATGTTCCTGACCTGGGACGTCAGGTTGTCCGCCATGTAGTTGACGTTGTCCGTGAGGTCCCGCCACACACCGGACACGCCCAGCACCTGGGCCCGGCCGCCGAGCGCGCCGTCGGTGCCCACCTCGCGGGCCACCCTCGTCACCTCGTCGGCGAAGGCCCGCAGCTGCTCCACCATCGTGTTGACGGTGTCCTTCAGTTCGAGGATCTCGCCGCGCGCGTCGACGGTGATCTTCTTGGAGAGGTCGCCGTTGGCGACGGCGGTGGTGACCTGCGCGATGTTGCGGACCTGCGACGTCAGGTTCAGGGCCATGAAGTTGACGTTGTCGGTGAGGTCCTTCCAGACGCCGGAGACGCCCCGCACCTGCGCCTGGCCACCGAGGTTGCCTTCGGTGCCGACCTCGCGGGCGACGCGGGTGACCTCGTCGGCGAAGGCGGAGAGCTGGTCGACCATCGTGTTGATCGTGGACTTGAGCTCCAGGATCTCACCCTTGGCCTCGACCGTGATCTTCTTGCCGAGGTCTCCCTGCGCGACGGCCGTGGAGACGAGGGCGATGTTCCTGACCTGGGACGTCAGGTTGTCCGCCATGAAGTTGACGTTGTCGGTGAGGTCCTTCCAGACGCCGGAGACGCCCCGCACCTGGGCCCGGCCGCCGAGGTTGCCTTCGGTGCCGACCTCGCGGGCGACGCGGGTGACCTCGTCGGCGAAGGCGGAGAGCTGGTCGACCATCGTGTTGATCGTGGACTTGAGCTCCAGGATCTCGCCCTGCGCGTCGACGGTGATCTTCTGGCTGAGGTCGCCGTTGGCGACGGCGGTGGTGACCTGGGCGATGTTGCGGACCTGGGAGGTCAGGTTCGACGCCATGAAGTTGACGTTGTCGGTGAGGTCCTTCCAGACCCCGGAGACGCCCCGCACCTGGGCCCGGCCGCCGAGCTGCCCTTCGGTGCCGACCTCGCGGGCCACCCGGGTCACCTCGTCGGCGAAGGCGGACAGTTGATCGACCATCGTGTTCACGGTGAGCTTCAGTTCGAGCAACTCGCCGGTCGCCTCGACCGTCACCGTACGGGTGAGGTCGCCGCGCGCCACCGACGTGGTCACCAGGGCGATGTCCCGCACCTGCGCGGTCAGTCGGGAGGCCATGGTGTTGACCGCCTCGGTCACGTCCCGCCAACTCCCGGACAGGCCCCTGACCTTGGCCCGGCCGCCGAGCCGCCCCTCGGTGCCGACCTCGCGGGCCACCCGGGTCACCTCGCCGGTGAACAGGGACAGCTGGTCGACCATCTTGTTCACCGCGCGGCCCAACCGCCTCAGGTCGCCCCGGAGTTGGCGGTTGCCGTCGTGCAGGTCGACCCGCTGGGTGAGGTCGCCGCCGGCCACCGCGTCCAGGACCCGCGTGGCGTTGGCGGCCGGGGCGACCAGGGCGTCCAGTGTCTGGTTCACCTCGTCGACCCGGGTCGCCCAGGCGCCCTGGCCCGGGCTGGCCGACAGCCGCTCGTCGAGGCGCCCGTGCCGGACCAACTCGCGCCGCACACGCTGCACTTCGCTGCCGAAGTGGGTGCTGCGGTCGATGATCTGGTTGAAGAGGGCGCACAGCTCCGCCACCGGGGCGGGGCCCGACTCCGGGACCTTCGTGAAGCTGCCGTCGCGGGCGGCGGTCATGGCCGCGGTCAGCGCGCGGAGATCGGATGCCCGGATCAGAACGTCCGTTTGGCTGTCTTTCTGACCGTCTCGGAGCACCCGCGTAGCACTGTTCTCACTCATGGTGGCCCACTTCGGTAACTCGGCGCTTATGGGCGGGGTCAGTCTGTCACTCTGTCCGTGCCGCCTGAGGCCTATTCGTCCGAACTTTCTCAGGGAGCCGCTCAGTGGGGGCCATTCCGACGCAACGGGAGACCGTGTCCTGTGCGCCCGGTGCGCCCGCGCACGCCGGGGCCGACTCGCTGTCTGCCGGATCCGCGTACGCGGGCGCGGACCGGCGCGCGGTGGCGCATGTGTCGCTACCTGGGGGACCGCTCGCGCCGGGAGCCGCCCGGCGCTTCCTCGGTACCGCGCTCGCGGAGTGGGCCGAGCTCGGTCTCCCGGGCGCCACGGCGCTCTCCGCCCGCCTGGAGGAGGACGCCCTCGTGGTGGTCAGTGAACTGGTCACCAACGCGGTCGTCCACGCGGGAACGGACGTCGAGCTGATGTGCCGCCTGGAGCGCGACGACCCGACCTCCGCCGGATGGCTGCTCGTGGAGGTCTCGGACCACCACCCCTCCAGGGCGGTACGCGACGAGGGCACCGAACGCCCCTACCTCGTCGAACGGCCTTACGGGGCCGCCGAGTACGGACGCGGCCTGCGCCTCGTCGCGGCGCTCTCGGAAGCCTGGGGGATCACCTACCGGACCGGCACGAAGACCGTCTGGGCCCGGCTGTCGGTCGACGGGGCGATGACGGTGGAGGACGCGTTCGGGGCGTACGGCGGTGACGTGGCCGGCGTAGGGGTCGCGGGGGCCGTCGGAGCTGAGGGAGGCGCAGGAGGCGAGGCGGTCGAGGAGGTTGAAGGGGTTGAGGGGGTTGAGGGGGTTGAGGGGGGTGCGGACTGGCGTGCGCTGGCGTACGTCGGCGACGAGGAGGTGCGGGGAGTCCGTGGTGCGCCGGCGTACGCCGGGGTGGAAGAGGCGCAGGTATCCGGGGGTGCGCGGGCGTACGCCGGTCGCGTCGGATACGGCGACGCCGGCGTCCCCGAGCAGGGCACGGACCCGGTCGATCTGGTCGCGCCCGTGCCCCGGCGCTGTGGGGAGCGCGACCGGGAGTGGTTGAACCGGGGCGCGCTGTCCTTCCTCGCCGAGGCGTCCGATCTGCTCGCCGGCCAGCTCGACGAGGACCTGGTCGCCGCGCTCGCCGGTCAGCTGCTGGTGCCGAGGCTGGCCGACTGGTGCGCGGTGTGGCTGGAGGACGAGGGGCTGGGCTGGCGCGGCGGCGACGGTTCGCTCGGCCCGGCACCACGGCTCGCCCGCGTCTGGCACGGCAGCGAGAACCGCATCGAGGCACTGCGCCGGGCCCTGGAGAAGAACCCACCACGACTGCCCGAGTCGGTGCGGTCGAGGGCGGTACCTGTGCCGTGGCCGGAGCCGGAGCCGGAGCCGGAGCCGGACGAGGAGGACCGCCCGGGCGGAACGGGTGACGGTGGGTCGGGCTGGGACGGCAGGTCGGTACGGGACGGCCGATCGGCCCGGGACAGCGGGTTGTCCCGGGACGGCGGGTCGGCCCGGGACAGTGCGTCGGTCCGGGACAGTGCGTCGGTCCGGGACAGCGTCGGCGCGTCGGCGGAGTCGGGCGTGGGCGGGCCGGTGGAGGTGGACAGCGGCCCATCGACGGGGAGCCACGGCAGCGGGCCTGGGGGGATGGACGGCGGCCTCCGGACGCGGGAGCGCGGCGGTGGCCCAGTCGGGGAGCGTGGCGGTGGCCCGGTCCGGGAGCGTGACGGTGGTCCGGTCGGGGAGCGTGGCGGTGGCCCGGTCCGGGAGCGTGACGGTGGTCCGGTCGGGGAGCGTGGCGGTGGCCCGGTCCGGGAGCGTGACGGTGGTCCGGTCGGGGAGAGTGACGGCGGCCCGGTCCGGAAGCGCGGCAGCGGTTCGGACGGGGAGCGTGACGGCGAGGCGTCCCGGGAGTCCGCAGGCTGGACGGCGGGGGACCGAGAAGGCGGGACGGCCCGGGAGTCCGAAGGCGGGGCGGCGGGGGAGCGAGCAGGCGGGGCGGCCGGGGAGCGAGCAGGCGGTGCGGCCCGGGAAAGTGAAGGCGGCGCCGCGCTTGCCTATCGGCTGATCGCCGGGGGGCGCCCGCTCGGGACGCTCGTCATCGGGCGGGCCGGGCTGCTCCGGTTCCCGGACGAGGTGACCGGGCTGGTGGAGGACCTGAGCCGGCGCATCGCGCTGTCGATCGGCGCGGCCCGCCAGTACGCCCGCCAGGCGACCATCAGCCGCGTGCTCCAGCGCGGCCTGCTGCCGGGCGCGGTCGCCGAGATCCCCGGCGTATCGAGCGCACTGGTGTACGAGCCCTGTGACAAGGGCGGACCCAGCGGCGACTTCTACGACCTGTTCCCCGCCGGCCGGGGCCGCTGGTGCTTCGCGATCGGCGACGTCCAGGGCAAGGGCCCCGAGGCGGCCGTGGTCATCGGTCTGGCCCGGCCCTGGCTGCGGCTGCTCGCCCGCGAGGGCTACGGCGTGGCGGACGTGCTCGACCGCCTCAACCAGCTCCTCCTCGACGACGCGACCGAGGCCGCCGACGCCGCCGCCCGCGCCCTGGTCACCGCAGGCGACCCCGCTCTCATCGACCCCGAAGGCCCCCAGACCCGCTTCCTCTCCCTCCTCTACGGCGAACTCGTCCCCGTCCCCGGCGGCGTCCGCTGCACCCTCGCCTCCGCCGGCCACCCGCTGCCCCTGCTCCTCGGCCCCGACGGCGCCGTCCGGACCGTGGCCGAGCCGCAGACGCTGCTCGGGGTGATCGAGGACACCGAGTACGTCTCGGAGACGTTCGAGCTGCGCTGCGGCGACACCCTGCTCTGTGTGACCGACGGGGTCACCGAGCGACGCAGCGGCCCGCGCATGTTCGACGACGGCGACGGCCTCGCCACCGCGCTCTCCGGCTGCGCCGGCCTCGACGCCCAGCTGATCGCCGAACGCATCCGCCGACTCGTCCACGAGTTCGGGGAAGGGCCACCCGACGACGATCTGGCGCTGCTGGTGCTGCGGGCGGAGTAGGGGCGGACCGCGGGCGGAGCAGGGGCCGGCCGAGGCGGAACGAGGACCGGCGCCGTTGCTGGACAATGGAAGGCATGCCTTCCGCACTCCCCGACGGTGAGCCCGTCCCCGACGACGGGGCGCTGCCCGCGCACGCCCTGGCCGACGCGGCCGAGCGTCCCCTCGGGTTCTATCTCCACGTCCCGTACTGCGCGACCCGCTGCGGCTACTGCGACTTCAACACCTACACCGCCACCGAGCTGCGCGGCACCGGCGGCGTCCTCGCCTCCCGCGACAACTACGCGGACACGGTCGTCGACGAGATCCGCCTCGCCCGCAAGGTCCTCGGCGACGACCCGCGCCCCGTCCGCACGGTCTTCGTCGGCGGCGGGACACCGACCCTGCTGGCCGCCGACGACCTCGTACGGATGCTGGGGGCGATCCGGGAGGAGTTCGGTCTCGCGGACGACGCCGAGGTGACGACCGAGGCGAACCCGGAGTCGGTCGACCCCGCCTACCTGGAGACGCTGCGCGCGGGTGGCTTCAACCGACTGTCGTTCGGGATGCAGAGCGCCCGGCAGCACGTGTTGAAGATCCTCGACCGTACGCACACGCCGGGGCGCCCCGAGCGTTGCGTCGCGGAGGCGCGCGCCGCCGGCTTCGCCCACGTCAACCTCGACCTGATCTACGGCACGCCCGGCGAGTCGGACGACGACTGGCGGGCCTCCCTGGACGCCGCGCTCGGCGCCGGGCCGGACCACATCTCGGCCTACGCGCTGATCGTCGAGGAGGGCACCCAGTTGGCGCGGCGCATCCGCCGGGGCGAGGTGCCGATGACCGACGACGACGTGCACGCCGACCGCTACCTGATCGCCGAGGAGACGCTCTCGGCCGCCGGGTTCGACTGGTACGAGGTCTCCAACTGGGCCACGTCCGACGCCGGGCGCTGCCTGCACAACGAGCTGTACTGGCGGGGCGCCGACTGGTGGGGTGCGGGACCGGGCGCCCACAGCCACGTCGGCGGCGTGCGCTGGTGGAACGTCAAGCACCCCGGCGCGTACGCGGGCGCGCTGGCCGCGGGGAAGTCGCCGGGCGCCGGACGTGAGCTCCTGTCGGACGAGGACCGCCGCGTCGAGCGCATCCTGCTGGAGCTGCGGCTGCGGGAGGGGTGCCCGCTGTCCTTGCTGCGCGAGGCAGGCCTCGCGGCCGCCGAGCGCGCGCTCTCCGACGGACTGCTGCAGCCGGGCCCGTACGACGAGGGGCGCGCGGTGCTGACGCTGCGGGGGCGGTTGCTGGCGGACGCGGTGGTGCGGGATCTGGTGGACTGATCACTCGGGTGGGTGAATCCCTGCGAAACAGGGATTCGGTACCTAACCTGGTTCGTAGGCTGCCGCGAAAAGTACGCGGCGGATGTGGAGGGCCACGGAGATGACCGCTGTGGACGAGCGTGGAATGACCAAGTACTTCGAGGAGCTTGAGCCTCCCGAGGGCGTCAAGGTCGAGCTCCTCCGCGGGGAAATCGTGATGACGGCTGCTCCCGATCTGGTGCACAACCGGATCGTGACGGACGTGCAGGACCAGATTCCGCGTAAGCGCTGGGAACGGCTCCAGACGACGGATGTCGACATCATCGGCGAAGCCAGCGAGCCCATTCCGGACCTGCTGGTGCTGGAACGCGGCGTGGCTCCGGCCTCGGGGAATCTGGTTCCCTCTCGGTTGGCCAGCCTGGTGGTCGAGGTGGTCTCGAAAACGAGTGTCGACCGGGACTACGGCGTCAAGCGATCTATCTACGCGGCAGGCAAGATCCCCGCTTATCTGATCGTCGACCCCATTGTGGCGCACTGCGTTCTCTTGACGGACCCGGTGGGAGAGGGGGACCAAGCTGACTACCGTGGACAGTGGATCACCAAGTTCGGTGATCCGGTGGTGCTCGAATCGCTCGATCTGAAGCTGGACACGAGCGAGTTCGGGACGGTCACCGGGGTGAGGCTTCACCGGCTGCCGTGACGAAGTCGATCAACTCCTCCACCCTCCCCAGCAACTCCGGCTCCAGATCCCTGTAGGAGCCGACCCGCGCCAGAATCGCCTGCCACACCGCCCCCGTGTTCTCCGCGGGCCACCCCAGCGCCCGGCAGACCCCCGTCTTCCAGTCCTGCCCGCGCGGCACGCGCGGCCACGCCGTGATGCCCACCGACGACGGCTTCACCGCCTCCCAGATGTCGATGTACGGGTGCCCCACGACCAGTGCGTGTTCGCTCGTCACCGACTGCGCGATACGGGACTCCTTGCTGCCCGGGACCAGATGGTCGACCAGGACCCCGAGGCGCGCGTCCGGCCCCGGTGCGAAGTCCGCGACGATCGCGGGCAGGTCGTCCACGCCCTCCAGGTACTCCACCACCACGCCCTCGATGCGCAGATCGTCGCCCCAGACCTTCTCGACGAGTTCGGCGTCGTGGCGGCCCTCGACGTAGATGCGGCCGGCCCGGGCCACGCGCGCGCGGGCGCCCGGCACGGCCACCGAGCCGGAAGCCGTGCGGGACGGGCGGGTGGGGGACGACGACGCGGGGCGGACCAGCGTCACCACCCGGCCCTCCAGCAGGAAGCCCCGGGGTTCCAGCGGGAAGACACGGTGTTTGCCGAAGCGGTCCTCCAGCGTCACCGTGCCCGCCTCGCAGCGGACGACCGCGCCGCAGAAGCCGGTGGTGGGCTCCTCGACGACCAGTCCGGGGTCGGCCGGGACCTCGGGGACCGGCTTGGGCTTCTTCCAGGGAGGGGTCAGGTCGGGTGAGTACTGGCGCATTCGGATGACGATAGGAGAAGCGGCGCCCGGATGCTCCGTACTCAGCCCGACACGCCGAAGCGCCGGGCCAGCGCGTCGCGTTGGGCCCGCACGAAGGCCGCGTCCACCACCGCCCCGTGACCGGGCACGTACAGCGCGTCCTCGCCGCCGAGGGCCAGCAGACGGTCCAGCGCGTCCGGCCAGCGGGACGGGACGGCGTCGGGGCCGGCCTGGGGTTCCCCGGACTCCTCGACCAGGTCTCCGCAGAAGACGACCTCCGGAGAACCGGCAGAGTCTCCGGTCCCCGGCGTGCCCGGGACGAGGACCACCAGATCGTGTGCGGTGTGCCCCGGTCCCACGTTCGCCAGCAGCACCTGACGGCCGCCGCCCAGGTCGAGCGTCCACTCGCCGGAGACCTGGTGTCGGGGAAGGACGAGGAGGTCGGCGGCCTCGGTGGCGTCCGCCGGGGGCAGGCCGTGGTGCACGGCGTCCGCGCGGAGGGCGTCGCGGTCACGGGTCAGGACGCCGTCGACGCCCACCGCGCCGAAGACCTCCACCCCGGCGAACGCCGCCGCCCCGAAGACATGGTCGAAGTGGGGGTGGGTGAGCGCGAGATGCGTCACACGGGCGCCACCGAGCAGCTGCCACGCCTCGGCCCGCAACCGCGCGCCCTCCCGCAGGCTGGAACCCGCGTCGATCATGAGGGCCGCACCGTCCCCGGCCACCAGTCCGACCGTGCAGTCCCAGCCGGGAAGGCGGCACCGTCCGACGCGTGGCGTCAATCCCTGCCACCCGCACTCTTCCCAAGTCACCGTCATGCCCCGACGCTAGCTGTAGCTCGGCGTCAGCCGGTGCGGGAGGGGGTGGGGCAGGCCGCGAAGAGGGCCTGTCGTGAAAGCTTCCGGGGTCGCCATGGGCGGGCCGCGGGGCGGTGCGGCCGCCCGTGTGCTCGCCGGTCGGCGGACCCGGGCCGACCGCGCCCGTCGTCGCGTACCCGTCGGTAGGAAGCGCGCCGCCAGGGGACCCGGCGACGGTCGGGCAGGGGCCCGACATCGCCGGACAGGTCGGTACACGTCGGCATGACATGGCTGGACCGGCCTTGCCGGGGGCGTACCCCACCGCCGTACACTGGGCGGGGAGTGTTGGCACTCGCCCGGGGTGAGTGCCAAGGGGGAGTCACGGAAGAGCGAGCTGGAGGTGTGCGCGATGCTCAGTGAACGCAGGCTCCAGGTGCTGCGCGCCATCGTCCAGGACTACGTGGGCACCGAGGAGCCGGTCGGTTCCAAGGCGCTCACGGAGCGGCACAACCTCGGGGTCTCCCCGGCGACCGTCCGCAACGACATGGCGGCGCTGGAGGACGAGGGCTTCATCGCCCAGCCCCACACCAGCGCGGGCCGCATCCCCACCGACAAGGGGTACCGGCTCTTCGTCGACAAGCTGGCGGGCGTCAAGCCGATGACCCCGCCCGAGCGGCGCGCCATCCAGAACTTCCTGGACGGCGCGGTCGACCTCGACGACGTGGTGGCGCGCACCGTGCGGCTGCTGGCGCAGCTCACGCGGCAGGTCGCCGTCGTGCAGTACCCGTCGCTCACACGGTCGACGGTGCGGCACGTGGAGCTGCTGTCGCTGGCCCCCGCCCGGCTGATGCTCGTGCTGATCACGGACACCGGACGGGTGGAGCAGCGGCTGGTGGACTGCCCGGCGCCCTTCGGAGAAACGTCAGTCGCGGATCTGCGCGCCCGCCTCAACAGCAAGGTCGCGGGCCGCCGGTTCACCGATGTCCCGAAGCTGGTCGAGGACCTGCCGGAGGCGTTCGACGTCGAGGACCGGGGCACGGTCGCCACGGTGCTCTCCACCCTGCTGGAGGCACTCGTCGAGGAGAGCGAGGAGCGGCTGATGATCGGCGGTACCGCCAATCTCACCCGCTTCGGACATGACTTCCCCCTCACCATCCGGCCCGTTCTGGAAGCCTTGGAGGAGCAGGTCGTCCTCCTCAAGTTGCTTGGCGAGGCCGGGGATTCGGGCATGACCGTACGCATCGGTCATGAGAACGCGTATGAGGGACTCAACTCCACGTCCGTCGTCTCCGTCGGTTACGGTTCGGGCGGCGAGGCAGTAGCGAAGCTGGGCGTGGTCGGACCTACGCGCATGGACTATCCGGGAACGATGGGAGCGGTACGAGCGGTGGCACGGTACGTCGGACAGATCCTGGCGGAGTCTTAAGTGGCCACGGACTACTACGCCGTGCTCGGCGTGCGCCGCGACGCGTCTCAGGACGAGATCAAGAAGGCGTTCCGGAGGCTCGCGCGCGAGCTGCACCCGGACGTCAATCCCGATCCGAAGACCCAGGAGCGGTTCAAGGAGATCAACGCCGCCTACGAGGTGTTGTCGGACCCGCAGAAGAAGCAGGTCTACGACCTCGGCGGCGACCCGCTGTCCCAGGCGGGCGGCGGCGGCGCGGGCGGCTTCGGCGCCGGTGGCTTCGGGAACTTCTCGGACATCATGGACGCGTTCTTCGGCACGGCGTCCCAGCGCGGCCCCCGGTCGCGTACGCGCCGGGGTCAGGACGCGATGATCCGGCTGGAGATCGACCTCGACGAGGCGGCCTTCGGCACGACGAAGGACATCCAGGTCGACACCGCCATCGTCTGCGTGACGTGCAGCGGCGAGGGCGCGGCCCCGGGCACCACCGCCCAGACCTGCGACATGTGTCGCGGTCGTGGTGAGGTCTCCCAGGTCACGCGGTCCTTCCTCGGCCAGGTCATGACCTCCCGGCCCTGCCCCCAGTGCCAGGGATTCGGCACGATCGTCCCCAACCCCTGCCCCGAGTGCGCGGGCGACGGACGGGTGCGGTCGCGGCGGACGCTGACGGTCAAGATCCCGGCCGGTGTCGACAACGGCACGCGCATCCAGCTCGCCGGTGAGGGCGAGGTCGGGCCCGGCGGCGGTCCCGCCGGTGACCTCTACGTCGAGATCCACGAGCTGCCGCACTCGATGTTCCAGCGGCGCGGCGACGATCTGCACTGCACGGTGACGATCCCGATGACGGCGGCGTCGCTCGGTACCAAGGTGCCGCTGGAGACGCTGGACGGGCTGGAGGAGGTCGACATCCGGCCCGGGACGCAGTCCGGGCAGTCGATCCCGCTGCACGGGCGCGGTGTCACGCATCTGCGGGGCGGCGGACGGGGCGACCTGATCGTCCACGTCGAGGTCCAGACGCCGACGAAGCTGGACCCCGAGCAGGAGGGGCTGCTGCGGCAGCTCGCCGCGCTGCGGGGTGAGGAGCGGCCCACCGGGCAGTTCCAGCCCGGACAGCAGGGCCTGTTCTCCCGGTTGAAGGACGCGTTCAACGGACGCTGAGCGGACGCGGGTCGGGTGCGGCTGCGTGGGGCCTCTCGCGGGGTCCCCGCCGCCGCTGAGAAGCAGGGGGCCGCGCCCCTCGCTTCCCCGGCCCGCCCCCGCCCACCCGCACCCGACGAGCGGCCGTCCGTCCCCGATTCGGCTGGACCCGGAGGACATGGCACCATGCCGTCATGTCCTCCGCACTGACCGATCTCGTCCCGCTCCCGATCGTGCAGGCCCCGATGGCGGGCGGCGTGTCCGTGCCGCGGCTGGCCGCCGCCGTGTCCGAGGCCGGCGGGCTGGGGTTCCTGGCCGCCGGGTACAAGACGGCCGACGGGATGTACCAGGAGATCAAGGCGCTCCGGGCGCTCACCTCACGCCCCTTCGGCGTGAACCTCTTCATGCCGCAGCCGGAGCACCCCGGCGCGAGCACCGGCTCCACCGGAGTGGCTGACCCCGCGCCCCCCGCTGCCGCCGCCGTCGAGGTCTACGCGGAGCAGCTCGCGGGTGAGGCCACCTGGTACGACGCCGAGCTGGGCGACCCGGACAGCGGACGCGACGACGGTTACGAGGCCAAGCTCGCCGTACTGCTCGACAACCCGGTCCCCGTGGTGTCGTTCCACTTCGGGTGCCCGACGCCCGAGGTCGTCGACGCCCTCGCCCGCAAGGGCACGCTCACCCTGGTCACCGCGACCTCGGCGGAGGAGGCGCAGGCCGTGGAGCGGTCCGGGGCCCACGCCGTGATCGTGCAGGGCGTCGAGGCCGGCGGCCACCAGGGCACCCACCGGGACGACCCCGAGCGGGACCGCGCCGGCATCGGTCTGCTCTCGCTCGTGGCCCAGGTCCGCGAGGCCGTGGCGCTGCCGATGGTCGCGGCCGGCGGCATCATGCGCGGCAGCCAGATCGCCGCGCTCCTCACGGCGGGGGTGAGCGCGGCCCAGCTCGGCACGGCGTTCCTCGCGACCGCCGAGTCCGGCGCGCACGCCGTGCACAAGCAGGCCCTCACCGACCCCCTCTTCGTCCGCACCGAGCTGACCCGAGCCTTCTCCGGCCGTCCGGCCCGGGGCCTGGTCAACCGGTTCCTGCGCGAGCACGGCCCGTACGCGCCCGTCGCCTACCCGGAGGTCCACCACCTCACCTCCCCGCTGCGCAAGGCCGCCGCGAAGGCCGGGGACGCGCAGGGCATGGCGCTCTGGGCCGGGCAGGGGCACCGGATGGCCCGGGACATGCCGGCCGGGGAACTGGTCGAGGTGCTGGCCGCCGAGATCGCCGCCGCACAGGCCGAGCAGGCCGCCGCGCGGGTCGGCAGCCCGGCGGCGGGGCTGGGCGGCGTACAGACCGGGAACGAGGGGCGATGACCGCACCGGTGTTCGTGGTCGACTCGCTGGACCTGCCGGACGGCTGCGGCGGCGAGCTCGTCCTCGACGGACCCGAGGGCCGGCACGCCGTCTCCGTGAAGCGGCTGCGGGCCGGTGAGGACGTCGTCCTCACGGACGGGCGCGGCCGCTGGGCCGAGGGCATCGTCAAGGCCGCCGAGGGCAAGGACCGGCTCGTGGTCATGGACCTGGAGACCGTGCACGAGGAGCCCGCGGCGCAGCCCCGGATCACCGTCGTCCAGGCGCTGCCCAAGGGTGACCGGGGCGAGCTGGCCGTCGAGACCATGACCGAGGTCGGTATCGACGCGATCGTTCCCTGGGCCGCCTCCCGCTGCATCACCCAGTGGAAGGGCGAGCGGGGGCAGAAGGCCCTCGCCAAGTGGCGGGCCACCGCCCGCGAGGCGGGCAAGCAGTCCCGCCGGACGCGATTCCCCGAGGTCGCGGACGCGGCCACGGGCAAGCAGGTCGCGGAGCTGCTGGCGAAGGCCGACTTCGCCGCGGTCCTGCACGAGAGCGGCGACGACACACTGGCCACGGCGCAGCTGCCGACGGCCGGGGAGATCGTGCTCGTCGTGGGGCCCGAGGGGGGCGTGTCGCCGGAGGAGCTGGCGCTCTTCGGCGAGGCGGGCGCGGGGGCGTACCGACTCGGGCCCAGTGTGCTGCGTACGTCGACCGCCGGGACGGCGGCCGGGGCGTTGCTGCTGGGCCGGACCGGACGCTGGTCCTGACCGCCACCCGGTCCCGACCGGCGTCCCCGACCCCCAAGGGAGCATCGTGGAACTCGCCCAAGTAAGGCTGCTCGTCTCCGACTTCACCGTCTGCTACCGCTTCTACGCCGATGTGCTCGGGCTGAAGCCGCAGTCCGGGGCGGTCGACGGGCCGTACGAGAAGTTCAGCCCGGCCGTCGGGTCCGCGGGGATCGCCCTCCAGGACCGGGCGATGATGGCCGAGGTGCTCGGGGAACTGGCCGACGCGGCGAACGGGCACCGGTCACTGGTCGTCCTGCGGGTCGACGACCTCGACGCGTACTGCGAGCGGATCACCTCGTTCGGCGTGCGGCTCCTGCACGGGCCCGCACGTATGACCGACCGTATGCGGGTGGCCCATCTCAAGGATCCCGAGGGGAACTTGGTCGAGCTGCAGGAATGGCTGCTGATGAGCGGCTGACGTCCCCGCCCCGTGTCCCCCGGTCCCGGCGGCTTGGCCGCATGCGGTCTTCCGTGCCGCCGCGGGCGGTGGCAGGCTGCCAGGCATGGGGGCATGGAGGCGTGTCAAGGCGTACCGGACGGGCGGGCGTCGGCTCCTGCTGGGAGCCGGGCTCGGCATCTGCGCGGTCGCCGCTCTGGTGGCCTGCGAGGGCGGCGGGCTCAACACCGGCGCGGTCGCGTTCACCACCGACCAGCTCGCCACCAAGGAGCTGGAGCGGGAGGGCCTCGACGTCCAGTGGCTCAACTGCACGGCGTCGTACGACAGCGACGGCGGGGGCGGGCAGGGTGACGACAGGAAGTCCGGCGCGCCGTCCGCGTCCGCGAACACCGTCGCGGACGTCGACTGCACCGGTGAGGACAAGGAAGGCCGGGACATCGAGGTCACCGGGAAGGTGACCAAAGAGGTCAACGGCAGGTGCGTACGCGGGGACCTGACCGCGAAGGTCGACGGCAAGGAGTGGTTCCACGTCGACGTGCTCGGCAACTGCGACGCCCCGGCCCCGACGCCGAGCGCCGGACAGCCGGACCCCGACCGGCCGGGGCCGACCGCGACGGTCACCGTCACCCAGACCATCTGGTGCCAGAAGGACCCGGCGTGCGTGCCCGAGGGCAAGTGAGGCCCGGCCCGAGGCGCGGTCCCGGGGCGAGGGACATGATCCAAACCCCTCCCCATCAGACCGAACGCTGCATAAAGTAACTGGGTGACTCAGCTCGCGTATTTCCGGTATCCGCATCTGCACGGCGACCTGGTCGCCTTCACCGCCGAGGACGACGTGTGGGTCGCGCCTCTGGACGGCGGCCGTGCCTGGCGGGTCAGCGCGGACAACGTACCCGTGAACCATCCGCGGATCTCCCCGGACGGCACCACCGTCGCGTGGACCTCCACCCGGGACGGCGCACCCGAGGTGCATATCGCGCCCGTCGACGGTGGATCGGCCAAGCGCCTGACGTACTGGGGGAGTTGGCGCACCCAGGTGCGCGGCTGGACCCCCGACGGTCAGGTCCTCGCGCTCAGCACCCACGGGCAGGCCAGCCTCCGGCGGAGCTGGGCGCGCGCCGTGCCGCTCGACGGCGGACCGGCCACCACCCTCCCCTACGGGCCGGTCGGCGACGTCGCCCACGGCCCCGCCACCGTGCTGCTGTCCGCGCCGATGGGCCGCGAGGCCGCCTGGTGGAAGCGGTACCGGGGCGGCACGGCGGGCAAGCTGTGGATCGACCGGGCCGACGAGAGTGCGGAGGGCGCCGGGGAATTCGTGCGCCTGCACACCGAGTTGGACGGCAACCTCGAATACCCGATGTGGGTCGGGGACCGGATCGCGTTCCTCTCCGACCACGAGGGCGTCGGGGCGCTCTACTCCTCCCTCGCCGACGGCTCCGACCTGCGCCGGCACACCCCAGTCGACGGTTTCTACGCCCGGCACGCGGCCACCGACGGCACCCGGGTCGTGTACGCGTCCGCCGGGGAGCTGTGGCTGCTGGACGACCTGGACGGCGCCGAGCCGCGCAGGCTCGACATCCGGCTGGGCGGACAGCGCGTGGACCTCCAGCCGTTCCCGGTGAACGCCTCCCGCTGGTTCGGGTCCGCCTCGCCCGACCACACCGCCCGGGGCAGCGCCGTCTCCGTGCGCGGCTCGATCCACTGGATCACCCACCGCTCCGGCCCCGCCCGCGCGCTCGCCGCCGAGGACGGCGTACGGGCCCGGCTGCCCCGCACCTTCCGGGTGGAGGGCGAGGAGTGGGTCGTGTGGGTGACGGACGCGGAGGGCGACGACGCGCTGGAGTTCGCCCCGGCGACCGGCGTCGGTCCCGGCGCCACCCCGCGCCGCCTCGCCGCCGGGCAGCTGGGCCGTGTCCTCGGACTCGCCGTGGCCCCCGACGGCAGCCGGGTCGCCGTCGCCGCCGACGACGGCCGCGTGCTGCTCGTCGAGCGGGAGACCGGCGAGGTGCGCGAGGTCGACCGCAGCGAGGACGGCGAGGTGACCGGGCTGGTCTTCTCGCCCGACTCGGCCTGGCTCGCCTGGTCGCACCCCGGCCCGCGCCCGCTGCGCCAGCTCAAGCTCGCCAACACCGCCGACCTGTCCGTCACCGAGGCGACCCCACTGCGCTTCCAGGACTTCTCGCCGACGTTCACGCTCGACGGCAAACACCTCGCCTTCCTCTCCGCCCGCGCCTTCGACCCGGTCTACGACGAACACGTTTTCGACCTGCACTTCGTCAGCGGCGCCCGCCCGCACCTCATCACGCTCGCTGCGACCACCCCGTCCCCCTTCGGACCGCAGCGCCACGGCCGGCCGTTCGAGGCGCCCGACAAGGACGAGACCCCCGACAGCGAGGGCACCCCGACCACCCGCATCGACCTCGAAGGGCTCGCCGACCGGATCGTGCCCTTCCCGGTCGAGGCCGCCCGCTACTCCACGCTCCGCGCCGCGAAGGACGGCGTGCTGTGGCTGCGCCACCCCGTCACCGGCGTCCTCGGCCATCTGCGGGCCACGCCCGACGACCCCGACCCGAAGACCTCCCTGGAGCGGTACGACCTCGCCCAGCGGCGCCTGGAGTATCTGGCGTCCGACGCCGACCACTTCGCCGTCAGCGGCGACGGCAAACGGGTCCTGCTGTGGACCGACGGCAAGCTCAAGGTCGTCCCCAGCGACCGGCGTGCCTCCGGCGACGACGACAGCGACACCAACGTCACGGTCGACCTCTCGCGCATCCGGCGGACCGTCGACCCGGCCGCCGAGTGGCGCCAGATGTTCGACGAGACCGGCCGCCTGATGCGGGACAACTTCTGGCGGCCCGACCTGGGCGGAGTCGACTGGTCCGGCGTCCTGGACCGCTACCGCCCCGTCCTTCAGCGGGTGGCCACCCACGACGACCTCGTGGACCTGCTCTGGGAGGTCCAGGGCGAGTTGGGCACCTCCCACGCGTACGTCACCCCGCGCGGCCGGGGCGGCTCCGGCGACCGGCGGCAGGGGCTGCTCGGCGCGGACATCTCCCGGCACGAGGACGGTCCCCAGGGCACCCCGCTGTGGCGCATCGACCGGGTGCTGCCGTCGGAGACCTCCGACCCGGACGCGCACTCGCCGCTCGCCGCGCCCGGCGTGGCCGTGCGGGCCGGGGACGCGATCATCGCCGTCGGCGGGCAGCCGGTGGATCCGCTGGCCGGCCCGGGACCGCTGCTGGTCGGCACCGCGGGCAAGGCGGTCGAGCTGACCGTGCTGCCGTCGGGCGGCGGGGATCCGCGGCACCCCGTGGTGGTGCCCATCTCCGACGAGGAGCCCCTGCGGTACCACGCGTGGGTGGCGGACCGGCGGGCGTACGTGCACGAGAAGTCCGGTGGCCGGCTCGGGTATCTCCACGTGCCCGACATGGTGGGTTCCGGCTGGGCCCAGCTCCACCGCGATCTGCGCATCGAGGTCGCGCGGGAGGGGCTGGTCGTGGACGTCCGGGAGAACCGGGGCGGGCACACCTCCCAGCTCGTGGTGGAGAAGCTGGCCCGGCGGATCGTCGGGTGGGACCTGCCGCGGGGGATGCGGGCGAGCAGCTATCCCGACGACGCGCCCCGGGGGCCCGTCGTCGCCGTCGCCAACGAGTTCTCCGGGTCGGACGGGGACATCGTCAACGCGGCGATCAAGGCGCTCGGGATCGGGCCGGTGGTCGGTACCCGGACCTGGGGCGGGGTCGTCGGGATCGACAGCCGGTACCGGCTGGTGGACGGGACGCTGGTGACCCAGCCGAAGTACGCGTTCTGGCTGGAGGGGTACGGGTGGGGGGTCGAGAACCACGGGGTCGATCCCGACGTGGAGGTGGTGCAGGCGCCGCAGGACCACGCCGCCGGGCGTGACCCTCAGCTCGACGAGGCGATCCGGATCGCGCTGGAGGGGTTGGAAGCGACGCCGGCGAAGGTGGCACCCGCGCTGCCCGAGTCTTAGCGGCCGGGGGGTGCGTCTCGGGTGCGGGTCCGGTGGGGCTTCTCGCGCAGTTCCCCGCGCCCCTTAAGGGCCTCCGGCCCTCTCGGGCCGAAAAAGCACGGGGCGTAGCCCCTGCTTTTTCAGGGGCGCGGGGAACTGCGCGACCAGCCCCACCGGACCCGCACCCGAGACGCACCCTGGCGATAGCATGCCCCCGTAGGCGATCACCGGTGGCTGGGAGGCAACGTATGGCTGGGGAGCCGCAGGACGACTGTCTGTTCTGCAAGATCGTGGCGGGACACGTACCCGCGACGATCGTCAGGGAGACGGACACCACGGTCGCGTTCCGGGACATCAACCCCCAGGCGCCGACCCACGTCCTGGTCATCCCGAAGGCGCACTACACGGACGCCGCGACACTCGCCGCCGCCGCCCCCGACCTGGCCGCGGACGTCCTCCGCGAGACACAGGCCGTCGCGGACGAGGACAAGCTGGAGAGCTACCGCATCGTCTTCAACACCGGCACCGGCGCCGGCCAGACCGTCTTCCACGCGCACGCCCACGTCGTCGGCGGTCGTGGCCTGCAGTGGCCCCCCGGGTGACGAGCCGTGTCCGTACGTGAACTGGTGGTCCTGGGCACCGCCAGCCAGGTCCCGACCCGGCACCGCAACCACAACGGCTATCTGCTCCGCTGGGGCACCGAGGGGCTCCTCTTCGACCCCGGCGAGGGTACCCAGCGGCAGATGCTGCGCGCCGGGGTCGCCGCACACGACCTGAACCGCATCTGCGTCACCCATTTCCACGGGGACCACTCCCTGGGGCTCGCCGGTGTGATCCAGCGGATCAACCTCGACAGGGTCCCGCACGACGTCACGGCGCACTACCCGCGCTCCGGCCAGCGGTTCTTCGACCGACTGCGGTACGCCACCGCCTACCGGGAGACGGTCCAGTTGATCGAGGCGCCGGTCGAGGGCGAGGGCGGAGTGCTGGCCGCCACCCCCGCCTACACGCTCGACGCGCGGAAGCTCTCGCACCCCGTCGAGTCGTACGGGTACCGCCTCGTCGAGCCCGACGGACGCCGGATGCTGCCCGAGCGGCTCGCCGCGCACGGGATCGAGGGGCCGGACATCGGGCGGATCCAGCGGGAGGGCGCGATCGGCGGCGTCCGCCTGGAGGACGTCAGCGAACTGCGGCGCGGACAGCGGTTCGCGTTCGTCATGGACACCCGGTTGTGCGACGGGGTCTACGCCCTCGCCGACGCGGCCGACATGCTCGTCATCGAGTCCACCTTCCTGAACGAGGACATCGAACTCGCCGTCGACCACGGTCATCTGACGGCTGGTCAGGCGGCTTCCATCGCCCGCGACTGCGGTGTACGGCATCTCGTCCTCACCCACTTCAGCCAGCGGTACACCGAGCCCGAGGAGTTCGAACGGCAGGCGCGGGCCGCCGGGTTCGAGGGAGAGCTGACCGTGGCGCACGACCTGCTGAGGGTGGCGCTTCCGAAACGGCGTTGAAGCGGCCGTACGATGCTTTGATGTCCCTCCCCAAAGCTGAATTGCACCTGCACATCGAAGGAACCCTGGAGCCGGAGCTGGCCTTCGCGCTGGCCGCCCGAAACGGGGTCGCGCTGCCGTACGCGGACACCGAAGCGCTGCGCAAGGCCTACGAGTTCGAGGACCTGCAGTCCTTTCTGAACCTGTACTACGAGCTGATGACGGTCCTGCGCACCGAGCAGGACTTCGCGGACCTGGCCGACGCCTATCTCGCCCGCGCCGCCGCCCAGGGCGTACGCCACGCCGAGATCTTCTTCGACCCGCAGGCCCACGTGACGCGGGGCGTGGGGATGGGCACGGTCGTCGAAGGGCTGTGGCGGGCGCTGGGGGGGAGCGAGGAGACGCACGGGATCTCCACCCAGCTGATCCTCTGCTTCCTGCGGGACGAGTCCGCCGAGTCGGCGCTCGACACGCTGAAGGCCGCCGAGCCGTATCTCGACCGGATCGCCGGGGTCGGACTGGACTCGGCCGAGGTCGGGCATCCGCCGGTCAAGTTCCGTGAGGTGTACGAGGCGGCCGCCGCGCTCGGTCTGCGACGCGTGGCGCACGCGGGGGAGGAGGGCCCGCCGGAGTACATCACCGAGGCCCTCGACGTCCTCGGGGTCGAGCGGGTCGACCACGGGCTGCGCTGCATGGAGGACCCGGCCCTCGTCGAGCGGCTGGTGCGCGAGCGGATCCCGCTGACGCTCTGCCCGCTCTCCAACGTCCGGCTGCGCGCCGTCGACACCCTCGCCGACCACCCCCTGCCCGCCATGCTCGACGCGGGCCTGCTCTGCACGGTCAACTCGGACGACCCGGCCTACTTCGGCGGGTACGCCGGCGACAACTTCGACGCCGTGCGCCGCACCCTCGGTCTGAGCGAGGACCGGCTGCGGGAGCTGGCCCGCAACTCCTTCACCGCGTCCTTCCTGGAGCACGACGAGGAGCGGCGGGCCCGGTATCTCGCCGAGGTGGACGCGTACGAGTTCGGGTGACGGGGCGGGTGCGGAGGACCCTCAGGCCGCCGGGCGGTACTCCGGTCGCCCGGCGGTCGCCTGCTCCTCGTAGCGGGCGCGTTCCGTCGTGGGTGTGGCGGTGAGCAGGGCCACCCAGGTCATGGGGGCCGTGATCAGGAGCAGGCCCACGGCCAGGATCGCGCCCATCGCCGGATAGCCGACGTGGGCGGAGAGCAGGCTGCCGACGAGGGGCCCGGCGGCCGTGCCGAGTGAGGACGCGGAGCCGATCAGGACCGCCCAGCGGCCACGCGGGTCGAGGGAGGCGGCGAGGCCGATGAGGTACGACAGGACGACCGGGTAGAGCGCGTTCCAGGCGATCTCGCCCGTGGCGAAGGACGTCAGGTCGGTCGCGGTGGCGCTGAGCGCGATACAGCCGGAGATGAGCGCGGTGCCGACGCCGATGGGCAGCGCGCGGCCGAAGCGCACGCCCAGTGCGCTCGCCCCGATCACCCCCAGCAGGCCCGCGCCGAGCGCCGCCGCGAAGACGGCGCCGACGGTGACCTCGGAGAGCCCGGCCTGGGTGGTGCCGATCCGGCCGCTGACGCCCCAGAGGGAGTTCTGCGCCAGGGACCACAGCAGGAGCGTGACGGCGAGGGTCAGACCATGGCGGGGGTGGGGGAGCGGGCCCCGTTCCCGGGCGACCTGGGCGGTGGCCACCGGGGCGGCGAGCCGGGCGGTGGCCGGGAGGGTGAGCAGGGCCGTGAGGGCGAGGGCGGCGAGGGGAAGGCCGTGACCGGGGCCCAGGCGGGGGAGCGTCAGATACAGCGCGCCCGCCAGCGCCGAGACGCTCAACAGGCCCGTCGTCGACACCCGGTGCGGGTCGCGCTGCGCGGCGATCCCGGTCGCGGCCACGGCGGTCGCCGTACCGGAGCCGAAGCCGCCGAGGACCGCGCCGGCGACCACCGCGGGGAGGGCGGTGGTGAGAGCGGCGGTGCCGTAGCCGGCGGCGGCGAGCAGCAGGCCCGCCCGGGCGAGGCGACGGGGGCCGAGGCGGGCCACGTGGGCGGCGAGCGTGAAGCCGGCCGTGGCCGAACCCAGCAGCAGCGCACTGCCGACGGCGCCGGCCTCGGTGGTGGTGAGGGGGAGTGCCGCGTCGAGCCTGCCCACGGTGGTCGGCAGGAGGTACGCGGCGAGATACCCGGCCGTGAAAAGGGCGACGAGGGGCCAGGGCGGGGTGGTGGTGCGGGGGGACACGGGCGTTCCTGGACGTGCGAAGGTGCGGCTCGATGAGGGGGGTTGGGCGGCTGGCTGTCGACGGACAGGGACGCGCGGAGAATTTGTATCACGGCGCGTTTGGGGTGGGGATTGGTGGGTAGGCGCAGCAGTTTTGGGGGCGCCTAGTAGCTCGCGGGGCCGGGGGTGCGTCGGCGGGTGCGGGTGCGTGGGGGTTGCTCGCGCAGTTCCCCGCGCCCCTGAAAGATCAGGCCCTGCGGGCCTGAAAGACCATGGCCCTGCGGGCCAGAAAAGCCCGGGGCGCAGCCCCCGCTTTTCCGGGGGCGCGGGGAACTGCGCGAGAAGCCCCACCGGGGTCGCACCCGCCGAGGAAACCCGCACCCCCGAGCTATGACGCGCCCGGTCTCAAGCCGAGCGGCGGAAGCCGATCGTCGGTACCGCTCGTCGCAGCGGCCACGGGCTGACGTGGTCCTTCGGGAGGAATTCCTCCAGGAAGGCGTACCGGCGCAGGGCGGCGGGATCCTGACGGTCCACCGACTGCACCCGCCGCCACCACGCGGCGATCTCGGCCCAGCCGGGCGCGGACAGCGACCCGCCGAACTCCTGCACCGACAGCGCCGCGGTGAGCCCCGCGAAGGCCAGCCGGTCCGCAAGCGGCCAGTGGGCCAGCGTGCCGGTGACGAACCCGGCGACGAACACATCGCCCGCGCCCGTGGGGTCCAGCGCCTCCACGGCGATGGCCGGCACCTCCGCCGTCTCACCGGTCCGCCCGTCCACGGCGTACGCACCCTCCGCGCCCAGCGTCACCACGGCCACCGGGACGTGCTCGGTGAGGGCGCGGGCGGCGGCCCGAGGGCACTCGGCGCGGGTGTACCGCATCGCCTCGGCCGCGTTGGGCAGGAACGCCTCGCAGTGGGCGAGGTCGGGGAGCGCCGCGAGGTCCCAGGCGCCGGTCTCGTCCCAGCCGACGTCCGCGAAGATCCGGGTGCCCTTGCTCGCGGCCTGGGCGATCCAGGGGGCGCGCACGCCGGGGGTGAGGGAGGCGACGGCGGCGCGCGCGTGGGGCGGGCACTTGGGCGCGGACTCCTCCGGGGGCGCCTCGTGGCCGTGGGAGACCATCGTGCGCTCGCCCTCGTACGCCATGGAGACCGTGACCGGGGAGTGCCAGCCGAGGACCGTGCGGGAGGTGGAGAGGTCGATGCCCTCGCCCTGTTCCAGGGCGTCCCAGCAGTACTCGCCGTAGTGGTCGTCGCCGAAGGCCGCCGCGAGGGAGGTCTTCAGGCCGAGCCGGGCCAGGGCCGTGGCCATGTTCGCCACACCGCCGGGGCTCGACCCCATCCCGCGTGCCCAGGACTCGGTTCCGCGCACCGGGGCGGAGTCGAGCCCGGTGAAGATGATGTCGAGGAAGACGGTGCCCGTCAGATAGACGTCCCAGGGCGGGTCATCCGGTGCGCGCAGGGCCCTCAGCGGGTCTACCTGGGGCCGGTGCGGTCGCTCTCCCTTGAACGCGGTCACGATGTGCTCCCTGGCGTGGTGCGGATCCAGCCAGTCTGCACCAAACGCTCCGCCGGGGGGTGCGGGTCACGCCGGTGTGGGGCACGGCTGCGTTGCCGGGTGCGGGCGTGTGGGGCTTCTCGCGCACGAAGACCGGCGTCACCAGCGAGGCACCGTCGGCGTCACCCACCCCGGCTCCGCCACCCGCATCGCCGCCGCGTCGTCGCGGTCCCTCAGTGAACCGTCGTCGTCCACCCACCGCCGGTGCAGGAACTCCAGCCTGTCCCGGTCCAGTTCGACCCCGAGGCCCGGCGCGTCCGACACCCGTACCGCCCCGTCCTCGAAGGTGAGCCGCGAGGTGAGGACGTCCTCGGACTGCCAGGGGTAGTGGGAGTCGCAGGCATGGTGGAGGCCGGGGACCGTGGACGCCACGTGCGTCATCGCCGCGAGGCTGATCCCCAGGTGGGTGTTGGAGTGCATGGACACCCCGACCCCGAACGTCCGGCAGATCGCGGCCAGTTCACGCGTGTTGCGCAGCCCGCCCCAGTAGTGGTGGTCGGAGAGGACCACCTGCACGGCCCCCTGCCCGAACGCCTCCTCGATCTCCGCGAAGGTCGTCACGCACATGTTGGTGGCCAGCGGTACCGACGTCCGCGCCGCCACCTCGGCCATCGCGGGCGTCCCGAGCGTCGGGTCCTCCAGGTATTCGAGCACGTCCCCCAACGCGTCCGCGACCTTCAGCGAAGTCGCAACGGACCAGGCCCCGTTCGGGTCCAGCCGCAGCGGATGCCCGGGGAACGCCCCGGCCAGCGCACGGATCGCCGCGATCTCCTCGTCCGGCGGGAAGACGCCCCCCTTGAGCTTGAACGACGTGAACCCGTACCGCTCCTTGAACCTCCGGGCCTGCTCCACGACCCCGGCCGGGTCCATGGCGGCACCCCAGTCGTCCCGCTCGCTCACGACGCCCTCGGGGTGGTCGGCCCACTTGTAGAAGAGGTACGCGCTGTACTCCACGGTGTCCCGCACCTTCCCGCCGAGCAGCGCGTGCACGGGCAGCCCCAGCGCCTTGCCGAGCGCGTCGAGACAGGCGACCTCGAACCCCGACACCACCGACAGGCGCAGCTTGTCGGCCGTCTGGACGCCGCGCAGCCCGCCCACGTCGACCTGCCCGGAGACCCGCGACCCGTCGACGGCCACCTCGTCGGCGAGCACGAAGAGCCCGTTCAGATCGCTGACCCGCCGGCCCACCAGCTTCCGCGCGAAGGGCCGGGCCAGCTCCAGGTACTTGGTGTCGCCGTACGTCTCGCCCACCCCCGTCGTCCCGTCGGCGGTCACCACCTCCACGATCAGCCGGGGGGTGTACGGCTGGTGCACCCCCTGGGTGTTCAGCAGCGGCGGGTCGGCCACCAGGATCGGGGTCAGCCGGACCTCGGTGATGGTCAGGTCGCGGATCTCGGTCACGGAGCGGCTCCTGCGTGCGGTCGTCGTCATGCGGACGCGGTCATCGGCATGAGACATCGAGGTCGTCTACGTATAGAGATGGAGGTTAGATAGGTGAACACGCCTGGTCAATGGCGCCGCGTCGTCTCCCGCGATCGGCGCATGTCGGAAACAGACGGCGGCGTCCGAGAGGTGAAGTCGGCGGCGCGCACGGTCGACCTGCTGGAACGGCCGGCCGCGCGCGGCGACCGGCCCGCCCGCCTCCAGGAGCCGGCGGACGAGCTCCGGGTCCCGCGCAGCTCCGGTTCCCTCTACGGCATCGGCATCCGCGCCCTGCTCACCGGCACGGCTACCTGGACTCCGACCCCCGCGTACGCGCCGTACGGCCCTGTCTCGACGAGGCGTCCGAGGCGCTCGGCGAGACGATCCACCTCGCCCGTCTCGACGGCATGGACGTCGCGTACCTGGCGACCCGCGAGTCCCACGAGTACCTGCGGACCGTCAGCCGCGTGGGCCGCCGCCTCCCCGCCCACACCCGCACCACCTGCGCCTCCCTCGCCGAGGGCCTCGCCGCCGTCCGCGTCCGCGGCTACGCCGTCGACCGCGAGGAGGGCGTCCCCGGCATCGTCGGCTTCGGCTTCGCCCTGCGCACCGACACCCCCGCCGCGGACGCCATCAGCTGCTCGGTCCCGGTCGCCCGCCTCACCCCCGAGCAGGAGGAACGGATCGTGACGGTGATGAGAGAAATCCGAACCAAGATCGAGGTGACGACCCCGGGAGCGGCCGGGGGTGCGCCGGCCTGGCGCTGAAGGGCCAGGGGCGCAGCCCCGGCCCTTCAGGGGCGCGGGGAACTGCGCGAGAAGCCCCACCGGGCCGCAGACCGCGACGTACCCGCGGCCCCGAGCTCCCCCCGGTAAAAGCCCTACGGCACTGTCACCGCCGCGTCGTACCCTGGGAAAGGGCAACACGAGCCCCACGGTCAAGAGGAGGACCCGCGGCCTACAGAGCCGGCCCATGACTCAGACACGCACAGCACACACCCCCGCGCAGGGCAAGGCGAGAGCGCAGTTCACCGTCCCCGCGGCGCACCCCATGGTGACCGTGCTGGGTTCCGGCGACTCCCTCCTGCGCGTGATCGAGAAGGCCTTCCCGGCGGTCGACATCCATGTCCGGGGCAATGAGATCAGCGCGGTCGGCGACGCCCCCGAAGTCGCTCTCGTCCAGCGCCTGTTCGACGAGATGATGCTGGTGCTCCGCACCGGACAGCCGATGACGGAGGACGCAGTGGAACGCTCGATCGCCATGCTGAGAGCGAGCGAGAACGGGCAGAGCGAAGGCCAGGAGACCCCGGCCGAGGTGCTCACACAGAACATCCTGTCCTCGCGTGGCCGCACGATCCGCCCCAAGACGCTCAACCAGAAGCGGTACGTCGACGCCATCGACAAGCACACGATCGTCTTCGGCATCGGCCCGGCCGGCACCGGCAAGACGTATCTCGCCATGGCCAAGGCCGTCCAGGCCCTGCAGTCCAAGCAGGTCAACCGCATCATCCTGACCCGCCCGGCGGTCGAGGCCGGCGAACGCCTCGGCTTCCTCCCCGGCACCCTCTACGAGAAGATCGACCCCTACCTGCGTCCGCTGTACGACGCGCTGCACGACATGCTCGACCCCGACTCGATCCCCAGGCTGATGGCCGCCGGGACCATCGAGGTCGCGCCGCTGGCGTACATGCGTGGCCGCACGCTCAACGACGCCTTCATCATCCTCGACGAGGCCCAGAACACCTCGCCCGAGCAGATGAAGATGTTCCTCACCCGCCTCGGCTTCGACTCGAAGATCGTGATCACGGGTGACGTGACGCAGGTCGACCTGCCCAACGGCACGAAGTCCGGTCTGCGCCAGGTGCAGGACATCCTGGAGGGCCTGGACGACGTGCACTTCTCCCGGCTGTCGTCCCAGGATGTCGTCCGGCACAAGCTCGTCGGCCGTATCGTCGACGCGTACGAGAAGTACGACACCACGCACGGCACGGAGAACGGCACGCACAAGGGCGGCCGGGGCAAGGCCGGGCACAAGGGGAAGTAGACAAGCACAGCACCATGTCGATCGACGTCAACAACGAGTCCGGAACCGAGGTCGACGAGCAGGCGATCCTCGACATCGCCCGCTACGCGCTGACGCGGATGCGCATCCACCCCCTCTCCGAACTGTCGGTGATCGTGGTGGACGCCGACGCCATGGAGCAGCTGCACATCCAGTGGATGGACCTGCCAGGACCGACGGATGTCATGTCCTTCCCGATGGACGAGCTGCGGCCGCCGTCGAAGGACGACGACGAGCCGCCGCAGGGCCTGCTCGGCGACATCGTGCTGTGCCCGGAGGTCGCCGAGAAGCAGGGCAAGGAAGCGGACACGCAGCACTCCATGGACGAGGAGCTCCAGCTCCTCACCGTCCACGGGGTGCTGCACCTGCTCGGTTACGACCACGAGGAGCCGGACGAGAAGGCCGAGATGTTCGGCCTGCAGGCCGCCATCGTGGACGGCTGGCGCGCGGAGAAGGGCTTCACCGGCCCCTCCCCGGCGCCGACCGTGTCATGAGCGCGTCTCTCATCGGTGGTGCCGTCGCCCTGGTCGTCGTCGCCTGGCTCGCCGCCTGCGCGGAGGCGGGCCTCGCGCGCGTCTCCAGCTTCCGCGCCGAGGAGGCCGTACGGGCCGGGCGGCGCGGCAGCGCGGGGCTCGCCCAGATCTCGGCGGACCCGACCCGCTATCTGAACGTCGCGCTGCTGGTGCGCGTGGCCTGCGAGATGGCCGCCGCCGCACTCGTGACCTACGCCTGCCTGAAGGAGTTCGACGCGACCTGGGAGGCCCTGGTCGTCGCCATCGGGGTGATGGTCCTCGTCAGCTACGTGGCCGTCGGCGTCTCCCCGCGCACCATCGGCCGCCAGCACCCCCTGAACACGGCCACGGCGGCGGCGTACGTCCTGCTGCCGCTGGCGCGGATCATGGGCCCGATCCCGAACCTCCTGATCCTCATCGGCAACGCGCTGACGCCCGGCAAGGGTTTCCGCCGGGGCCCGTTCGCGTCCGAGGCCGAGCTGCGCGCCATGGTGGACCTCGCCGAGAAGGAGTCGCTGATCGAGGCCGAGGAGCGCCGCATGGTGCACTCGGTCTTCGAGCTGGGCGACACCCTCGTCCGCGAGGTGATGGTCCCGCGCACCGACCTGGTCGCCATCGAGCGCTACAAGACCATCCGGCAGGCCCTCACCCTCGCCCTGCGCTCCGGTTTCTCACGCATACCGGTCACGGGGGAGAACGAGGACGACATCGTCGGGATCGTGTATCTGAAGGACCTCGCCCGCAAGACGCACATCAGCCGGGACGCCGAGAGCGAACTGGTGTCCACCGCCATGCGGCCGGCCGTCTTCGTCCCCGACACCAAGAACGCCGGTGACCTGCTGCGCGAGATGCAGCAGGAGCGCAACCACGTCGCCGTCGTCATCGACGAGTACGGCGGCACCGCCGGCATCGTCACCATCGAGGACATCCTGGAGGAGATCGTCGGCGAGATCACCGACGAGTACGACCGTGAGCTGCCGCCGGTGGAGGAGCTGGGCGACGACCGCTACCGCGTCACCGCCCGCCTCGACATCACCGACCTCGGCGAGCTGTACGGGCTCGACGCCTACGACGACGAGGACGTGGAGACCGTGGGCGGCCTCCTCGCCAAGGCCCTGGGGCGCGTCCCCATCGCCGGTGCCTCCTCCGTCGTCGCCCTGCCGGACGAGCGCGAACTGCGGCTCACGGCGGAGGCCGCCGCCGGCCGCCGGAACAAGATCGTCACGGTGCTGGTGGAGCCGATCGGTCCCGCCGGGCCGCCGGAGGAGGAGACGAAGTCCGAGTGACGCCACAGGAGTTGCGTGCCTTCTGCCTCTCCTTCGAGGAGGCCGTCGAGGACTTCCCCTTCCGCCCCGAGATCTCCGTCTTCAAGGTCCTCGGCAAGATGTTCGCCCTGAGCTGGACGGACCAGCGGCCCCTGAAGGTCAACCTCAAGTGCGACCCCGAGGACGCGGTCCGGCTCCGCGCCGAACACCCCGGCCTCGTCACTCCCGGCTACCACATGAACAAGCGCCACTGGAACACCGTCGCCCTCGACGCGGGGCTCCCGGACCGCCTGGTCGAGGAGTTGATCGAGGACTCGTACGACCTGGTGGTGGCGGGTCTGCCCCGCGCGGAGCGCCTGCGTCTGGACCGGGCGTGACCGCACCCCTGGGCGGTGCGGGCCGACCGGGTCTCCGTATGCTCGGCTCATGACCGACAGCAGCGCGCTCGACCTCGACCCCGAGGACCGGAAGATCGTCACCCTGGCCCGTTCCGCGCGGGCCCGCAACGGGGTGCCCGAGGGGGCGGCCGTCCGTGACGAGACGGGCCGGACGTATGTCGCCGGGACCGTGGCCCTCGACTCCCTGCGGCTCAGCGCGCTGCGCACGGCCGTCGCCATGGCGGTGGCCTCCGGCGCGAAGTCCCTGGAGGCGGCGGCCGTGGTGACTGCCGAGGAGACCGTCTCCGACGAGGACCGGGCCGCCGTGCGGGACCTCGGCGGGCCCGGGACCCCGGTACTGCTGGCGGGGCCGGACGGGTCGGTGCGCGCCACGGTGACGGCGGGCTGAACGCCGCGCCCGCCGGGACGTCCCGCTAGTTCTTCTGCAGGGTGCGGGTCACTCCCGCGATGACGGCCGTCGTGAGGATCCAGCCGAGGGCGATCAGGGCGTAGGCCAGCCACTGGAGGGTGCCGTCCGTCCAGTACCAGGCAGTGCGCTGGCCCAGGCCGCCGATGGGGACCAGCAGGTCGAGGGTGTAGACGAGCGGCTGAAAGGGCGCGCTCTCGCCGCGTTTCACCGGGGTGGGCGTGCTGGTGTCGAACGCCGTCGTCCCCAGCAGGACCAGCGCGAGCAGCCAGACGCCGGCCAGCCAGGGGCGGTAGCCGTAGCCGACGGTCGCGTCGAGGAGGTGGCCCCAGACGCGGGCAACCGGCGAGAGCGTGCTTCGCCGGTGCCGTTGTTTGGCCAGCAGCACCCGGCGGGCGTCGTCGTCGTGCCCGACCTTGCGGTACCAGGCCGCGAGTTGCTCGTACGGCTGCGGGCTGTAGCCCGGGCTGCGGCGTATCCACTCCACGCGGCGCTTCACGGCCGCCGGACCGCCCACCGTCTCCCGTCGCTCGCCGTCCGTCTCCGCGGTCTTGATCGAGCCGTAGACGAAGCCGTCCAGCTCCACGACCTCAGGCCAGCTGTGCGCGCTCTCGTGGAGGTACGACACCTGGGCGCCCCGCAGATCCACCGCGCCCGTCGGCCGCCGGGCCAGGGCGAAGTCGAAGTCGGCGGCCTGCACGAGCATGGCCACCAGGGCCGGGCCGGTGCCCGCGCCGTCGCTGGGCGGCCCGTTCAGGACGGCGCCCTCGAAGGTCAGGTTGTCCGTGATCTGGGCGCCCCGCAGGCGGATGGTGCCGTGGGAGACGAATCCGTCGGAGCAGTCGACCGTCTGGGCGACGGCGTTGTCCAGGGCGAGGGTCACCCCGTGCGGGCCGGGCCGTTCCAGGCGGGCCCCCTGGAAGAACAGTCCGCCGGGCAACTGGGCGCCCAGCAGCCGGATCTCGCCGTCCGCGACGAAGCCGCGCCGGCAGAAGAGGCCTCCCTCGACGATCAGGCCACCGGCGGCCATCGCCCATCCGCCGGGCGCGATCAGCCGGGCCTTGTTCAGCATGATGCCGCCCGCCACATGGGCGTTGACCAGCGACAGGGCGGTGCTCGCGCGGTGGAAGGGGGAGGAGGGCGGCCCCGCCTCCACCTGGGTGCTGTGCAGGTCGAGCCGTCCGCCGATCCGGCTCGCCCCGGCCTCCAGCCGGGGCACCCGGCTGCCCATGATCGCGACCGTCCGGGTCTCGGCCCCGTACAGGTTCACCTCCTGCTCGAACCAGCAGCCCTCCAGCCAGAGGGGATGCTCGATCCGGGCACCGGCCAGGTCGACATGGCCGGAGATCCGCGCGCCGGCGAGAGAGAGCGAGCCGACCGCGCCGGGCCGCTGGGCGGCGTTGGCCCCCAGCAGCAGCGCCACGATCACCGCCGCCCGTACCGTGCGCTCGGGTCCCCAGCCCGCGCCGCCGGCGACCCGGTCCTCCTCGGGCACGCCGGTCCTGAGGTCGACCCGCCGTCCTTCCGGAAACGCGTCCCACAGCTCACGTTCCGGCCCCGTCAACTCCTCGTAGGTGAGCACCCGTACAGGGTAGTGATCTTCGGGTCCCGGGGGGATCGGCGGGCGCTCGCGGCATAGTGTTACGGCCGGTAACAGCCCGCCGAGCTGCGTGAAAATCTTGCGCGGGCGAGTGGACACCCGGCCCGCGCTACCGGTGAAACCGTGCGGCGCGGGACAGATCGGTGCCCGCCGCCACCTCGGCGCAGAGCCGACCGGCAGCGTCGGCGAACGGGTTCGGCCACTTTCGCCGACCCTTGCCGCAACCACCAGAGCATGTCTTGCAATCTCGGCCCGCGCACGTCTCAATGGAGCCGTTCTCCTGGCGGACCGTCACATTCCGCCGCGCGGCCGCGCATTGCACGCCCCCACATGGCAACGCCCGTACCGGGACGTACGGGGCTTCCCCAGGCCCCGTGCACCTCCCGTACCAGGGAAGGGAATTCGCACGATGAGACGCATACGACTCGGAGTCGGCTCGGCGCTCGCGGCAGGGACGCTGGCCGTCACCGGACTCGCGTTCGCGCCGACCGCCCTCGCGGTCACTCCCGAGACCGCGACCATCAACGCCAGCTGCACCATCGGCGGCGCCGGCGCGGCCACGCTTACGGCCACGCAGAGCGGTACGACCGCCACGGTCACCCTCACCTCTGAGGAGATCACCGCACCGATCGCCCTCGCCGAGGACTCCATCCAGTCCACGCTCACCTTCGTCAAGGCGGGCGGCGGCACGACGGCTTTCACCGGCACCGAGAACCCGGCCCTGGCCGCCGGTGACGGCATGGTGGTGGGCCCGCTCACCGGCACCGTCGCCCCCGGCGACAGCCTGGAGGCGTACGGCGGCTCCCTACAGATGGTGGTCTTCGGCATCACCGTGACCTGCACGGCGAGCGGACCGCAGTCGCCGGGTCCGTTCGTCTTCGACTGATCCCCGCCGCACCCGAGTGAACGCGTGAGGGGTGGTACCGCAACCGGCGGTACCACCCCTCACCCCGCGAGTCTCACAGCGCGTCGGGACCCCGCTCGCCCGTCCGCACACGTACGACCGTCTCCACCGGCAGGGCCCACACCTTGCCGTCGCCGATCTTGCCGGTCTGGGCGGCCTTCACGATCGTCTCGATCACGGCGTCCGAGTCGGCGTCCTCGACGACGATCTCGATCCGCACCTTGGGGACGAGGTCGACCTGGTACTCGGCACCCCGGTACACCTCGGTGTGGCCGCGCTGCCGGCCGTAACCGCTGGCCTCGCTGACGGTCAGACCGTCCACACCCATCTCCTGGAGTGCGGTCTTGACCGCGTCGAGGCGGTACGGCTTGACGATCGCGGTGATGAGCTTCATGCCTTAAGCCTTGGCCTTCTGCGTGGGGGACGTGGACGGAACGGACGCGCTGACCGGGGCTCCGTGGCCCAGGACGCCGTGATCGTATGCCGTCTCGGCGTGCACCGTAAGGTCGAGTCCGGTGTGCTCGTGCTCCTCGTCGGCGCGGAAGCCCAGCACCTTGTCGATCAGCTTCCCGATGCCGTACGTCACGAGGAACGCGTACGCCCCGACCGCGACCACCGCCACCACTTGCTTGCCGAGCTGGGCGAGACCGCCGCCGTACAGCAGCCCCTCGGCGCCGCCGGTCATCGACCGGGCGGCGAAGACACCGATCAGGACCGTGCCGATGACACCGCCGACCAGGTGGACACCGACCACGTCGAGCGAGTCGTCGTAGTTCAGCCTGAACTTCCAGCCCACGGCGTAGGAGCAGACGACACCGGCGGCCAGGCCGATGACCAGCGCGCCGAGCAGCGAGACGGAGCCGCAGGACGGGGTGATGGCGACCAGACCCGCGACCGCGCCGGAGGCCGCGCCCAGCGTCGTCGGGTGGCCGTCGCGCTTCTGCTCGACGAACAGCCAGCCGAGCAGACCGGTGCAGCCGGCGGCGAGGGTGTTGAGGAACGCGGCGGCGGCCAGGCCGTTGGCGCCGAGCGCGGAGCCGGCGTTGAAGCCGAACCAGCCGAACCAGAGCAGACCCGCGCCCAGCATGACCATCGGCAGGTTGTGCGGGCGCATCGCGTCCTTCTTGAAGCCCAGGCGGGGGCCGAGGACCAGGCAGAGGGCCAGTCCGGAGGCGCCCGAGGTCACCTCCACCGGCAGACCACCCGCGAAGTCCAGGGCACCCAGGTCGTCGAGGATCCAGCCGCCCGGCCCCCACACCCAGTGGGCGACCGGAACGTATACGAGCAGCGCCCACACCGGCACGAAGACCAGCCACGCCCCGAACTTCGCGCGGTCGGCGATCGCACCACTGATCAGCGCGGCCGTGATGATCGCGAAGGTCAGCTGGAAGGTGGCGAACAGGACGGTGGGGACGGTGCCGTGGACGCTCGCGGGACCGATCCCGCTCATCCCGAGGTGGTCGAGGCCGCCGATGAGCCCGCCGAAGGCGTCGTCGCCGAACGCGAGCGAGTATCCGGCGGCCAGCCACACCACGGTGACCAGCGCGATCGAGACGAAGCTCATCATCAGCATGTTGAGGACGCTCTTCGTGCGGACCATGCCGCCGTAGAAGAGGGCGAGGCCCGGGGTCATCAGCAGGACCAGGGCGGTGGCGGCGAGCAGCCAGGCGGTGTCGCCGGTGTCGACGGCCGGTGCGGCGAGAGGCGCGGCCAGGGGCACGGTGGGCACGGTGGACTCCAACGGGTGCGGGGGCTCGTCAGAGGGTGATCGGCGTGCGTTTCCGGACGCGTACAGGTGTGTTTCCGTGACGTTTCGTTGCGTGAGGGTTTCGGAAAGCTCACGGTCCGTGCTGGGTGCGGCGGGGGTCCGGGGATCAGGGAGAATGGGCGCCATGAGCGTCCGTACCCAGTCATCCGAGCAGCCGGCCGAGGCCGCCCACCGTGCCGGCTTCGCCTGCTTCGTGGGCCGCCCCAACGCGGGCAAGTCCACCCTCACGAACGCTCTGGTCGGCCAGAAGGTGGCGATCACGGCGAACCAGCCGCAGACCACGCGGCACACGGTCCGGGGCATCGTGCACCGGCCGGACGCGCAGCTGATCCTGGTCGACACCCCGGGGCTGCACAAACCGCGCACGCTGTTGGGCGAGCGTCTCAACGACGTGGTCCGCACGACGTGGGCCGAGGTGGACGTCATCGGCTTCTGCCTGCCCGCGAACGAGAAGCTCGGTCCGGGTGACCGCTTCATCGCGAAGGAACTGGCGTCCATCAAGAAGACGCCGAAGATCGCGATCGTCACCAAGACCGACCTGGTGGACAGCAAGACGCTCGCCGAGCAGCTGATCGCCATCGACCAGCTGGGCAAGGAGCTCGGCTTCGAGTGGGCGGAGATCGTGCCTGTCTCGGCGGTCGCCGACCAGCAGGTGGGCCTGCTGGCCGACCTTCTCGTCCCTCTCCTCCCGGAGGGCCCGGCCCTCTACCCCGAGGGCGATCTGACCGACGAGCCCGAGCAGGTCATGATCGCCGAGCTGATCCGCGAGGCGGCCCTGGAGGGCGTGCGCGACGAGCTGCCGCACTCCATCGCGGTCGTCGTCGAGGAGATGCTCCCCCGTGAGGACCGTCCCGCCGACCGGCCCCTCCTCGACATCCACGCCTTCGTCTACATCGAGCGCCCCAGCCAGAAGGGCATCATCATCGGCCCCAAGGGCAAGCGCCTGAAGGAGGTCGGCATCAAGTCGCGGAAGCAGATCGAGGCGCTGCTGGGCACGCCGGTCTTCCTCGACCTCCATGTGAAGGTGGCGAAGGACTGGCAGCGTGATCCGCGACAGCTGCGGAAGCTGGGGTTCTGAGGGCGGCGGGGTTCTGTGCGGAGGGTGGCCGTTTAAACGGTCGCGCCATCTGGTCAAGTTTGACTAGCTTCGGGGTATGAGCGAGAAGACGATTCCGATCCTTCCGTGTCAGACCCTCCCCCCGCTCCTCGACTTCTATACGGCCCTCGGCTTCGAGGTCACCTTCCACCAGCGCAGCCCCAACCCGTACGCCGTCGTGGAACGAGGCGGCATCGAACTGCAGTTCTTCGGGCTGAAGGGGTACGACCCGGCCGCCTCGGTCAGCACCTGCTACGTGCTCACGGACGACGTCGACGGCCTGTACGCCGCGTTCCGGGCCGGGCTCAAGCGGGCGTACGGGCGGGTGCCGACGCGGGGGCTGCCACGCATCGGGCCGCTGAAGGACATGTCGTACGGCGTGCGGCAGTTCCTGATGAGCGATCCCGGCGGCAACTGCGTGCGGGTGGGGCAGCCGACGAGCGAGGATCAGCGCCACCGTCCCGCCCCCCGGGAGACCTACGCGCGGGCCCTGCACCACGCCTCCCTGCTGGCGGATTCCCGGGACGATCCGGCGGCCGCGGCGAAGGTCGTCGACCGGGTGCTCCGGCCGGGGGAGGGCGAACCGGGCCCCACGGCGTCACAGCTGGTGCGGCTGCTCGTGCTGCGTGCCGATGTCGCCGTGCGGACGGGCGACGAGGAGACGGCGGCGGACGCGATCCGGCGCGCCGAGGCGGTGCCGCTCACCGACGAGGAGCGGGAAGAGGTCCGGGACAGCCTCGTACGGCTGGAGGATCTGCGGGGCCGGGGCCCGGGGAGGGCGTGAGAAAAGCCGCCGCCCCGGTTCTCCGGGGCGGCGGCCGTCAGGTCGTGCGGGGTCCGGCGGTGGCCGGTGTCAGCTCGTCCACCAGGCCGCGGAGGTGCTCCGCAGGGTGTTCGTGCCGCAGTGGATCTCGCCCATGCCGAGGTGGTACGTCTCCCAGTCGTCCAGGTACGACACCTTCATGCCGGCACCCGTGTAGGCGGCCGTCACCGCCTCGGTGAAGATGTCCTTTCCGCCGATGACCGGGCCCCACTGGCGCGGCGCCAGGTAGTGCGTGCGGCTGAGGACGATGCCGTTGACCGCGCCGGGGACGTACGCGCTGGTCATCACCGGGGGCGCGGGCGCCGCGGGGGAGGCGGCGCCGAAGCCCTCGCGGCCCTTGGAACCCTCGTCCGCCGTGGTCTCGTCGAGCCGGCGCTGCTGGCCGTAGTCCCGTGCCACGTCCGGGAGTTCGGAGCCGGCGCCGAGACGGGTCAGACGGGGGAGGCGGGTCTTGTCGTCGCCGCCCGACTGCGTCTCGCCGACCATCTCCGTGCCCTGGGTGTAGAGGGCCGGGACCCGGACGACCTCGGCGTCCGTGACGCCCGTCTCGCGCTGGAGCACCGCGAGGTTGGCCTCGATCCGGCGGGTGGCGAGGTTGTTGTCGGAGACCAGGGTCTTGGAGGCGAGCGCCTTGGCGATGGTCTCCGTGGGGCCGAGCTTCAGGGAGAACATCTTCGTCGAGCCGTGACCGGCGGCCTTCGCGTCGCGCAGCAGCTTGAGCCCCGCCTCGGGGTCGGCGACCGCGATCTTCCAGCCGCGCGGGGTGTCCGCGGGCAGGAACTGCACGAACTCGTCGACATGGCCCACGTGCAGCCAGGACGTGTCGAGGAACAGCGGGTCCTGCATGCCCTGGGACTTCAGGAACGTCCGCATCACCTTCGCGGGCTTGGAGCCGACGTCAGGGCGCTGCCCCATGATGATCCGGCCGGCCGGGAAGGAGCGGTCGCCGTGGGCGTACGGCGGAATGGTCTCCAGGTTGCCCATGGAGTTGAGCGTCCACTCCTCCGACTCCTTGGCGCCCGTCACCTGCACGGCACCGGTGTTCGGGCCGCGCATCTTCTCGAACAGCTCCCGGCCGGAGTCCCGGTCCATCTGGGCGGAGCGCAGCATCACGCGCATGGCCTGCCGCTTGCCGTTCGCGCCGGTCATGCTGACGTACGCGGGCTCGACGAAGTCCTGCGCCCAGATGTCCCCGTACTTGGTGAAGTTCACCGTCGGCTGGGTGATGCCGGCGTCCTTGGCCGCCTTGTCCAGACCCTTGCGGAAGGCGGCGTTGAGCTTGCCGTAGTTGCCGCCGGAGATCTTGGTGACCAGCAACTGCTGGGCGTTCTGCAGGTGGTGGTGGGTGAGGAGCGGGGCCACGCGCAGGGTGACGGAGTCGGCGGTGGTGCCCTTGGAGGACTTCACGGTCAGCCGGACCCGGGCCGTCCCGTCCCACTTCGCGGTGTCCCGGATGACGTCGCGGGCCTCGACGCCGAACTCGACGCCCGCCTTCAACTCGGCGCGTGACAGGCGGGTCTTGCTGGTGACGGGCTCCCACTTCTTGCCCCGCTTGACGAACACGCGGCTCTGCGCGGCGCCCGCCGTGACCTTCACGGTGCCCTGCGCCCCGGCGGGGACGCTCGCCATCGGCACGGAGCGGACGCGGGCCAGGTCGGCGGCGTCGGCCGTGCCGTTCACCTTGGTGTCGGAGGCGTCGTTGCAGGCGGCCAGCTTGGCGTCCGAGAGCGGCTTGCCCTTGGGGCCGGTGGCCGGGCAACGACGGGTGTCGTCGTCGATGTTGGGCAGCATCAGGGCGCCACGGGCGACGGTCCAGCCGTTCTCACCGGAGGTGTCGGTCGTGCCGGTGACGTCGACCTTGCCGTCGCGGTTGGTGTCCACGCGCAGATCGGTCGGGGGCGCCCCGGCCGCGAACGCCGAGGGCACCGCCAGCGAGGGCGTCGCGAGAAGCGTGCCGGACACCACCAGCACGGCTATCGCCTGCCGTGCGGGGCGGGTTCGGGATGGTCTGGTTGAACGCGTAGGCACAGTGCGTCCCTTCGGGGGCGAGCGTGGTCAGCATGGAAGACGGGTGCGAGCGTGGATTCGTTGTCTGTGGGTCCGCTGTGAAACGCGTGATCTGCCGCACGTCGGAGCGGGGCCGACGCCGGGGGGGGGCAGCGCCGGGGGACCGGCCCCCGGGCCTACTCCACGCCTCGTATCCGCCCCACGAACACCGCCCCCGCCAGTCCGATCACCGCCGCCACCAGGTACAGCACCCGGTAGCCGCCGAGATGCGTCACGATCGGCGCCGCCAGCGCCGGAGCGGCCACCTGGGGCAGGGAGTTGGCCACGTTGATGACGCCCAGGTCCTTGCCCCGGTCGAGGGCCTTCGGCAGGACATCGGTCATGAGGGCGAAGTCGACGGAGGTGAACACCCCGAAGCCGAGGCCGAGCAGGGCCGAGGCGACGATCGTGCCGGGCCAGGTCGGCCAGAGGGCGATGACGCCGGTCGCGCCGGCCATCACCATCCCCGACCAGTACACGAACGGCTTGCGCCGTCCCACCCGGTCCGACCACACCCCGGAGACCACCACCGTCGCCAGCAGCGTCGACGCGTTCACCACCGTGAGGATCAGCACGCCCTCCTCCGGATCGGGATACCCGACGCGGTCCCGCAGGTAGAACAGCAGGTAGAGAAGGCCGATGCTGTTGCTCAGATTGATCAGGAAACGCGTGAGCCACGCCCACGCGAAGTCCGGATGGCGCCGCGGGCTCAACCAGAAGCCCGCCAGGAACCGCCGCCACGACCACGGAGGGCGGGCCACCACCGGCAACGGCGGATCCCGGTGTGCCAGCACGTACGGCAACACGCCCACCAGGGTGAACACCGCGCACGCCGCGTACCCCGCGCCGACACCCCCGCCCAGCGTCGCCAGCCCGGTGCCGCCGACCACGCCCAGGATCTGTGCCGCCCCCAACCAGCCGCCCACGGAGCCCCGTTGCAGTCGGGGCACCTGATCGGGGACGGCCGCGGTGACCGCCGCCCAGGACGCGTTCAGGGTGAGCTGCACCAAACACCAGCCGGCCACCATGGTCCACAGCCCGCCCGCGCCCGCGAGCAGCAACAGCGACAGCGCCCCGCCCGCCGACCCCGCCACGATCCACGGCGTACGACGGCCCCGGCGGGACGTCGTCCGGTCCGACAGCGCCCCGAACAGCGGCGTGGCCAGCAGCGAGACGACCGCCCCGGCGCCGGTCACCCACGCCAGCATCGTCTCCTTCGACATCCCCGCGCCGGGCGCGAAGTCCTCCGCCTGGGAGGCCAGCAGGATCTGCAGCGGGCCGTACCAGCCCACCCAGATCGCCCCGTTGGCCAGCGCCAGGGCTGAGGTCCAGCCCCCGCCGACCCGCGCCACGGGCTCGGCGAGGGCGTCCGTCGGCCGCGCCGTCGTCATCCTCGGCTCTGGGCCCGCAGCAGGTCCCGGTACCAGGCGTACGACGCCTTCGGGGTCCGCTCCAGCGTCTCGAAGTCCACGTGGACCAGGCCGAACCGCCGTGCGTACCCCTCGGCCCACTCGAAGTTGTCGAGCAGGGACCACACGAAGTAGCCGCGGATGTCGACACCCGCCTCCGCCGCCTCGTGCAGCGCGCGGACATGGCCGTCCAGGTAGGCGATGCGCTCCTGGTCGTCGACGCCCTCGTAGGAGCAGCCGTTCTCGGTGATGACGACCGGGGGCAGCCGGTCGCCGTAGCGCTCGCGGAACGTGGTGAGGAGTTCGGTGAGGCCCGCGGGGACGACCGGCCAGCCGAAGTCGGTCGTGGGCACCCCCTCGATCTCCTTGACCGTGAAGGGCAGTTCGGCCGGGATCGTGATGCCGCCGAACTCGATGTCCGCGCCCTCGGGGGCGCCTACACGGGTGGGGGCGTAGTAGTTGACGCCGTACCAGTCGATCGGCTCGGAGATGGTCTTCAGGTCGGAGTCGATGTCGGTGCCCGGCATCAACTCGCCTATTCCCTCCGGGTATTCGCCCAGCAGAACCGGCTCCGCGAACAGGCGGTTGAGGAGCAGGTCGTAGAAGCCGGCCGCCTCCACGTCCGCCTGCTCCTGCGACGCGGCCCAGGTGGGCCCGTGCGAGTTGGCGATGCCGATGTCGGTGACTCCCGCCGCGCGCAGGGCACGTACGGCCAGACCGTGGCCCAGCAGCTGGTGGTGCGCGGCCGGGAGCGCGTCGAACATCAGCTGCTTGCCGGGCGCGTGGGTCCCGAGCGCGTGGCCCAGCAGCGTGTGCTCGGCGGGCTCGTTGAGGGTGATCCACTTGCTGACGCGGTCGCCGAGCCGGGCCGCCACGACGGTGACGTACTCGGCGAACCGCTCGGCCGTGTCCCGGTTCAGCCAGCCGCCGGTCTCGGCCAGCGACGACGGCAGGTCCCAGTGGAACAGGGTCGGGACGGGGCGTACGCCGGCGCCCACCAGCTCGTCCACCAGTCGGTCGTAGAAGTCCAGGCCGTTCGGGGTGTTCACCCGGGGCCAGGAGATCGAGAAGCGGTACGCGTCCACGCCCAGCTCGCGCAGGAGGGCCACGTCCTCCGGGTAGCGGTGGAAGTGGTCGCAGGCCACCGCCGCCGTCGAGCCGTCCTTGATCCGGCCCGGCTCGGCCGTGAAGGCGTCCCACACGGACGGCTCACGCTCGCCCGCGGCCCCCTCGATCTGATGCGCGGAGGTCGAGACGCCCCACAGGAAGCCTGCCGGGAACTGGGGGATCGGGTTGGTCGCGTTCGTCGCCATGGGCGGATCATCCGTACCACGGGTAACGGAAGTCAACGCCCAAGGGTGAAGTGCCCGTTACGCGCCCCCAGCGCCCCTGCGGGGCTGCTCACGCCCCCTCCTTGAGCACCCTTCTGATCAGCTCCCGCTGCGCCTCGGACAGCCGGGGGTCCGCGCAGTGCACGGTCCTGCCGTCCACCGTGATCTCGTACGAGAAGCCGTCCGGCACCCCGAGCGGGGGTGAGCCCCGGCCGGCGGCGAGGGCCCGCTCGGTCAGGGTGTGCCAGTCCTGGGCATCGGGCCGCCCGGCGGTGTCCACCACCGCGTGCCGCTCGATGCCCGCGAAACCGCCCGTGCGCCGCACTTCAATCCGCATGGGTCCTGTCTAGTACGGATCGGTGCCGGAGCGCAGCACCGCCGCCGTCCGCCCCTACAGCGTCCGTACGCCCACCTGCTCCCAGGCCTTCAGCACCGCCGTCAGTTCGTCACCCTGCCCGTAGCGGTCCTTCGCGGCCTTGACCGTCAGCGTGGCGAAGTCGACGAAGAGGGCCTGCTTGTCCAGTTCGCCGCCGGTGAGGACGTCGTACCAGATCTGCCCGGCCCGCTCCCAGGCGTAGCCGCCGAGCGCGGTGGCCACGAGGTAGAACGCGTGGTTGGGGATACCGGAGTTGATGTGCACGCCGCCGTTGTCGCGGCCCGTGCGGACGAAGTCGTCCATGGTCGCCGGCTGCGGGTCCTTGCCGAGGACGTCGTCGTCGTACGCCGTGCCCGGGGCCTTCATCGAGCGGAGCGCGACCCCCGTGACGCGGGGCGCCAGCAGACCGGCGCCGATCAGCCAGTCCGCCTCCGCGGCGGTCTGGCCGAGCGTGTACTGCTTGATGAGGGCGCCGAAGACGTCCGACATCGACTCGTTGAGCGCGCCCGGCTGACCGAAGTACGTGAGGTTCGCCGTGTACTGGGTGACGCCGTGGCTGAGTTCGTGGCCGATGACGTCGATCGGGATGGTGAAGTCGAGGAAGATCTCGCCGTCCCCGTCGCCGAACACCATCTGTTCGCCGTTCCAGAAGGCGTTGTTGTAGTCGCGCTCGTAGTGCACGGTGGCGTTCAGCGGCAGCCCGGCGCCGTCGATCGAGTCGCGTGCGAAGGACTTCCAGAACAGTTCGTAGGTGGCGCCCAGGCCCGCGTACGCGCGGTTGACCGTGGCGTCCTTGCCGGGCTCGTCGCCCTCGCCGCGCACTTTCCTGCCGGGCAGGTCCGTGCCGTGGCGGGCGTCGTGGATCGTGCGGTGCGGTGTGCCCGCCTCGGCGCCGACGGGCGCGGTGACGGCCGGGGCGCCGATGACCGTGGTCAGACGGCGGTGGGTGCGTTCGAGCGCGTCGCGTTCGAGGGTGCGGCGTGCGGCGTCGGCGAGCGTCGGGTCGTCGGCCTGGGAGAGCTTGTCGAGCACGTGTGGCGGGACGACCGTGCAGAAGATGGGCTCGTGGCCCCCGTGGGTGGTCATGTCCGCACGATCGCACTCCGTTAGGGGTGTGTCACTAGAGGCAACCATGATTGGTGAAATGTCGCCGTATGGGTTGCGTTTCGTCAGCGCGGTGTTACTCAGGGTCGAGTGCGGCGGGGGCGCTGTCGACGGCGGCACTGATCACCATGGGGCCTCCGATGTGGCCTCGCGCACCTTTTGTCCGAATAGGTTCCCTGGTCCCGCATACTGATACGACCCAGCACGGCAGAAACGGCTCGGCTAAGCTGCTCCGCATCATGCGTTTCGGGCTGCTTCTCCTTAGCTGCCGCGGCGAGGGCCTGTAGTAGAGGCCGACCCCCTCCCCGCGGTGCTTTGGCGTTGCGTCGTCGGCCGTCCTTTCCGGACCATCGAGGAGCCCACGCGATCATGGCGAACCGCCAGCAGCCCACGTCCATGCCGATCCACAAGTACGGGCAGTACGAGCAGGTCGACATCCCCGACCGCACGTGGCCGAACAACCGGATCACCGTCGCCCCCCGCTGGCTCTCCACCGACCTGCGCGACGGCAACCAGTCCCTGATCGACCCGATGTCGCCCGAGCGCAAGCGCCGGATGTTCGACCAGCTGGTCAAGATGGGCTACAAGGAGATCGAGGTCGGCTTCCCCGCGTCGGGCCAGACGGACTTCGACTTCGTACGGTCCATCATCGAGGAGCCGGGCGTCATCCCGGACGACGTCACCATCTCCGTACTGACCCAGGCCCGTGAGGACCTGATCGAGCGGACCGTGGAGTCCCTGAAGGGCGCCAAGCGGGCGACGGTCCACCTGTACAACGCCACCGCGCCCGTCTTCCGCCGCGTCGTCTTCCGCGGCTCCAAGGACGACATCAAGCAGATCGCCGTGGACGGTACGCGGCTGGTGATGGAGTACGCGGAGAAGCTGCTGGGCCCCGAGACGGAGTTCGGCTACCAGTACAGCCCCGAGATCTTCACCGACACCGAGCTGGACTTCGCGCTGGAGGTCTGCGAGGCGGTCATGGACGTCTGGCAGCCCGGTCCGGGCCGCGAGATCATCCTCAACCTGCCCGCCACGGTGGAGCGTTCGACCCCGTCCACGCACGCGGACCGCTTCGAGTGGATGGGCCGCAACATCTCCCGCCGCGAGCACGTCTGCATCTCGATCCACCCGCACAACGACCGCGGTACGGCCGTCGCCGCCGCCGAACTGGCGCTGATGGCCGGCGCCGACCGCGTCGAGGGCTGCCTGTTCGGGCAGGGCGAGCGCACCGGCAACGTCGACCTGGTCACCCTGGGCATGAACCTGTTCTCGCAGGGCGTCGACCCGCAGATCGACTTCTCCGACATCGACGAGATCCGTCGAGTGTGGGAGTACTGCAACCAGATGGAGGTCCACCCGCGCCACCCGTACGTGGGAGACCTGGTCTACACGTCCTTCTCCGGCTCCCACCAGGACGCCATCAAGAAGGGCTTCGACGCCATGGAGGCGTCCGCGAAGGAGCAGGGCAGGACGGTCGACGACATCGAGTGGGCCGTCCCGTACCTGCCGATCGACCCCAAGGACGTCGGCCGGTCCTACGAGGCCGTCATCCGGGTCAACTCGCAGTCCGGCAAGGGCGGTATCGCGTACGTCCTGAAGAACGACCACAAGCTGGACCTGCCGCGCCGGATGCAGATCGAGTTCTCGAAGCTGATCCAGGCGAAGACGGACGCCGAGGGCGGCGAGGTCACCGGCTCCGACATCTGGGCGGTCTTCCAGGACGAGTACCTGCCGAACCCCGACAACCCGTGGGGCCGGATCCAGGTCCGCAACAACCAGTCGACCACCGACAAGGACGGCGTGGACACGCTGACCGTGGAGGCCGAGGTCGACGGCGCGGAGACCACCCTGGTCGGTACCGGCAACGGCCCGATCTCGGCGTTCTTCCACGCGCTGCAGGGCATCGGGATCGACGCCCGGCTGCTCGACTACCAGGAGCACACGATGAGCGAGGGCGCCTCCGCGCAGGCCGCCTCGTACATCGAGGTCGCCATCGAGGACAAGGTCCTGTGGGGCATCGGGATCGACGCGAACACGACGCGTGCCTCGCTGAAGGCGGTCGTCTCCGCCGTCAACCGCGCGGCCCGCTGACCAGCCCGACCGGCGGTTTGAAGGTCCCGTTCGCCGAATTCCGGCGGACGGGGCCCGTCGTTTACCGGCCAAACCCTGTGCAGGTCGCGGGTAGGGCTCGTCCGGAGTACTGACTGCGCCTCACGGATGTGGCTAACATCACGCAAGCGCGGCAATGTTGCCGAGGTGGCACTTCCCGCGCCCAAGGGGCCGTGTGTGGGGGAGTTACGGAGGTGCGACGTGCTGCCAGGAAGGGACCCGATCGGCCGTGCCGCCGCGCTCGCCGGCGACGCGCGGACCAGCCGCGCCACCGGCTTCTCGCGTGTGCTGGGCACCCGGATCTCGTGGACGGGCGTCGGTGACGGCGAGTTCTTCTGCCCCGGCTGCGGAGGCGACCGCAACTACCAGCGCCTCACCGGGCGCCGCCGCTTCACCCTCCTCGGCGTCCCCGTGCTGCCCCGCGGCGAGACCGGTCCCGTGGTGGAGTGCGCGGCCTGTCGCCACCACTACGCCGTCGACGTCCTCGACCACCCGACCACCACCCGCTTCTCCGCGATGCTCCGCGACGCCGTCCACACGGTCGCCCTCGCCGTCCTCGCGGCCGGCGGCACCTGCTCCCGCACGTCGTTGACCGTCGCCGCGAGCGCCGTCCGCTCCGCCGGGTTCGACGACTGCACCGAGGACCAACTCGGCGCCCTGGTCGAGGCTCTCGCCGCCGACACGGGCCGCGTCTACGGCGAACCCTGCGGCCCCGGTCTCGCCATAGAGCTCCACGAGGCCCTGGACCCGCTGGCACCGCACCTCGCCCCGACCGGCCGCGAGGCGATCCTGCTGCAGGGCGCGCGGATCGCCCTGGCGGACGGGCCGTACACCCCGGCGGAACGGGACGCGCTGGCCACGGTGGGAGCGGCGCTCACCATCTGCGCGGACGACGTGACCCGACTGCTCGCGGCGGCCCGGACCCCGTCCTAGCCCGGCCGTTCGTACCCGTTCAGGCCTGTGCTTCGAGCGCCGTCGTGTGCGCGTGTAGGGGCCACGCGGTCGTCCTCGGCGGTCGGCGGGTACGGCCGCGGCCGGGTGGCGGCCCCGAACCGCTGCTCCGGATGACCAGGCGGCCACAAGGCGTCCGGCTGATCTTCGACCGCTGGACCGACCGGCCCCCGACGGCCCGGCGGGCGTACTCCCCGGGGAGTAGTACGGCCGCCGGGCCGCCCCCGGCAGTACCGCGCAACTCGCCCTCACGCGCGACGCATCGGCCCTCCCGCGCCGGGAGTCTGGTGACGTCCGACAACGTCCGCAGAGGGAGGGGGGACCCCGCCATGGGGCCCGCAGAGACGAAGGCGCGTACGCGGCGGCGAGCCGTGCCCTGGCTGGTGCTCGGGTTGTGGGTGGTGCTGCTCGCCGTGGTCGCGCCGTTCGCGGCGAAGCTGTCCGAGGTGCAGAGCGACCGGGCCGTGGACTACCTGCCGGCGAGCGCGGACTCGACCCGGGTGGCGAAGATCCAGGACCGCCTGCCCGGCGGCGAGACCACCGAACTGGTGCTGGTGTACCACCGCGACGGCGGGCTGACGGCCGCCGACCGGACCGCCGCCGAGCGGCAGGTCGCCGAGATCGGCGAGCGGGACCGGTTGGCGGCCGAGCCGGAGGGCGTGCCGTCGCAGGACGGGACCACCCTCATGTACCCGGTCGCGAGCAACGGGCCCGGCACCGACGAGAAGCTGCGCGACGCCTTCGTCGAGCGGGTACGCGCGGTCGCCCACAGCGAGGGAGGACTGACCGTCGAGGTGGGCGGGCCCGGGGCCCTCGCCACCGACGCGGGCAAGGTCTACGAATCGCTCGGCGGGCCACTGCTCTACACCACCGTCGCCGTCGTCGCCGTCCTGCTGATCATCATCTACCGCAGCCCCGTGCTGTGGCTGGTGCCGCTGGTCGTCGCCGGCATCGCGGACTTCATGTCGATGGGCGTCTCCTACGGGCTGAACCAGGCCTTCGGGACGACCGTCTCCGGGCAGAGCTCGGGCGTGATGACGATCCTCGTCTTCGGCGCCGGCACCGACTACGCGCTGCTGCTCGTCTCCCGCTACCGCGAGGAACTCCGGCGCGTCGAGCGGCCGTACGAGGCGATGAGGGTCGCCCTGCGCGGCTGTGGGCCCGCCGTGCTCGCCTCGTCCGGGACGGTCGCCGCCGGACTGCTCTGCCTGCTGGCCGCCGACCTCAACAGCAGCCGGGGCATGGGCCCGCTCGGGACGGTGGGCGTCCTGTGCGCCCTGCTCGCCATGCTCACCCTGCTCCCCGCCCTCCTCGTCCTGCTGGGACGGCGGGTGTTCTGGCCGCTCGTCCCGGCGTACGGCAGTGAGCCCAAGCGGCGCAGGAGCCTGTTCTCGGCGATGGGGTCCTCCGCCGGGCGGCGCCCGCTGACCGTGCTCGCGGGCGGGGCCGTCCTGCTGGGCGCGCTCGCGCTCGGCACGCTCAACCTGCCCGGATCGCTGAAGCAGGAGGACTCCTTCGTCGACACACCCGAGTCGGTCGCCGCCATGGAGACCCTCGGCACGGCGTTTCCCGGCCTGGGCACCCAGCCCGTCTCCGTGATCACCCCGACCGGCCGCGCCGACGCCACGCTCGCCGAGATCGAGGCGCACGACGGGGTCGCGACGGCCGCCCGGGGCCGCACCGGCGGCGGCTGGACCGAGATCTCCGTCGTCGCGCGGAGCGCGCCGCAGTCGGCCGCCGAGACGGCCACGATCGAGTCGCTGCGGGAGGCCCTGCCGCAGGCCTACGTCGGCGGGCCCAGCGCCGAGCAGATCGACCTGAAGGACACCAACGCCCGGGACCGGCTCGTCGTCGTGCCCATCGTCCTCGTGTCCGTGCTGCTCATCCTCGTCGCCCTGCTGCGCAGTCTGGTCGCGCCGCTGCTGCTCGTCGTCGCCGTGGTCGCGGTGTGGGCTGCCTCGCTCGGCATCGGCGGACTGCTCTTCGGGCCGGTGTTCGGGTTCGAGGGCACCGATCCGGGGCTCGGGCTGCTCTCGTTCGTCTTCCTCGTCGCCCTCGGCGTCGACTACGGCATCTTCCTCATGCACCGGATGCGCGAGGAGTCCCTGGCCGGCGCCGAACCGGCCGCCGCCGCGCTCACCGCGCTGCGCACCACCGGCGGGGTCATCGCCTCCGCCGGGCTCGTCCTGGCCGCGACCTTCGCCGTGCTGTTGAACATGGGCCTCGTCCAGCTCGTGCAACTGGGCTTCGTCATCGCGGTCGGCGTCCTCCTCGACACCTTCCTCGTCCGGACCTACCTCGTGACCAGCGCGAGCGTGGCGCTGCGACGGAAGGTGTGGTGGCCCGGACGGCTGTCCCGGGAACCGGCGCGTCCCGTGCGTCCGCCGGAGGCCCCGGACCGGGAGCGGGTGACGGTCCGCTGACAGCCGGAATCGGTGACCCGGGCGCCCCTCCCTCCCGGAGGGGCGCCCCTGTGGCGGAGGATGAGCCCGTGACGGGGAGCACGAGCACGAACGGGGTGGGCGCGGTGTGGCCGGCGTTCGTCGAACGGCTGCGTACGGCCACCGGGACCACCGCCCTGCGGTACGACGCGTATCTCGCGGCGGCACTGGCCGTCTTCGACTGGGTGACCGCCACGGCGGTCACGGGGGACGGGCGGGTGCCGGACCCACCCGGGTTCGCCCTGCTCCTCGCGGTCCATGTGCCGCTGGTCTGGCGCCGACGCCGGCCCGTGCTCGCGCTCTGGGCGCTGGTGGCCCTCGTCGCTCCGTACCACGCGCTCGACTACAACCACCCGGCCGCCGTGGCACCGGCCATGCTCGCGCTCTACACGGTCGCGGTGAGCGGCACGGCCCGCCGAACGCTCCTCAACGGCGCGGCCGTCGTGACCCTCACCCTGTGCGTCAACGCGCTGTTCACCCCTCACCAGATCCCGGAGTTCCTGCGGATCTCCGGTTGGATCGTCTCCGTCCTCGTCTTCGGCGGCTACGTCCGGGTGCACCGCCAGTACGTCGACTCCGTCGTCGAACGCGCCGAGCGGGCCGAACGCACCCGGGAGGAGGAGGCACGGCGCAGGGTCGCGGAGGAGCGGCTGCGCATCGCCCGTGACCTGCACGATCTGCTCGCCCACAGCATCACGCTCGTCGGTGTGCAGACCTCCGTCGCCGCGCACGTCCTGGCCGCCGACCCCGACCGCCTCGACCGCGCCGCCGTCGCCAGGGCCCTGGACGACATCGCCGAGACCTGCCGGACCGCCCGCGGTGAACTGCGCGGCACGCTGGAGGTGTTGCGCGAGTCCGAGTTCGCGTACACCGGTGCCGGCGCCCGAGGCCCCCTGCCGGGCCTCGACGGCCTCTCGGACCTGGTCGACGCGGCCCGTTCGGCGGGCGCCCGCGTCGAGGTCGCGGTCGCGGCGGACGGCGTGCCCCCGGGGGTGGGGGCCGCCGCCTACCGAATCGTGCAGGAGGCACTGACCAACGCCGTACGGCACGGAGGAGAGAACCTGGTGATACGGGTGGAGGTGCGGGCGGGGGGAGGGGCCCTGCGGGTGCGGGTGAGGGACGACGGGGTGGGGGGAAGGGGAGCGGTGCGGACGGGAACGGGTGGGACGGGCCCCGGTTTCGGGATCCTCGGGATGCGCGAGCGGGCCCGCAGTGTGGGCGGCACGGTGCAGGCGGGGCCACGGGCGGACAGAGGCTTCGAGGTGGAGGCGGTGCTGCCGCTGGGCGGGGCGGGAACACGGCACACGGTCGCCGGTGGTGGCGGCGGTGGCGGTGATGCCGGTGGCCGACTCGCTCCCGGCGCTCCCGGCGCTCTCGGCGACCCCGGTGCCGCCCCCGAGCCGAAGGCGGCCCGATGAGTGACCGTACGGTCCGGGTCCTGCTCGCCGACGACCAGACGCTCGTGCGTGCCGCCTTCGCCATGCTCGTGGAGTCGGCGCGGGACATGGAGGTGGTGGGGCAGGCGGGGACGGGCCGGGAGGCGGTGGAGCTGGCGCGCACCGTGCGGCCCGACCTGGTCGTCATGGACCTGCGCATGCCCGACCTCGACGGCATCGAGGCCACCCGGCTCATCGCGGCGGACCGGGACCTCGCGGGCGTGCGGGTCCTGGTGCTCACCACCTACGACACGGACGAGCACGTCGTGGAGGCCCTGCGGGCCGGTGCCTCCGGGTTCCTCGTCAAGGACACGCGGCCGGCGGAACTCCTCGACGCCATCCGTACGGTGGCTGCCGGTGAGGCCCTCCTGTCCCCGGGCCCCACGGCCCGGCTGATCGCCCGGCTGCTCCGGGGCCCCACCGCGCCGACCGCCCTGCCCGACGGCGGCCCCGACCGTCTCTCCGACCGGGAGAAGGAGGTCCTCACGCTCGTGGCGCGCGGTCTCAACAACACCGAGATCGCCGACACCCTGGGCCTCAGCCCGCTGACCGCCAAGACCCACGTCAGCCGCATCATGGGCAAGCTGGGCGCCCGGGACCGCGCCCAGCTGGTGATCGTGGCGTACGAGTCGGGGATGGTGACCCCGGGAGCGATCTGAGCCCCCGCCGCGGTCCCGCCGCGGTCCCGCTCCGGTCCTGTCACGGTCCCGGCGCGGGCTTCCGACGCTGACTGGGACGTCAGAGCAGACCCGCCGCCGCCAGGTACTTGCCGACCTGCTCGGTCTCCGCCTCCGACAGGGGGACCTGGGGTTCCGCCGTGGCCGGGCAGGCGATGACGCCGCGCAGGTGCAGGGCGGCCTTGAAGGCGCCGAGCGCGGCGGAGCCGCCGCCCATGCGGGCCGGGTCCCCGGCGCCGACCATGGCGAAGAGGGCGCACAGGCGCTCCTGTTCGGCGCGGGCCCGGTCCAGGTCACCGGCACGGAAGAGACGGACGAGGCGGACGTAGCCGGCGGGATCGACGTTCGCCAGCCCCGGCACCGCACCGTCGGCGCCCAGGGCGAGCGCGGAGTCGACGAGGAGTTCGGAGCCGGTGAGCACACTGAAGCCGGTGACTGCGGCGTCGGTGCGGGCGCCCGTGACGACCCTGCGGAACGCGGCCAGGTCGCCGCTGGAGTCCTTCAGGCCGGCCAGGACCCCGTCCGCCGCCAGCTCCAGGACCACGTCGGCGGGCAGCCCGGAGTGGACGGCGACCGGGATGTCGTAGGCGAGGACCGGGACGGGGGAGCCCGCGGCGAGCAGCCGGTAGTGGCGGGAGATCTCCGCCGGGTGGGTGCGCGTGTAGAAGGGGGCGGTCGCCACGACGGCCTCCGCTCCGGCGGCGGTCACTGCCCGGACGTGGTCCAGGACGCGTGGCGTGGTCATGTCGATCACCCCGGCGAGGACGGGCAGTTGGCCGCCGACGTGGCCGACCACTGTCTCCACGACCCGGCGCCGCTGCGCGTCCGTCAGGAAGGCCGCCTCCGACGACGAACCGAGCACGAACAGCGCGTCCACCCCACCCGCCACGAGATGGTCGACCAGCCGGACCAGTGAGGGGACGTCCACCTCGCGCTCCGGTGTCAGGGGCGTGCAGACGGGCGGGATGACACCGGTCAGCGGGGTGGGGATGGTCATGACGGCTCCCTGGTGCTGGACATCGCTGGGCATCGCTACGCATCGCGTACGGAGTCCGGCGTGGGCGCGGCCGCCGCCTGGGCGACCAGGTCACGCGTCGACTCCGTCTCCTGCACAGGATGGTGGCAGCGGAAGCGGTGTCCGGGCGCCGACGCGGCCGCGAAGTCCGGCATGATCTCCGCGCAGACGTCGTCCGCCTTCCAGCAGCGGGTACGGAACGGGCAGCCGCTCGGCGGCCGGGTCGCCGACGGGACGGGGCCCACCAGGGGGATCGGGTCGATCGGGTCCAGCAGGCCGGGCGTCGCCGAGAACAGCGCGCGGGTGTACGGGTGCCGGGCGCGGCCGGTGACCAGGGCCGCCGGGGTCTCCTCCACGATCCGGCCCAGATACATGGTGATCACCCGGTCGCTCATCCGCCGTACGGTCTGGATGTCGTGCGAGACGAAGACCAGCGCCAGGCCGAGGCGTTCCCTGAGGTCGAGGAGCAGGTTGAGGATCTGGGCGCGGACCGAGACGTCCAGCGCGCTCGTCGGCTCGTCCGCCACCACCAGCTCGGGATCGAGCGCCAACGCCCGTGCGATCGCCACGCGTTGCCGCTGGCCGCCGGAGAGCTGGCCGGGCAGACCGTCCGCGAGCGCCGGGGGCAGACCGACCAGGGACATCAACTCCCGTACCCGGTCCTCCCGTTCGGCCGGGGTGCCGCGCCGGTGCACATCCAGCGGGTCCCGGAGGATCCGGCGGACCGTCAGCCGGCGGTTCAGGGCCGTCGACGGGTCCTGGAAGATCATGCCCGTGCCGCCGCCGACGGTCGCCCGGCGCTCGCCCGGCGCCATGGACCACAGGTCCCGCCCCCGGAACGCCACCGTGCCGGACGTCGGCCGGTCCACGCCCACCAGCAGCTTCGCCAGCGTCGACTTGCCGCACCCGGACTCGCCCACCACGCCCACCGTCTCACCGGGCGCGATCACCAGATCGGCACCGGTCAGGGCGTACACCCGGTCGCGGGTGAACACCCCGCCACTGCGCGCCCGGTGGACGACATGGGCCCCCGAGACCTCCACGAGCGCGGTCACCCGGTCACCTCCGTACCGTCCATCAGGTCCACCGCCGGGTGGTGGCAGGCCGCCGTGTGCGTGCGGGTGCCCAGCAGGGCGGGCGCCGTCGCACGGCAGACCTCGCTCGCCCGGGGGCAGCGGTCGGCGAAGCGGCAGCCGGCCGGGAAGTCGGCGGGGGAGGGCACGGCACCCCGGATCTGGGTCATCCGCTCGGCCGCCGACTCCAGGGACAGGACGCTGCCCAGCAGCCCGCGCGTGTAGGGGTGGGAGGGCCGCTCCACCAGGTCCGCCGTGACACCCGTCTCGACGATCTGCCCGCCGTACATCACCACCACCCGGTCGGTCACGTCCGCCACCAGGGCCAGGTCGTGCGAGACGAGGACCAGGGCGAAGCCGAGCTCCTCGCGCAGCCGCAGCAGCAGTTCGATGATCTGCGCCTGGACGGTCACGTCCAGCGCGGTGGTGGGCTCGTCGGCCACGATCAGCCGGGGCGCCCGGGACAGGGCCATCGCGATGAGGACGCGTTGGCGCTGGCCGCCGGAGAGTTCGTGCGGATAGCTGCGCAGGGTGCGGTCGGGGTCCAGGCCGACCAGGCGCAGCAGTTCGGGCGCCGTGCGCCTGCCGCCCCGGCGCACCACCTGCTTCAGCTGGGCGCGGATCGTCATCGCCGGGTTCAGGGAGGACAGGGCGTCCTGGTAGACCATCGCCATCTCGTGGCCGAGCAGCCGACGCCGCGCCCGCATCGGCTCGCCCACCAACTGCCGCTCGCCGAAGAGGACCTGGCCGCGCACGCGGGCGCCCCTCGGTTGCAGGCCCATCACCGTCAGCGCGGTCAGCGACTTGCCGCAGCCCGACTCGCCCACCAGGCCCAGGACCTCACCGGGGCGGACGTCGAAGCTGATGCCGTCGACGATGTCCACGCCCCGGTGCCGTGCGTCGAAGCCGATCGCCAGGTTCCGTACGGACAGCACCGGCCGGCCCTCGGGGAGGGGACGGGCCCGGGAGCGCAGACGTACGGCCGCCTCGGCCAGGCCGGGCAGCTCCTCCATGACCTCGCCGCCGCCCGAGTCCGGGTCGCCCGCCATGGGGCCCTCCAGGCGGCCCGCCCGCTCCCGTGACTCCACCGCTCCCGGCTCTCCCGGCTCCGCCTCCGCTCCCGGCTCCGTCTCCCGGGCGACCGGCGCTGCCCACGCGTCGGAGACGCCCTCGGAGAGGACGTTCAGGGAGAGCACCGTGACCAGCATCAGCAGACCGGGGAAGACGGTCGCCCACCAGCCGCCGGTCAGCACCATGTTCTTGCCGTCGGCGATGACACTGCCCCACGACGGGTCCGGCGGCCGTACCCCCGCGCCGATGAAGGAGAGCGACGCCTCGAAGACGATGGCCTCGGCGACCTGCACGGTGCAGAACACGAGCACCGGGGCGGCACAGTTGATCGCCACGTGCCGGATCACGATGTGCGGGGTGCGGGCCCCTATCACCCGCTCGGCGGTCACATAGTCCTCGCCGTACTGGTCGAGGACGTTGGCCCTGACGACCCGGGCGACCGGCGGGGTGAAAAGGAACGCGATCGCGCAGATCAGCACGGTGATCCCGCCGCCGAAGACGGCCACCAGGACGGCGGCCAGCGCGATGCCGGGGAACGCCATGACCACGTCCAGGCAGCGCATCAGGGTCTCGTCGACCGCCTTGCGCGAGGTCGCGGCCACGGCCCCGACGAGGGCCCCCACGACCAGCGCCAGCCCGGTGGCGCCGAGCCCGATCGCCAGCGACCAGCGGGCCCCGTACATCAGCCGGCTCAGGATGTCCCGGCCGAGGCTGTCCTGGCCCATCCAGTGGTCGGCGGAGGGTGCGCCGGTGCCGCCGACCAGGGCCTGCTGGTCGAGCGGGTCGTGCGGTGCGAGCCACGGGGCGAGGAGCGCGGTGAGGACCACGACCGCCAGGAAGCAGACCGCGATCCGGGTCAGCGGCGGCAGCCCGCGCCAGGGGCGTGGCCGGACACCGGGCCGGGAGAGGGCCTCGGTCAGGCGCCTGCGCGTGGTCACGATCAGACCGAACATCGGGCATCAGCTCCCGTCCGGGCGTCGGGACAGCGGCCCGCATCGCTCGATGGGCGTCAACTCGCCTCCCTGAGGCGGGGGTTCACCAGCAGATAGAGGACGTCGATGACGAGGTTCACGACCACGAAGCCGGCGGCCGTGGTCAGGACGACCCCCTGGACGACCGCCGGATCGCCGTTCTTCACGGCGTCGATCATCAGCTTGCCCATGCCCGGCAGCGAGAAGATCGTCTCGATGACGACCGCGCCGCCGAGCAGATAGCCGACGCGCAGCCCCAGCACGGTCAGCGGATTGATCAGCGCGTTCCGCAGGACGTTCCGGCCCACCACCACCCGGGGCGGCAGACCGCTCCCGATCGCCGTCCGCACGTAGTCCTTGTCCAGCTCCTCGACGACCGCGGTCCGCACGATCCGGGTGAGCTGCGCCGCCACCGGCAGCGACAGCGCGAGCGCCGGCAGGGTCATCGTCCTCAGCCACCCGGTGAGGGAGTCCGCCGGATTGACGTACCCGCCCGTCGGGAACCAGCCGAGGTCCACCGCCAGGTACTGGATCATCAGCAGCGCCAGCCAGAACCCGGGCGCGGCCACCCCGGTCAGCGACACCACCCGGATGAGCTGGTCCGGCAGCCGGTCCCGGTGGATCGCCGCCGTCACCCCGCCGAGCAGCGCCAGCACGACCGCGATGCCCAGCCCGAGGAAGGTCAGCTGGAGCGTGAGCGGCAGCGCGGTCGTCACCTGGTCGACCACGGGCGCCCGGGTGAGCGCGCTGATCCCCATGTCCCCGTGCAGCAGATCGCCGACGAAGCCGGCGTACCGGACCGGCAGGGGATCCAGCAGCCCGTTCTCCTCCCGGAACTCGTGCAGCTGTTCCGGCGTGGGATTGGCCCCCTGGAAGAACGCGGACGCCGGGTCGACGTCCGAGAACCGCATGACGACGAAGACGAACAGGACGATCCCGAGCAGCAGCGGGACGAGGAGGGCGATCCGCCGCAGCAGGATGCGCAGGACGGCGACCACGTTAGACCCACTTGGCCTGGAGCAGGTTGATCCCCGGATACGGCTGTGCCCTTATCCCCGACAGCCGCCTCGGGTTCCACGCGGTCATCAGCTCGTTGTGCACCACCGGATAGAGCACGGCCTGTTCGGCGACGACGTCGATGTAGTCCTGGACCATCGCCCTCTTCCGGTCGGCGTCCGGTTCCCGGGTCGCCCGGTCCATGTCCGTGAAGAGCGCCTTGGCCACCGGATCGCCGGCCCACCGCGCGTACCGCATCCACAGGTTCTGCGGGCCGTAGTTGTAACGCATGATCAGATCAGCGTCGAGGCCGAACTGGTTGGGGTTCGAGGCGGCGGCGACCACCTGGTAGTCCTGCTTCTGGTCCATCTTCGTGAAGACGGCGGTGGTCTCCTGCGGCGAGAGCGTCGTCTCGACCCCGATCGCGTCCCAGGACGCCTTGACGGTCGGCAGACAGTCCACGATCCAGCTGACGTTCACCGCCAGGATCTCGATCCGCAGCCCCTTCACCCCGGCCTCCGCGAGCAGGGCCTTCGCCCGGTCGGGGTCGTACGCGTACACGTTCTTGGCCGGCCGGTAGCTCGAATTGCCCTCGTCGAGGAAGGAACTCGCCGGTTTCCCGTGGCCCTTCAGCGCCACCTCGATCATCTTGTCCCGGTCGATCGCGTAGTGCAGCGCCTGCCGCACCCGCACGTCGTCGAAGGGCTTCCGCCCGGTGTTGAACATCAGGAAGAGGTTGTTCATCCCGGAGCCGCCCTGGACGGACATGCCGCCCTTCTCCAGCTGGCCGATGTTGGCGTACGGGATGTTGTCGGCGATCTGCGCGCCCGCGCTCGCCCCGGAGATCTTCGCCACGCGCGGGGCCGCGTCCACGATGGTCAGCCAGTTCATCTTCTTGAAGGCGGCCGGGCGGGGGCCGTTGTAGTCGCCGTACGCCTCGAACGTGGTGTTGGACTTCGGGTGGTGCGCGGTCTGCCGGTACGGCCCCGAACCGATCGCCTTGCCCTTGATGGCGTCCTCCCACGCGCCCGGCCGGGAGAAGACGTGCTTCGGCATGATCTTCGCCAGGGTCAGCCGCGCGATGCCGTCCGGGAAGGGAAACCTGAGCACCAGCTCGACGTTCCGCGCGTCGATCTTCCTGACCTCCTTCAGCCAGCTGGCGAAGAAGCCCTTGGCGAGGGTCTGGGTGCCGGGGTCGAGGATGCGGTCGTACACGAAGACGACGTCGTCGGCCGTGACCGGCCTGCCGTCGTGGAACGTGGCGCCGGGCCGCAGCTCGAACCTCCAGGACGTGCCGTCGACGTCGCCCGGCACGGCCGTCGCGAGCGCCGCGTACGGCTCGCGCGAGATGGGGTCCGTGTCGAGGAGGCCCTCGTAGATGTGGTTGTTGGCGGCCATGCAGAAGGCGGAGGCGGTCTGGGTCGGGTCCCAGCTGCCGTCGTTGCCGTAGCCGATGACGGCCGTCAGGGTGCTGTTCGCGCCGCCCGCGTCACCGGTGTCGTTGGTGGACTCCGGCCCGGCCGAACAGGCGGCCAGCGACGAGGAGACGGCGGCGGCCGCACCCAGCGCGCCGGAGTGCTTCAGGAGCGATCGGCGGCTCGGCGCCGGGGCGTCACGGATCACGTCGCGCACGGTTCCTCCAGGGAAGGAGAGGAGATACGACGTCCTACGTCCTACAGGGAGCAGCGTGACCTTAGGAGCGCCCGTGGGGGCGGTCAAGAGATCGCACACGAATGGCGTACGTGCCAAAGGTGCGCCCAATGGCGGATCAACCCCGGTGTGAAATAACGACAGTTGAGGGTCCGTTAGGAGAGGGTTTCCCAGGGTGATCACGGGGCGTTAACCTGACGTTCCCCTGGTCAGTCCACGCGGTTTCCGTCCGGAGGTGGGACGTCGGATGTCCGGCGAGCGTACGATGCGGCGCATGTCTCAGGAGAGCGGGAGCCGGCGCCGGCCCGAGCGACGGGTGAGCAGCCAGATCCAGCGCGAGGTCATGCAGCTGATCCTCGACCGCAGGCTCCAGGCGGGCGCCCCGCTGCCCACCGAGACGGAGCTGATGGAGGACCTCGGCGTCAGCCGCAACTCCGTCCGCGAGGCCCTCAAAGCCCTTCAGGCCCTCGACATAGTCGACATCCGGCACGGCTACGGCACCTACGTCGGCGAGGCCTCCCTCACCCCCCTCGTAGACGGCCTGACCTTCCGCACCCTGGCCCGGCCCGACGGCGACACCGCCGCGCTCGCCGAGATCCTCCAGATCCGCGAGATCCTGGAGGACGGCCTCGTACGACGGGTCGCCGGCACCGTCACGGACGACGAACTGGACGCCCTCGCGGCCGTCGTCGACCGGATGGAGGCGGCCGGGAAGGCGGGCGAACCCGTCGCCGAACTCGACCGCGACTTCCACGAACTCCTCTACGCCTCCCTCGGCAACGCCCTCGTCCCCCAGCTCCTCGGCGCCTTCTGGACCGTCTTCCTGCGGGTCGCGGGCGCCCGCGGCTGGACCGACGACCCCACCCCCGAGCTGACGGTCCGCCGCCACCGGGACATCGTGGCCGCCCTCCGCGCCCGCGACGTCGAGGGTGCCCAGCGGGCCATGTCCGATCACTTCAGAGGCATCGAGGCGAGGGCGGCGCAGGCCTCGCGGGGGGTGGGCTGAACCATGGGGAAGTCTCCGACCGAGCCGTGGGACCCCGCCGACGCCGGTGTGCTGCGGCTGCCCTCCGGGCGGCTGGTGCGCGGCCGGGGCCTGCGCCGACCGCTCCCGGACGGCAGCGTCCCCACCTACGCCGTGTACCTCCTCGGCAAGGAACCGCCCGAAGTCCCCTGGGAGTCCCGCTGGTTGCGCTGGCCCGACTTCCGGCTGCCCGGCGACCGGGCGGAGGCGGCCCGGGTGCTGCGCGACGTCTGGGAACGGGCGGCCGTCGACCGGGTCGAACTCGCGTGCGGCGGCGGGCGGGGCCGCACCGGCACCGCGCTGGCCTGTCTCGCGGTCCTCGACGGCGTACCACCGGACGAGGCCGTGGCCTACGTACGCCGGCACTACGACCGGCACGCGGTGGAGACGCCGTGGCAGCGGCGGTACGTACGGCGGTTCGGGGAGCGGGGAGACCGCACGCACCCGCCCGCATGAGGGTCGGCCGTGTCGCGCACGACCGGCCACGACCCCGGCCCCGTCACCCCTGCCCGTCCCATCCGCGGGGTGCTGCCCCTGGCCCCCGCTACGGGGTTTGCCGCCGAGGCGACAACAGGGGACGGGGTGCAGCCCTCAGGGATGGGACGGGTAGGGGCGACGGGGCCGGAAACCGGGCCGGCGGTCGCCCGGCGACGCGGGTCAGGGGCCGGTCCGCGCGGGGCCGTACAGCGCGTTCGGCGCGCCCGTCATCAGCGCCCAGTACCTGTCCCCGTACGACCAGTGCCACCACTCGGTGGGGTAGTTGACCAGCCCGGCCGTGGTGAGCGCCGCCGAGAGCGTGCGCCGGTTGCCGCGGGCGGCGTCGGAGATGTTGGGCGCGTCGGTGTAGCAGGCGTCGTCGCTCTCCTCGGGGCTGGCGTCCAGACGGGTGCCCATGTCGAGTTCCTCCCCGGCGGCCGTGCACAGGGTGAGGTCGACCGCGGCGCCGGCGACATGCGGCCCGATCTCCGGCGGGGAGAGCGAACGGCTGGTCTGGACGTGGAGGTACTCCTCCGACCAGTCGGGGTTGGCGAGGCGCAGCTCGGCGGCGTACCGCTCGAAGTACTCGATCTGCAGGGCCAGCGGCCGGTACCCCTCGGTGACCAGCAGCCGCAGCCCGTCCGGCAGCAGCCGGGCGGCGCGCGCGAGGCGCCAGGCGACGCCCTCACGGAGGTGCGCGTACGCCCCCTCGGGGTCGGCCTGCCGGGAGTCGACCACCACGAAGGGCAGTTCCCGCAGGTCGACGAGGGGCTCACCGCACTCCTGGACCGGAACACCGGCGACCTCGGGGTCGCTCATGAGGATGATCGAAGGCATGCGTCGTCTTCCACCGGGCGGGTGCGATGCGTCGGGGTGTGTGGCAGCACCCCGGGGAGGGACTTGATCCCCTGATGTCCCTCCCCGGGGGCTTCCCCCCTTGAGTGGTGGTTCGTGGCCGGGCTCCGGGCGTCCCCCCAGCCCGTCATGCGCGTGCGATTCCACTGTTGTCACGTTCCCACCGGTCCGTCCCCTGTGCGCTCCGGTGGGCCGACCGGCCGGGCGGTGGTCGCCCGGCCGATCCGTTGTTCCCCCGAGAACAACGAGAATGGCGCACTCCGCTGGAAGTTCTCTGCAAGTCCGCCGCAAGCGGGTTTCGGCCTGGCCGACCGTCCGGAACGCGCCTGTGTCACCCGTGCTCACGTATCCGCGTACCGGCGGTCCGCCGCTCGTCGCGGGCTCCGTCCTGGCGCTGCCGGTCACCCCGGCCTACCCCGCCTACGCGGCGGCGGTGCTCGCGGCCGCCCGGACGGCCGTGGTCCGCACCGAGGGCCGGCTCGGCTCGACGGGCTGGGACTCCCCTGGCCTGGCGCAGAGCCTGGTGGCCGCCGCCACCGCGTACCTCTGCCACCGGGCGGTGCGCCGGCGGGACGACGGAGGTCTCAACGGCGGCCGACCCGCCCCGGGCGAGATCTGGCACGCGTCGGCGCCGTTCCGGGAGTCCGCCGACGAACGGCCGCACTACTGCGGTCCCGCAGATCACCAGCCAGGACAAGGACCCCGCGCCGATCGCGTCCAGATCCCCCACGGCGGCTGGGGCTCCTCCTCCGGCAAGGCCCCCTGGGGCGACATCGGCCTGCCGCCCCGGCCGGTCCCCTACCGGAAGCGCACCGACGCCCGGCGGCCCGCTCGGCGTTCCGCTGTCCCGCGTCAGGGAGACCGCACCCACGGCCATGGCTCGTGCCGTTCGCGTGCCTCGCAGGCGTCGAACACCGCCATGGCCTCGGCCCGCAGCGCCTGGGCCCCGGCCCGATCCCCGAGCGCGGCCCGGACCACGGACAGATTGCGCAGGGCGCGGGCCCGGGGCAGGGGCAGGGCGAGGACGCCCCAGAGCGAGGCGGAGGCGGTCAGCAGCCCCTCCGCGTCCGTCAGCCGGTCGTCGGCCAGCGCGCACTCGCCGAGCGTGCGCAGCGTCAGGGCCTCGCCGAAGCGGTCCTCGTGGGTCCGGCAGACCTCCAGGATCTCGTGCAGTTCCGTCTCCGCCTCCCGGACGTGCCCCAGCCGCAGCCGGGCCTTGGCACGGGCCCGCAGGGCGTACGCCGCCATGTGCGGGTCGCCGAGGTCGCGCAGGATCTCCAGAGCCTCCTCGGCCACGCGCGCGGCCTCCTCGTACGCGCCGAGCGAGCGGTGCACCAGGCTGAGCGTGCGCAGCGCCAGCGCCTCGCCGCGTCGGCTGCCGAGCCGTCGGTAGGCCCGCAGTGACTCGTCGAGCAGCGGGAACGCGCCTTCCTGGTCGCCGAGTTCCAGGCGTACGGAACCGCCGTACCGGCAGGCGACCCCGACGCCGGTGTCGTCACCGACCCGCCGGAAGCCGTCGGCGGCGTCGGTCAACGCCCTTTCCGCCTCCCGGAGTTCGCCGACCTCGCGGCAGGCGCTGCCGAGGCCGGCGAGGGCCGCGGACCGGCCGCGTACGTCGCCGAGTTCGGTGCAGATGCGCTCGGCGGTGCGGAAGTACTCCTGGGACTCGGCGATGCGGTCCTGCTCGTAGCGGAGCTGCCCGAGGCCGATGATCAGCAGGGCCTCGCCCGAGCGGTCCTCGGCGCGGCGCGCCGCAGCGAGGGCGGCGTCGTGGCTGCGCCACCAGGCGTCGAAGCGGTTCTTGATGGCGAACGAGGAGGAGCACAGGGCCGCCGCCGCTTCGCAGGCGAGGGTGTGCAGGCCCATGGCCGCCGCCCGTTCGACCGCGGTGGTGAGGGCGTCGGCTTCCGCGTCGAACCAGGCGAAGGGGTCGGTGAGGGCGCGGTGGGTGGTGTGTGCGCCTACGGGGGAGGGGGATTCGGCCGGTTCGCGGTCGCCGGTCGCGGGGGGCCGGCCGCGCAGTTCCCCGCGTTCCTTCGAGGTGAACCCCTGCCTCAAGATCACCGCACCCGACGGGGACTTCTCCGTCACCCGGTCCATCAGCCACAGGCCCGCCGACAGGGCCCTGCCCACCGCCGCCGTGCGGTCGTCGGCGGGGTCCTCGGCCTCGGCGCGTTCGGCGGCGTAGACGCGGACCAGGTCGTGCAGGCGGTAGCGGGGCTGGCCCACCTGGTCCCGGCCCGGGCAGGTGATCAACTGGGCGTCCAGGAGGCGTTCGAGGGTCTCCTCGGCCTCGTCCTCCGAGGTGCCGGAGAGCGCGGCGACCGCCCACACGGCGACGTCGGCCGGGCCGAGCGTGGCGATACGGCGCAGGACGCGCCGGGAGCACTCGTCGAGGGCCTGGTAGCTGAGGCCGAGACCGGCCCGGACCTCCAGGTCGCCCACGGACAGCTCGTCGAGGCGTCGGTGTTCGTCGGCGAGGCGCTCGGCGAGCACGCTGGGCGTCCAGTGCCGTCGGGTGGCCAGTCGGGCGCCGGCGATCCGCAGGGCCAGCGGCAGTCCGCCGCACAGCTCGACGATCCGGCGGGCCGCGGCCCGTTCGCGCGGGTCGTCCGGGGTGCGATCGGGGCCGGTGACCCTGGTGAGCAGTTCGAGGCCGCGGGCGTCGTCCAGGACGTCCAGGTCGGTGCGCCGGGCCCCGACGAGCCCGCCGAGCCGGGCCCGTGAGGTCACCAGGACCCCGCAGCTGGCGCTGCCCGGCAGCAGCGGCCGCACCTGGGCCTCACCGCCCGCGTCGTCGAGGACCAGCAGGATCCGGCGCCCGGCGACCAGACTGCGGAACAGGTCGCCGCGCTCGGCCGTGTCCTCCGGCGGGTCGGCGCCCAGCGCCCGCAGCAGCCGGCCCAGGACCTCGGCGGGCGGTACGGGCTCGCTGAAGCCGTGCAGTTCGGCGTAGAGCTGACCGTCGGGGTAGTGGTCGGCGACCCGGTGCGCGGCCTGCACGGCGAGCGCGGACTTGCCGACTCCGGCGGCCCCCGAGACCACGACGACGGGCATCGCCTCCCGCACGCCGGTCAGCCCCTCGACGACCCGCGCCAGTTCCTTCTCCCGGCCGGTGAAGTCGCCGATGGCGGGCGGCAGGAGCGACACGGGCCGGGACGGGGCCGCCGCGCCGGGTCCCTGAGCCGCGGCGGGGGGCGTCGTGGCGGCGAGCAGGGCGGGGTCGGCCCGCAGGATGGCCTCGTACAGGCGGTTCAGCTCCGGGCCCGGGTCGAGCCCCAGCTCCTCGGCGAGCACGGCCCGCCCCTCCGCGTAGACGGCCAGCGCCTCGGCCTGCCGCCCGAGCCGGTAGAGGCCCAGCATCAGCTGCCCGCGCGGCCGCTCCCGCGCCGGATGCGCCCGCACCAGCGCGGTCAGCTCGGTGACCAGTTCCGCCTCGTGCCCGCCGGTCTCCAGCTCGGCGGCGATGCGTTCCTCCAGGGCCGCCTGCCGCGCCTCCTCCAGCCGCCCGGCCTCACCCCGCAGCGCCTCTCCGACCCCGCCGAGCGCCGGGCCGCGCCACAGCTCCAGCGCCTGACGCAGCAGCCGGGCGGCCTGCGTGTGGTCGCCCTCGGCGGCGGCCCGCCGTCCGTCGGCCGTGCGTGCCTCGAACTCCGCCAGATCGACCCGGCCGACCCCGGGCCGCATCACGTATCCCGGTGGCCTGGTCTCGATCGTCTCCGCCGCCTCGGGCGGCAGCGCCCGGCGCAGGGCCGACACATACGTCTGCACCAGCGCCCGCGCGGTGTCCGGGGGGTCGTCCCCCCAGATCACGTCCACCAGCGCGTCGGCGGGCACCACCTGCCCGGCCCGCAGCAGCAGTACGGCCAGCAGCGCGCGCGGTTTCGGGCCGCCCAGCCGCAGGGGTCTGTCACCGTGCCATGCCTCGACCGGGCCGAGCAGTCGGAATTCCAGCTCCACGGGTCCCCATCTTCCGTGCTGTCGGACCGCCGGGCCAGCGGTTGTTCACGCAACGTTCGACGCTCATGTACGGCGAGTGGTTTCCCATGACGCGTGATGCGCCGCTGAGTTGTCGGAAAACGGGGCAACCAAAGGGAATCTTAGGTGGACAACGCGGAGATTCCCCTCGCGCATGAGGACCACCTGTGACGATGCTGTGAGAACCGGCCCGCTGTCGTGCGGGCCGCACGGGGGCGCACGGGCGGTACGGCCCGGGGCGCGGTCGCGGGCCGCGGCATTCGTATACAGATCCGCCCGGGCTCAACGGTCAAGGCTCAACGCTTCTGTGCCGACTCGAAGTTGTGCGGGACAGACTCCGGCCGAGTTTAGACACAGAAGGTCATCGAAGAGATGCGAAGAGTGAAATTGGATGGGGTGGGGGAGCACCGTGAAGGCAGTTGGAGAAGGGCTCGGGGGACGGCACTCGGCGGGCGCGTCGAAGAGGCGGAGGAATCGGTGGAGGAATTGCGGCGGACGGCCGAAAGGGCGGGAATTGTTCTGTCGTCACCGGGCATCTCGGCGGCGGCCCTGCGGTGAGCGGTAACGGGAAGAAGCCGGCGATCGGCACCTACGCGGTCGACACCCGCACCGGGAAGGTCGGTCGCGTCATGGGTCACGAGGGGCCCTACGTACAGCTGCGGCCGGTCGGCGGGGGGAGGGAGTGGGACTGTGCCCCCGACGTCGTACGGGCCGCCACGACCATAGAACGACTGCGCGCCGCGACCGCCTACGAGAACGCCCGCAGCCGGGGCGAGGTCCCTTGAAGGGGTGACCGTGGACCGAGGTCCCGCCGAGGACCCGCCGTAGGCGAGAATGGGCGGCATGAGCCTGTTCCGCGACGACGGCGTCGTCCTGCGCACCCAGAAACCGGGTGAAGCGGACCGGATCATGCTGTGGTCTCCCGGGGGACGACCCCCGTACCCCCAGCAGGAGACCCCCGGGGGCGTGCGATGAGTCTTTTCCGCGACGACGGCGTCGTCCTGCGCACCCAGAAACTGGGTGAAGCGGACCGGATCATCACGCTGCTCACGCGGGGGCACGGGCGGGTGCGGGCCGTGGCGCGGGGGGTGCGGCGGACGAAGTCGAAGTTCGGGGCGCGGCTCGAACCCTTCTCCCACGTGGACGTGCAGTTCTTCGCGCGGGGCAGCGAGTTGATCGGACGCGGGCTGCCGCTGTGCACCCAGAGCGAGACCATCGCTCCGTACGGCGGCGGCATCGTGACCGACTACGCCCGCTACACCGCCGGGACGGCCATGCTGGAGACGGCGGAGCGGTTCACGGACCACGAGGGCGAGCCCGCCGTGCAGCAGTACCTGCTGCTCGTCGGTGGGCTGCGCACCCTCGCCCGCGGCGAGCACGCCCCGCACCTCGTCCTCGACGCCTTCCTCCTGCGCTCCCTCGCCGTCAACGGCTACGCCCCCACCTTCAGCGACTGCGCCAAGTGCGGCATGCCCGGACCGAACCGGTTCTTCTCCGTCGCCTCCGGGGGCTCCGTCTGCGTGGACTGCCGGGTGCCCGGCAGCGTCGTACCCTCGCCACAGACGCTGGAACTGCTCGCCGCGCTCCTTACGGGAGACTGGGAGACCGCGGACGCGACCGAGCCGCGGCACGTCCGGGAGGGCAGCGGACTGGTGTCCGCCTACCTGCACTGGCATCTGGAGCGCGGGCTGCGCTCCCTTCGGTACGTGGAGAAGTCGTAGGCACGACCGACCCACCAGCACCACAGAGGAGACGAGAAGCACATGGTGGTACGCGGGTTCCTCGGGCGTCAGCGCCGCGAGTACAAGGCGCCGACGCCGCACCCGTCCGGCGCCCGCGCGCCCAAGCTCCCCGGCGAGCTGGTCCCCGAGCACGTGGCGATCGTCATGGACGGCAACGGCCGCTGGGCCAAGGAGCGCGGGCTGCCGCGCACCGAGGGCCACAAGGTGGGTGCCGAGCGTGTGCTCGACGTGCTGCAGGGCTCCCTGGAGATCGGCGTCCGCAACATCTCCCTCTACGCCTTCTCCACCGAGAACTGGAAGCGTTCGCCCGACGAGGTCCGCTTCCTCATGAACTTCAACCGCGACTTCATCCGCAAGACCCGCGACCAGCTCGACGAACTCGGCATCCGGGTCCGCTGGGTGGGCCGGATGCCGAAGCTGTGGAAGTCGGTCGCCAAGGAACTCCAGGTCGCCCAGGAGCAGACCAAGGACAACGACCTGCTGACGCTGTACTTCTGCATGAACTACGGCGGCCGGGCCGAGATCGCCGACGCGGCCCAGGCCCTCGCCGAGGACATCCGCGCGGGCCGTCTCGACCCCTCCAAGGTCACCGAGAAGACGTTCGCGAAGTACCTCTACTACCCGGACATGCCGGACGTCGACCTCTTCCTGCGCCCCAGCGGCGAGCAGCGCACCTCCAACTACCTGCTCTGGCAGAGCGCGTACGCCGAGATGGTCTTCCAGGACGTGCTGTGGCCCGACTTCGACCGCCGTGACCTGTGGCGGGCCTGCCTGGAGTTCGCCTCCCGCGACCGCCGCTTCGGCGGCGCCATCCCGAACGAGGAACTGCTCGCGATGGAGGGCCGGACGGAGGGCTGACCGTTGGCGCAGGCCGAGGGGGAGAACGTCGAGCTGGTGTACCGGGCGGCGGTCGGTGACTTCCGCGAGGCGGTGCGCGTGTCCGCGCGCGCCTCGGCCGCCGGCCGGTGGGGGCAGGGGCTGCTGCTGTTCTCCGCCGGGGCGGGCCTGTTCGTCACGGTCGTGGCGCTCGCGCTGGGCGTCCCGCCCGACGCGCGGGCGTTCGTGATGCCGGGGGCGGCGGTCGGCGCCCTCGTCCTGCTGCCCCGGCTCCAGGCACGTCTCCTGCACCGGCGGGCGGCGGCCCTGGGGCTGCACCGCGCCGTGTTGGACCCGTGGGGCGTGACGGTCGCGCACGACCACGGCACGGAGCGCCCGGCCCGCTGGTCCCAGGTGTCCCGGTACGCGGAGACCCCGCACACCTTCGTTCTCCTCAGCGGCGCCCACGCGCCCCGCCTCACCGTGCTGCCGAAGCGCGGCCTGGCGACCCCCGCCGACGCCGACCGGCTCCGCGCCGTCCTCGCCCGCGAGGGCCTGACCCGGCTCTAGGACGGACCCTTCCGGGTCGGGGCTACGACGTCTTCGCCGCGCACTCCGCGCAGGTGCCGAAGATCTCCACCGTGTGGGCGACGTTCACGAAGCCGTGTTCCGCGGCGATCGCGTCGGCCCACTTCTCGACCGCCGGGCCCTCCACCTCCACGGCCTTGCCGCAGATCCGGCAGACCAGGTGGTGGTGGTGATCGCCGGTCGAGCAGCGGCGGTACACGGACTCGCCGTCGGAGGTGCGCAGGACATCGACCTCGCCCGCGTCGGCGAGGGACTGCAACGTGCGGTACACGGTGGTGAGCCCGACCGAGTCGCCCTTGTGCTTGAGCATGTCGTGGAGTTCCTGCGCGCTGCGGAACTCGTCGACCTCGTCCAGTGCCGCGGCCACGGCCGCCCGCTGCCGGGTGGAACGACCTCGTACAGGTCCGGCGGTCGTCACCGTTGCCTCCTCACGTAGCGGTCTTGCGGGGGCCATCATGCCAGCCCCCGCCGACCTCGTTCAGCCGCCGGTCACCCGGTGGACCCTTCGACGGGGCCCCGCGCGGCCGGGACGGTGTCCTTCGCGCCCCCCGTCCCGACGGCCTCCCGGGTCTTCGGGACCGCGCACTCCGCCGGGTCCGCGACGGTGGCCTCCAGGGCCCGCGCACGGCGTCTGGCCAGCGGGGTCGCCAGCGCGGTCAGCACCATGAACGCGGCGATGGCGAGTAGCACGATCGTCGCGCCGGGCGGCACGTCCTGGTAGTACGAGGTGACCGTGCCGCCGACCGTCACGGACACACCGAGGGCCACCGCGATCGCGAAGGTCGCCGCGAAACTGCGGGTGAGCTGCTGCGCGGCGGCGACGGGGACGACCATCAGCGCGGACACCAGCAGCAGCCCGACGACGCGCATGGCGACCGTCACGGTCACCGCCGCCGTGACCGCCGTCAGCAGGTTCAGCGCCCGCACCGGCAGGCCGGTGACCCGGGCGAACTCCTCGTCCTGGCTGACGGCGAACAGCTGCCGGCGCAGCGCCAGCGTCATCACGATCACGAACGCGGCGAGCACGCAGATCGCGGTGATGTCCTCCTGCGACACGGTCGACAGCGAGCCGAAGAGGAACGACATCAGATTGGCGTTGGTCCCGCCGGGCGCGAGGTTGATGAGCATCACACCGCCGGCCATGCCGCCGTAGAAGAGCATGGCGAGCGCGATGTCGCCGCGTGTCCTGCCGTACCAGCGGATCAGCTCCATCAGCACGGCGCCCACGACGGACACCAGCGTCGCCATCCACACCGGGGACCACGAGAGCATGAAGCCGAGGCCGACGCCGGTCATCGCGACATGGCCGATGCCGTCGCCCATGAGGGCCTGACGGCGCTGGACGAGGTAGATGCCGATCGCCGGCGCGGTGATGCCGACGAGGACGGCGGCGAGCAGGGCCCGCTGCATGAAGGCGTAGTCGAGGAATTCCATCGTGGGTGCCGTCTCAGCTCAGCAGGCCCGTACGGACGGGCTCGGCGCCCGGTGCCGCGTGCGGGTGGACGTGGTCGTGGCCGGGCAGCGCGTGCTGGCCGACCGCCTTCGGGGGCGGGCCGTCGTGGGTGACACAGCCGTCGCGGAGGACGACCGCGCGGTCGATCAGCGGCTCCAGCGGGCCGAGTTCATGGAGGACGAGCAGCACGGTCGTGCCCTTCGCGACCTGCTCGCGCAGCGTCGCGGCCAGCACCTCCTGGCTGGCCAGGTCGACGCCCGCCATGGGCTCGTCCATGATCAGCAGTTCGGGTTCGCAGGCGAGGGCGCGGGCGATCAGCACGCGCTGGTGCTGACCGCCGGAGAGGGCGTTCACCGAGTCCTTGGCGCGGTCCGCCATGCCGACCATGTCCAGGGCGTGCCGGACCGCCTCGCGGTCGGCCTTGCGGAGGATGCCGAGGCGGGTGCGGGAGAGCCGGCCCGAGGTCACGATCTCCGTCACCGTCGCCGGGACACCGCCCGCCGCCGTGGTGCGCTGCGGCACGTACCCGAGGCGCCGCCATTCGCGGAAGCGGCGACGGGGGGTCCCGAACAGCTCGATCTCGCCGTCACTGACCGGCACCTGCCCGATCACCGTGCGTACGGCGGTGGACTTCCCGGAGCCGTTGGCGCCGAGCAGCGCGACGACCTCACCGCGGTGCACGGTGAGGTCGATGCCGCGCAGCACGGTGCGCGAGCCCAGTTCGGCGCGGACGCCGCGCAACGAGATGACGGGCTCGGTCATGCCTGCTGCCTCCGGATGATCAACAAGGTCACTTGGCTCCCAGGGCCGCCTGGAGGGCCTTGAGGTTGGCTTCCTGGACCGCGAAGTAGTTCGTGCCGCGGGACTTGTCGGTGATGCCCTCGATCGGGTCGAGGACGTCGGTCTTGAGGTCCGCGTCGGCGGCGATGGTCTTCGCGGTCTTGTCGCTGACCAGTGTCTCGTAGAACACCGTGGTCACACCGTCGGCCTTCGCCATCTTCTCAAGTTCCTTGACCCGGGCGGCACTCGGCTCGGACTCGGGGTCGAGACCGGAGATGGCCTCCTCGGTGAGGCCGTAGCGCTCGGCGAGGTAGCCGAAGGCGGCGTGGGTGGTGATGAAGACCTTGGTGTCGGTGTTCTTCAGACCGTTCGTGAACTGGTCGTTCAGCGCCCCCAGCTTCTCGACCAGGGCCTCGGTGTTGGTCTTGTAGGTGTCCGCGTGGTCCGGGTCGGCCTTCTCGAAGGCGGCGCCGACACCCTTGGCGACCTCGGCGTACTTCACGGGGTCGAGCCAGATGTGCGGGTCCTTGCCGCCCTCTTCCTCGTGGTCGTGCTCGTCGTCGTGCTCGGCCGCGTGGCCGCCGACCTCGTTGCCGTGCTCCTCCATGCTGGTCAGCGTGGCGGCGTCGATCTTCGTCTCGTGGCCGGACTGCTCGACCGCCTCGTCGACGGAGGGCTGCAGGCCCTTGAGGTACAGCACGGCGTCCGACTCCTGGAGCGCGGCCGTCTGCTTGGCGCTGATCTCCAGGTCGTGCGGCTCCTGGCCCGGCTGGGTCAGACTGGTGACGTTCACGTGCTTCCCGCCGATCTGCTCGGCGAGGAAGGCCATCGGGTAGAACGACGCGACGACGTCGAACTTGTCGGTGTTGCCCGCGGCGGCGCTGTCGCCACCGCATGCGGTGAGAGTGGTGAGGCCGAGGGCGGCGGCCGCGGTCGCCGCCGCGGGTATCAGAAGTCGTCGTCGTACTACGTTCATGACAGTCATTTTCATCTTGTCTGGAAACGATTGTCAACAAGGCAGGTGGTAAGCCCTTGGTAAGGCCTTTGTCCGGCTCTCGACCGTCTCCTTCTCCGAACCGATTTGATCCGAGGGCACGCCCCGCCGGTAACCTGAAGCATTCGCTCTGAAGCGCGTCCGCTTCCTCCAGGAGCGCATCGCTTCGTCGCCCGTCGTCGTAATGAAGAGAGCACCGTGGCCGCCGACAAGATCGACACCATCGTCAGCCTGAGCAAGCGCCGTGGCTTCGTATTCCCGTGCAGCGAGATCTACGGCGGCCAGCGTGCCGCCTGGGACTACGGACCGCTGGGTGTCGAGCTCAAGGAGAACATCAAGCGTCAGTGGTGGCGCTACATGGTGACGTCGCGCGAGGACGTCGTCGGTATCGACTCGTCCGTCATCCTGGCCTCCGAGGTCTGGGTCGCCTCCGGTCACGTCGCCACCTTCTCCGACCCGCTCACTGAGTGCACCGCGTGCCACAAGCGCTACCGCGCGGACCACCTGGAAGAGGCGTACGAGGAGAAGAAGGGCCACGCCCCGGCGAACGGCCTGGCCGACATCAACTGCCCCAACTGTGGCAACAAGGGCCAGTTCACCGAGCCCAAGCAGTTCTCGGGTCTGCTCTCCACCCACCTCGGTCCCACCCAGGACACCGGCTCCATCGCCTACCTGCGCCCCGAGACCGCCCAGGGCATCTTCACCAACTTCGCCCAGGTGCAGACCACTTCGCGCCGCAAGCCGCCGTTCGGCATCGCGCAGATGGGCAAGTCCTTCCGCAACGAGATCACGCCCGGCAACTTCATCTTCCGCACCCGCGAGTTCGAGCAGATGGAGATGGAGTTCTTCGTCAAGCCGGGCGAGGACGAGAAGTGGCAGGAGTACTGGATGCAGGAGCGGTGGAACTGGTACACCGGCCTGGGTCTGCGCGAGGAGAACATGCGCTGGTTCGAGCACCCGCAGGAGAAGCTGTCCCACTACTCCAAGCGCACCGCCGACATCGAGTACCGCTTCCAGTTCGGCGGCAGCGAGTGGGGTGAGCTGGAGGGCGTCGCCAACCGCACCGACTACGACCTCGGCGCGCACTCCAAGGCCTCCGGCCAGGACCTGTCGTACTACGACCAGGAGGCGAGCGAGCGCTACACGCCGTACGTCATCGAGCCGGCGGCCGGTGTCGGCCGCACGATGCTGGCGTTCCTCCTCGACGCGTACACCGAGGACGAGGCGCCCAACGCCAAGGGCAAGCTGGAGAAGCGGACGGTGCTGCGCCTCGACCACCGTCTCGCCCCGGTGAAGGTGGCGGTCCTCCCGCTGTCCCGCAACCCCGACCTGTCCCCGAAGGCGAAGGGCCTCGCGTCGGCGCTGCGGCAGAACTGGAACATCGAGTTCGACGACGCGGGCGCGATCGGGCGCCGTTACCGCCGCCAGGACGAGATCGGTACGCCGTACTGCGTCACGGTGGACTTCGACACGCTCGACGACAACGCGGTGACCGTGCGCGAGCGCGACTCCATGAAGCAGGAGCGGGTGTCCCTGGACCAGATCGAGGGCTACCTCGCCGCTCGCCTCGTGGGCGCCTGAGCGTCCGTCCCGCTCGTGTGAGTGATCGGCCGCGGCTCGTCCGTGGCCGGTCGCCCGGTTCCCCGCGCCCCTTGGGGGCCTTCGGCCCCTCGGGGTGCGGGGAACCGGGCGTTCTCACAGGTCCAGGTCGGCGAAGAGGGCCGCGTGGTCCGAGGCCTGGTCGACCTTGGAGGTGACCGTGGCGAAGGACGCGAAGGTCCTCGGGGCCCATATGCCACGGCGCTCCACGCCCACGTGCGTGACCCGGTCCCACAACTCCGGGCTGAACATGAGGTAGTCGAGCTTCTGCTCGTCGCGCTTGCCGGTGCCGTGGGTGCCCGGGGGCTGGGTGCCGTAGCTGTCGTGGGTCATGGCCTCGCGCAGGCCCGCGTCGAGGAGGAGCCTGATGGGGGGACTCGCGAGGGAGTCGTTGAGGTCGCCGGCCACGACGACCCGTGAGGAGCGTGCGAGCGCCGCCTCGTAGATCTCCCTGACCCGCTCGGCCTGCGCCTTGCGGCGTCTGTCGTTCTCGGAGGCCCTGCCGAAGCCCTTGCTCTTGAAGTGGTTGCCGAGGATCCACAGCGGTTCGCCGGCGACCTCGATCTGGAACTCGGGGCAGTCCCGGCTGAACACCGGTCGGCCGTTCGCGCCGAGATCGAAGATGTGCGACCGCACGGACGTGATCGGGAACCGGCTGAGGATGCCGATGTCGATGCCGCGGCTGTCGTTGCCGTCGACGAGCAGGTTGAACGGATACGCGGTGCCTCCCACCGCGCCGCCCAGCACCTGGGAGTTGAAGCGGTCCAGGGTGAGCCGGTCCTCGACCTCGACCGTGAGCAGGATGTCCGCGTTCACCTCGGCCATCACCCGGGCGGTGTTCTCCACCGCCTCCCATCTGATGTCGTCCCGCAGCAGCTCGGCCCAACCCGACCACGCGGGGCGGCCCTTGGCGACGATCTTGATGGCGGGGCTGCCCGACTGGGGGACCGTGTAGAGCTTGGCGCCACCCCGGGGCTGGTTGACGAAGAACGGCCTGCGGTCGCCCGCCTGCCAGTCGTGCGCGTCGTGCCTCACGATCAGCTCGGCGATCCGCTCCTTGTCCGCGTCCTGGTAGATCTCCTTGTCGAGGAGGCCGACCAGTTCGTTGAAGTCGTCCAGGATCTCCTTGCGCCGTTCGTCGTCGTCGAGACCGAACACGGTCGGCCGGCGGAAGAGGTTCTCGGCGTTGAAGGTGGCGATACGGATGGTCATACGCCCTCCTGAGGGCTGCGCGGCCGATGACACGGCCGACAGCAGACACCTCGAATTCTCCGAGAGCGGATGAATGGTGTCCAACGGAGCGCCAGGGGGAACTTCCGTAGTTCCGAGGAAATTTCTCCTACGACCCACCAATCCGGACCCCCCGCCGGTTCCGAAGGAGAGGCACACGGCCCGCAGAGGGCGGGCCGCGCATCTTCACGGGGGCGTTCATGCGCAAGCAAGCGGTCATCGGCGTACTGACCATGGCGGTGGCGATCGGCACGGTCGGTGCCGTCGGAACCGGGGCACTGGGCGGATCCGGGGCCTCGGGCGGGTCGTCGGTGTCGAAGGGGGTCTCGGCGAGCGACTCCACCGGCACGGGGACCGGCACCGGGAGCGGGACCGGCATCGAGTCCAAGGGCGGGTTCCTCGGCGGCGGGGTGAAGGTGCCCGGCGGGCTGAAGGCCGTCGGTCTCACCGCCGACCAGCGGCTCGTGGTCTTCCGCGTCGACAAGCCCGGCGCCGCCGTCCCGCTCGGCAGGGTCCGCGGCCTCAAGGGCGACACCAGGCTCGTCGGCATCGACTACCGCGTCCAGAACAACAAGCTGTACGGCGTCGGCGACAAGGGTGGGGTCTACACCCTCCGCGAGGTGGGCGCCAAGGCCACCAAGGTCTCCCAGCTCACCGTCGCCCTCCAGGGCACGGCGTACGGCGTCGACTTCAACCCCGCCGCCAACCGCCTGCGGGTGATCAGCGACACCGGCCAGAACCTCCGCCACAACCTCGACGACCCCCAGGGCGCCCCGGCCGCCGGTACCACGGCCGTCGACGGCACCCTCACCAACCCGCCGGTCCCGCCCGCCACGGCCGGCGTCACCGCGCGCGGGGTGACCGGGGCGGCGTACACGAACAACGACCTCGACACCGCCACCGCGACCACCCTGTTCGACCTGGACACCGCCCAGGACCAGGTCTCCGTCCAGTCCCCGGCCAACGCGGGCAACCTCGCCCCCACGGGCAAGCTCGGCGTCGACGCCCCGCTGAACAGCGGATTCGACATCTACAGCTCGGCGGGAAGCGGGGTGAACGCCGGGTACGCGGTGACGGGGGCGCGGCTGTTCACCGTCAACCTGCTGACGGGGAAGGCGAGTTCGGCGGGAGCCTTCCCGAAGGGCCGCCAGGTCGTGGACCTGGCTATACCGCTGCGACAGGGCTGACGGACACGAGGGCCACGAGGGCAGGGAGAGAACGGAAGAACGGCTGACAGATGACACATGACAGCTGACAGATATTGAAATCTGTCAGCTGTCATGTCATCGTGGAGGCATGACGACGACACCGCAGACCCGCACCCTCGGATCCACCGGCCCCCAGGTCTCGGCCCTCGGCCTCGGCTGCATGGGCATGTCCGCGCTGTACGGCGACGCCGACCGGGCCGAGTCCGTCGCGACGATCCACGCGGCCCTCGAAGCCGGGGTCACCCTGCTGGACACGGGCGACTTCTACGGAATGGGCCACAACGAACTGCTCATCGGCGAAGCCCTGCGCGCCGCGCCCGCGGCCCACCGCGAGCAGGCGCTGATCAGCGTCAAGTTCGGAGCGCTGCGTGACCCGGACGAGGGTTGGTCCGGATACGACGGCCGCCCGGCGGCGGTGCGGAACTTCGCCGCGTACTCCCTCCAGCGCCTCGGCACCGACCACATCGACGTCTACCGGATCGCGCGCGTCGACCCCGACGTGCCGATCGAGGAGACGGTCGGCGCCATCGCGGAACTCGTCGAGAAGGGGTACGTCCGCCACATCGGCCTGAGCGAGGTGGGCGCGGAGACGATCCGTCGCGCCGCCGCCACGGCCCCGATCGCGGACCTCCAGATCGAGTACTCCCTCATCTCGCGCGGCATCGAGCGGGAGATCCTGCCGACCACGCGCGAACTGGGCATCGCGGTCACGGCGTACGGCGTCCTGTCCCGTGGGCTGATCTCCGGCCACTTCACCCGCGACCGGCAGCTGGCGCCGGGCGACTTCCGGGCCTTGTCACCCCGTTTCCAGGGCGAGAACCTCCGGCACAACCTGGACCTGGTCGAGGCCCTGCGGAAGATCGCCGAACAGAAGGGGGCGTCCGTCGCCCAGATCGCGATCGCCTGGGTGCTCTCGCGCGGGGAGGACATCGTCCCGCTCGTCGGGGCCCGCCGCCGGGACCGTCTCGCGGAGGCGCTGGGCGCGCTGGAGGTGACCCTGGACGCGGCCGACCTCGCGGCGATCGAGGACGCCGTGCCGGCCGACGCGGCGGCCGGCGAACGCTACCCCGCCGCCCAGATGGCACACCTCGACAGCGAGCACTGATCCGCCCGCCGGGTACGGTTCCCCCATGTCGCCGACCTCCGAGACCCTGACCGCCGAGCGCATCCTCGAAGCGACCGAGGAGGTCCTGCGCCGCCACGGGCCCGCCAAGGCCACCGTGGTCGACGTGGCCCGCGCGCTCGGCGTCAGCCACGGCAGCGTCTACCGCCACTTCCGGACGAAGGCGGTGCTGCGGGGGGCGGTGACCAAGCGCTGGCTGGACCGTACGACGGCCGACCTGACCGCCCTCGCCGCCGAGGACCACGGTCCGGAGGACCTGCTGCGCGCCTGGCTGGCCGCGCTCTTCGAGGCCAAGCGCCGCAAGGCGGGCGACGACCCGGAGCTGTTCGCCACGTACCAGGTCCTCACGGAGGAGAACGGCGAGGTCGTCGGCGCCCATATCGCCGACCTGACGGACCAGTTGACCCAGATCGTCCGCACCGGTGTGGACTCCGGGGAGTTCGCCGCCACCGACCCGGCCGCCACCGCCCGGGCCGTCTTCCACGCCACGGCCCGCTTCCACGACCCCGCCTACGCCCCCGCCTGGCGACAGCCGGACATCGAGGCCCAGTTCGAGGCGGTCGTGGAGCTGGTGGTGCGCGGCCTGCGCACCCGCTGACGCCGTCGTCCCGCCGGGGCGCCGTGCCCGCGTCGCGGGCTACGCCACGCAGAACTCGTTGCCCTCCGGGTCGCGCATCAGCCACCAGTGGCCCGCCGGGCCCCGGTCGAACTCCTCGACGCGGGTGGCGCCCAGGGTCTCCAGACGGGTGGCCAGGGCCTCCAGGCCGTCGGGGCCCGCGTGGACGTCGATGTGGAGGCGGTTCTTGACCGTCTTGGGTTCGGGGACGTCCTGGAAGAGGAGGCGGCGGCCCTTGCCGATGCCGGTGAAGGGGTCGTACGGGTCGTCGGGATGGCGGACGGCGGCGTATCCGCGGAAGACGCGGTGGCCGTTGTGCTCGGCCACGGCGGCCTCCGGGAGGTCGCCCGTGGAGAGGAGGTGCGTGATCAGGGTGCTCGGGTCCTCCACCTCGTAGCCGAGCGCCGCGGCCCAGAAGTCGGCCAGGGGCTGGGCGTCCCGCGTGTCGATGACCAGTTTCCAGTTCAGTGCGGCAGTCATGTAACCGGTTATATTGGTTACATGGGTTCGTCGTCCAGGGCATCGGCTCAGAAGGGGGTGTCGGGAGTGTCGGGCATCCGCCTCCGGTCGTACTCGGGGCACGTCTACCGGTTCGATCCGGGCGCCCTCTGCCTGGAGCTGCTCGTCACCGGCGGCCCCGGCGCCCTGATCCGTCACGAGGTGCTGCACACCCCCGAGGACCTGGCCCGCTGGGCCGATCAGTCCCGGCTCAGCCCCACACCCCCCGCCCTGCGCATCACGGACGACGACGTCGCGTACGCCCGGCGTCTGCGGGACGCACTGGCCCGCACGGTCGTCTCCCGGGTCTGCGGCGGCGGCCTCCCCGAGCTCGGCATAGCGCTGGCGGACGCCGCCGACCTCGACCTCGTCAACGAGGCGGCCGCCCGTCCGCCGCTCGCCCCCGCCATCGGCGCGGACGGCTCCCGCCGCTGGGCCGACGGACCGGCCACCGGCGCGCAGCTGTTGTCCACGGTCGCCCGCGACGCCGTCGACCTCCTCACCGGGCCGTACGCACAGCGGATCCGGATGTGCGCCGGCGACCGCTGCTACCTCCTCTACGTCGACACCTCGCGCCCCGGCCGCCGCCGCTGGTGCTCGATGGAGCACTGCGGCAACCGCCACAAGGTCCGGGCCCATCGGGTACGCCGCTCCGGTGCCGAACCGGTCGAGCAGTCGGGCGGTGACTGGCCGGGCAGCCGAGCAGAAGTCCCAGAGAAAGGGTGATCCCCATGTCCGCTCGATCCACCGGACTCACCAAGGACGCCGGATGGCAGGTCGGGGTCTCCCGCACCCTGCCCCAATCACCCGCCACCGTATGGGAGTTCATCAGCGGGCCGCGCGGTCTCGAGCTGTGGCTCGGGGCCGGGGCGCGGCTCACCGACGAGCCCGGCACCCCGTACGAGACCGACGAGGGGATCGCCGGCGAGGTGCGCGGCTACCGGCCCGGTGACCGCATCCGTGTGACGTACGGCGACACGACCGTCCAGGTCGCCGTCTCGGCGGCCGGCGGCGGCAGGTCCGTGCTCGTCTTCCACCAGGAGCGCATGGCGGGCCCCGAGGAGCGGGAACGTCAACGGGCGCACTGGCGGCGGGTGATGGAGCGGGTCGCCGAGGCGCTCGACGAGCGGGCCTGAGCGCCGGGGGCGGTCAGGGCTCCGTCGGGTCAACCGTCGCCTGATGGGCCTCGGCGAGGTGTTCCTCGGCCTTCAGCCACGGCAGGAACTGCGCGCCCTTGCGCCAGCCGCAGGTGTCGCAGCTGATGGTGCGCTGCACGCCCGAGCGTTGGACGCGCACCGTGTGCTGCCGTCCGTGCTGGTCCCAGCGGCTCACCCTGCTCGTGTTGATCTGCTCCATGACGTCTCCAGCCGACACCCTCACGGTTCCGCGTCCGTGAAGTCCGTGTGGTCGTGCGGTCCGTGCGGTCCGTTCGGTCGGTGAGGCCCGCGCGGTCCGTGAGGAGTGTGCGGCAAGACCAACATCAACGGGGAGGATCGCACGAGGAGTTGTCCCAGGCGTTACCTCACGTGTCGTTCCGGGCGCCGCGCGACCGGACCGACTCCACCCCCGCCGCGTCCCGAACCTCCGGCGCCTGAAGGAGCTTCGCTGTCCGGGCGGCGGTCTCGCGGGCCCAGGTGCCCGTGGTGAGGGCGCCCAGGACGAGCACGGCGAAGCCGCAGGCCGCGACGATCCACCAGGCGGGGCGGGCCGCCGCCACGAAGGAGTCGGCGTATGAGGAGGAGCCAATGCCCGCGGCCAGCACCGCGCCTATCACCGCGACGCCCAGCGTCTGCCCGATCTGGCGGCTGGTGGAGGCGACCGCGGCGGCGACACCGGCCTGGGCGCGTGGCATGCCGGAGACGGCCGTGTTGGTGATGGGCGCGTTGACGAAGCCGAAGCCGAGGCCGAAGAGGACGTAGCCGATGACGAGGGTGACGTTCTCGGTCTCTGCCTCGAACGCGGCGAACAGCACCCCGCTCGCGGTCATCGCGACTCCGGCGATCAGGAGGGGCAGACGCGGGCCCCGGCTGCCGACGAGCCGTCCGGCGACCGGCGCGCAGACGAAGCACAGCAGCGCCATCGGGAGCATCCACAGGCCGGCGTGCAGGGCGTCCAGGCCACGGACGTTCTGCAGGTACAGCGTCGACAGGAACAGGAAGCCGCCGAGCGCGGCGAACGCGCTGACCGCGGTCACCGTCGCCCCGCTGAACGGCGCCGAACGGAAGAAGCGCAGGTCGATGAGGGGTTCCGCGCGGCGGGGCTCGTAGCGCAGGAGGCCGAGGAGCGCGGCGAGCGCGACACCGCCGAGGGCGAGGGTCTCGGCGACCGGTGCGGCCGGCGCCTCGATGATCGCGTACGTGAGGGAGCCGAGCAGCGCGATGACCAGGAGCTGGCCGACGGGGTCGGGGCGGCGGGCCTTCGGGGCGCGGGACTCGGGGACGTACCGCCAGGTCAGCAGCAGCGCTGCCAGACCGACCGGCAGATTGATCCAGAAGATCGAGCGCCAGCCGACCGATTCCACGAGGAGCCCGCCGATGATCGGTCCGGCGGCCATCGAGATGCCCACCACCGCGCCCCAGATCCCGATCGCCCGCGCCCTCTCGCGCGGGTCCGTGAACGTGTTGGTGATGATCGACATCGCGACCGGGTTCAGCATCGAGCCGCCGACCGCCTGCACCATGCGGAAGGCGACCAGCGATTCGAGGTTCGGGGCGAGGGAACACAGCAGGGAGCCGATCGCGAAGACGACCAGGCCGGCCATGAACACCCGTTTGCGGCCGATCCGGTCCGCGGTGGAGCCGGCCAGCATCAGCAGCGCGGCCAGGACCAGCGTGTAGGCGTCGATGGTCCACTGCAGACCGGAGAGACTCGCGTCCAGGTCCCGCTGCATCGAGGGCAGGGCGACGTTCAGGACGGTGTTGTCCAGGCTCACGATCAGGAGGCTCGTGCAGCAGATCGCGAGCACCAGCAGACGGCGGCGACGGCTGAGCTCGGGCATGCGCTCCATCGTACGCCGAACTCAATAGTGCGCCTAACTAATGAATGGCGAGCATGCGTCCGGGTGCGTGACAATGGGGGAATGTCCACGCCCGTGTCCCTCGCTCCGGCCCCCCTGCGGATCGGTCCGCACACCGTCACCCCGCCCGTCGTCCTGGCCCCGATGGCCGGCATCACGAACGCGCCCTTCCGCACCCTGTGCAGGGAGTTCAGCGGCGGCAAGGGATTGTTCGTCAGCGAGATGATCACCACGCGGGCGCTGGTCGAGCGCAACGAGAAGACCATGCAGCTGATCCACTTCGACGCGACCGAGAAGCCGCGCTCGATCCAGCTGTACGGCGTCGACCCGGTCACCGTCGGCAAGGCCGTCCGCATGATCGCGGAGGAGGGCCTCGCCGACCACATCGACCTCAACTTCGGCTGCCCGGTCCCCAAGGTGACCCGCAAGGGTGGCGGCTCGGCCCTCCCGTACAAGCGGAACCTGCTGCGCGCGATCCTCCGCGAGGCCGTGAGCGGCGCCGGCGACCTCCCGGTCACCATGAAGATGCGCAAGGGCATCGACGACGACCACATCACCTACCTCGACGCCGGCCGGATCGCCGTCGAGGAGGGCGTCACCGCGATCGCCCTGCACGGCCGCACCGCCGCCCAGCACTACGGCGGCACGGCCGACTGGGACGCCATCGCCCGCCTCAAGGAACACGTCCCCGAGATCCCGGTCCTCGGCAACGGCGACATCTGGTCCGCCCAGGACGCGTTGCGCATGGTCCGCGAGACCGGCTGCGACGGGGTCGTCGTCGGGCGCGGCTGCCTGGGACGGCCGTGGCTCTTCGCGGACCTGGTGGCGGCCTTCGAGGGGCGCACGGAGGACATCGCGCGGCCCGCGCTCCGCGAGGTCGCCGACATCATGGTCCGGCACGCCACCCTCCTCGGCGAGTGGATCGGTGACGAGTCCAAGGGCGTCGTCGACTTCCGCAAGCACGTCGCCTGGTACCTCAAGGGCTTCGCGGTCGGCTCCGAGATGCGCAAGCGGTTGGCCATCACCTCCTCCCTCGCCGAACTCCGTGCCGGGCTCGACGAGTTGGATCTCGACCAGCCCTGGCCCACCGGCGCCGACGGCCCGCGCGGCCGCACCTCCGGCAACAACCGCGTCGTCCTGCCCGACGGCTGGCTCAAGGACCCGTACGACTGCGCGGGCGTGGGCGAGGAAGCCGAACTGGACACCTCCGGGGGCTAGTGCCGCGTCGGGTAACTGGACACCCCCGGGAGCCAGTTGCCCGCTTCTGTCGGTGTTCCGGCCGTTGTGCGGCCGGTTTCCGTCATCTCGGAATGAGTGGGGAAATGTCCGGGTAGCGCCTTTTGGTGTGCGGAGCGAACGAGACACCGAAGAAGCCGGCCAGGACCCCGTCGAAGCGCCCCTCGCGCACACCGCCGACCCGGCTGTGCGAACCCTCCCGGCCCCCCGCCCCGTACACCCCGCCCCCGTCCTCCGTCCCCCACTGCGCCCACCACGTCGCCTACGCCCTGACCGTCCTGGACCGGCTGGTCCCGGCCGGCACCCGCTGTGCGCTCATCGGCGCCCCGCTCAACTCCAACGTCGGCGACAGCGCGATCTGGCTCGGCCAGCGCGCCCTGCTCGACGCGCTCGGGGCCGAGGTGCGCTACGCCTGCGACCTGAGGTCGTACGACGCCGCGCAGCTGGCGTCCTGCCTCCCGGACGGCCCGATCATGCTGACGGGCGGAGGCACCCTCGGTGATCTGTGGGAGGACAGCCAACTCCTGCGCGAACAGGTCCTGCGCGACTTCCCCGACCGTCGGATCGTCCAACTGCCCCAGTCCGTGCGCTTCACGGACCACGCCAACCTCACCCGCGCCCGCCGCGTCTTCGACGCCCACCCCGACCTGACGCTGGTGCTGCGCGACCGGCACAGCCTGCGCCGCTGCCGCACCGTCTTCGAGGCCCCCTCACTGCTCGCCCCCGACCTGGCCTTCGCCGTGCCACCGGACGCGCTCACCGGCGGCACGGTCGCCCATGACGTGGTCTGGCTGGCCAGGGAGGACAAGGAATCGGCGAAGGGCCCACCCGCCGGACGGGGCACCGCACGCAAGGAGCGCGGCGGACCGTACGTCTTCGACTGGACCCGGGAGGGCGACGACACCGACTGGCGGCGGGCCAAGGAGGCGCTGTGGCGGAGCCGGGCCCGTGCCCTGTGCCGCGCCGGTTCGGGCGACCCGCCCGGTGCCGTCCCCGCCCTCCTCGCCGCCTACGACGGCCTCGCCCGCCTCCAACTGGCGCGCGGCTGCCGTCTGTTGACCGCCGGCCGGGTCGCCGTCACCGACCGCCTGCACGGCCACGTCCTGGCGCTCCTCCTGGGCCTGCCCCACGTCCTGGTCGCCGACCGCTACGGCAAGGCCCGCAGCTACTGGGACACCTGGACGACCCACCGCCCCCCGACCACGGAATGGGCCTGGACGGAGTTGGAGGCGAGGCGGACGGCAGGACGCCTGCTGGAGGCCGTCCAGGCCGCGTAGGTGCCGACGGAGCCGACGGAGCCGACGGAGCCGACGGGGAAGACCGCGTCAAGCCGTCAGTCGGAGCCTGGAAGGCAAGGGGCGCAGCCCCTGCCTTCCAGGGGCGTGGGGAACCGCGCGAGAAGCCCCACCGCACCCGCACTCGCACCCGCCCCGATCCCGCCCGCACCCGACGGCGCCCTACGCACCGCCCACCGCGGTCAACAACGCCAACGGCGCAGCCGCGGACCGCGACTCCCGTACACACGCGTGCGGATACGGCACCGGCGCCGGATGCGTGTCCCTGCCGTACCCGGCCAGCACCTCCGGCAGCCGGTGCCCGGCGGCCGACGCCGCGTCCACCATGCCGGAGGCCACCGCCCGCGCCTCGTCGTGCAGGCCGTACCGCGCCAGCCCCAACGTGATCAGCGCGTTGTCGTGCGGCCACACCGACCCCCGGTGGTACGACAGCGGGTGGTACGCCGGCTGCCCGGCGGCCAGCGTCCGCACCCCCCACCCGGAGAAGAAGTCCGGCTCCAGCAACCGCCGCCCGACCACCTTCCCGTACTCCTTGTCCAGCAGCCCCGACCACAGCAGATGCCCCGCGTCCGAGGCCAGGGCGTCGATCTGCCCGCCCTGCGCGTCCAGCGCCAGCGCGGGGAAGTCGTGTCCGGACATCCAGAAGTCCCGCTGGAACCGGTCGCGGAGGTCACCCGCGGCCTGCTCCAGGAGCGCCGCGTACACCTCGTCCTCCCACACCGTGCGGGCCAGTACGGCGGTGCGGCGCAGCGCGTCGTACGCGTAGCCCTGCGCCCCCGCCGCCATCACCGGCCCGGCGACGGGCCTGCTGCCGTCCGCGGAGCAGATCGCGCCGGGGGAGTCCTTCCAGTTCTGGTTGGCGAGGCCGCCCTGGTCGGCGCGGTAGACGAGATAGCCGCGCGAGGTGAGGCCGCCGTGGTCGAGCATCCAGCCGATCGCCGCCCGCGCGTGACGTTCGAGACGGCGGGCCAGGGTCACGTCCCCGGTCTGCTCGACATAGGTGCCGAGCAGGACGAGGAAGAGCGGGGTCGCGTCCACCGAGCCGTAGTAGCGGCCGTAGGGGACCTGCCCGAAGTGCGCCAGCTCACCGTGCCGCATCTCGTGCACGATCTTGCCGGGCTGGGCCACCGAGTCGACGCCGACCTCGGTCGCCTGGGCCGCGGCGAGCGCGAGCAGCGTGGCGGCGGCCGGCTCCGGCCGGTAGGGGAGCGTGAAGAGGGACGTCAGCAGGGCGTCCCGGCCGAGGAGGGTGAGGAACCAGGGCGCCCCGGCGGCGGGCACCCGGAGCGTCTCGCCGTCCGGGCCGGTCGCCGGGACCTGGAGCGCGGCGAGATCGGCGAGGCCGCGGGCACACGCCGCGGCCAGCTCCGGCCAGCCGGTGGGGAAGGCCACGCCCTCCACGAACTCGTCCTCCACGGCGCGCAGTTGTTCGTGCACGGCGGCCGGGGAACGCGGCACCCGCAGGGCCCGGCGGTCGCCGTGCGTCCGCGCCATCACCCGGCAGGTCAGCTCCGCCGAGCCGTGCGGCGCGACATCGAGGGCCCAGACGAGCCGCCGGGCCCCCGTCCCGGTCTCCTCCACACTGTCCGGGGCGGGCTCGGCCGTCACCGTCGTACAGGACCGCCACTCGCCGCGCCGATAGCTGAACTCCACCCCGTCGTCGAGGACTTCACGCTTCCTGATGACGCCGCTCTTGGCGTACGTACGGAAGTCGGAGCGCAGCTCGAACTGGTCGGTGAAGTCGGCGTCGACGGTGAGGGCGATCCGGACCGTCGACGCCACCGGCCGGTTGCTGGTGACGCGCAGCGTCTCCACGAACGCGCTGTCGGAGACGGCCTGTTCACGGAAGAGCGTGTACGCGGGCGGCTCCCGGCGGCCGCCCCGGGGCACGAGCACACAGCGCGCGACGTCGCCGTCCGCGACCGGTGTCAGCGTCTCGGGAACCGCGCCGTCGACGGTCAGCTGCCACCGGCTCAGATGCCGGGCGTCCCGGACGAACAACCCGTCCGGTGAACTGCCGCCCCGCACCCCGCTGATGTCGCCGCCGTCGCTCACGGCGGCGAACGTCCCGCCGCGCACGAGCAGGTGATGCCGGTCCGTCATCCCCGGTCCCCTCCCTGGTCACTCATGCCGAACTTGGCCTCGTTGGTGTCGTGGTGCCGTACGTGGTGCCGCTCCCGGCCGTGGTGCCGCTCCCGAGTGGGCGGGTGACCGTGGTCGTCCCGATGCAGCAGGTCGAGGGTGAGTGCGGCCGTCCAGCCGAAGCCGGCCGCACCGCACGCCTCACCGGTGTACGGGTCCACGTACTCGGCGAACCCGGACGCCGTCGCCGTCTCCAGCAACGCCCTCCGCAGCGCGTCGGCCCGCCCCGGCTCCCCGTGCAGCCTGAGCCCCCGCTCCAGCATCCAGTTGGTGTTGAACCAGGCCGGTCCGCGCCAGTAGCGGTGCGGATCGAAGGCCTCGCCGGTCAGGTCGTACGACGGGACGAGCAGGGTGGTGTCGCCGAGCCCGAAGTGCGGGCCGTGCATCGTGCGCACGAGGGCGGTGGCGATGTCACGGGGAAGATCCGGGAGCAGGAGGGGCACGAGGCCGGAGACGCCGCGCTCGGGGATGAGGGCGCCGGTCGTGACGTCCCGGCAGAAGAACATGCCCTCCGCCGGGTCCCACAGCCGATCCACCAGGGCCGCCGTCAGCCGTTCGGCGCGCGCGTGCCGGGCCGTCCCCGGCGCGCCCAACTCCTTCGCGATCCGGGCGAGGGCGTGCTCGGAGGCGATGAGCAGCGCGTTGAACGCCGGGTCCTCGACGGCGAACTCCGCCTGCCCGGCCCCGCTCCTCCCGTCCACCCGGTCCCCGCTTCTCCCGCCCACCCGATCCCGGTATCCGGCGTCCCGGTAGTCCGCCGCCAGTCGCACGTACCGCCCGTAGTCCAGATCCGTCGGCCGGTCCTCGGCCGCTCCGTGGTCGAGGTCGGCACGCCGGAAGGAGCGGGCCGGGGCCGGGGTGATCCGGGCGAGGGGCGCGTCCCAGGCGGGGCTGTTGTCCATGCCCTGCTCCCAGGGGTGGACGACCGAGGCCAGTCCGCCCCCGCCCAGGTCCCGGCGGTCCAGCAGATAGCGGTGCCAGGCGGCCAGTCCCGGATAGACCCGGGGCAGGAAGCCACGCGCCCGGGACAGCTCGGGATCGGCCTGGTGCACCAGCCACGCCGCCAGCGCGTGCACCGGCGGCTGCACGATGCCCGAGGTCTCGGGGGCGTGCGGGGCGCCGGCGGCGCGTCCCGCGGTCGAGGAGCGCCAGAAGTCGGGGCTCGGGAAGTAAGCGTCCAGCGGCACCGAGGGGTTGAAGACGATGTGCGGGATCCGCCCGTCCCCCCACCGCGCGGCGAGCAGCGTCTCCAGCTCGGTCTGGGCCCGCAGCGGCGACAGGTGCCGTAGGCCGATCGCGATGAACGCCGAGTCCCACGACCACTGGTGCGGATACAGCGTGCGCGACGGCACGGTCGACCGGCCGGTCCAGTTGGCTGCCAGCACCTCGGCCGCCGCACGGTGCGGCGAACCCGCCGGATCGTATACGTCGTGTCCGGCGCGAGCTCTCATGGCTGGACGACGGGCGGTGAGCTGGGTAGTGCGGTCCACGCAAGGCTCCCTGAGGGCAAGGTGCCGACCGGTTCGGCGGTAGCTACCGTAGGGTTACGTCTACTTAACACGCAAAACTCAATATGTAATGCAGAGTTGGTGAACGCAAGAGGGTGAGCGGGAACGGATTCTTCTGAGGCCGCGACAATGGCGGCACCGAGGACGACATGAGCGGAAGGGCCGTGAAGGTGGGCAGTCACGCCGGTGCAGGAGATCTGCTGGAGCTGGTCCGCAGCGGACGGGCCACCACCCGCGGCGCGCTCCAGCAGGCCACGGGCCTCTCCCGGGCGACCGTGGGCCAGCGCCTGGACCGGCTCTTCCGCGCGGGCTGGCTCCGCGAGGGCGCCGGCGGCCCCGTCGACTCGCCGCTGGGCGGCCGCCCCTCCATCACCCTGGAGTTCGACGACGAGCACGCGGTCGTCCTCGCCGCCGACCTCGACACCCGCCACGCCCGCGCCGCCGTCCTCTCCCTCACCGGCGAGATCCAGGCCGAGCACACCGGCACCCTGCTCATCGAGGAGGGCCCCGACGCCGTACTGGACGAGCTCGGGCGCTGGTTCGGCGAGTTGCTGGAGAAGGCGGGCCGTCCGGCCGACGCGGTCTGCGGCATCGGCCTCGCGGTCCCCGGCCCGGTCGACATCGACACCGGCCGTGTCGTCCAGCCGCCGATCATGCCCGGCTGGGACGGCTACGACATAAGGGGCCGGCTGGCCCGCGCCTTCGCCGACCACGCGTCCGGACCCGCCGGGACACCGGTCCTCGTCGACAACGACGCCAACCTCATGGCGTACGGCGAACAGCGCGCGGGCTACGCCGGCTGTTCGGCGTTCGCGCTGGTCAAGGTCTCCACGGGCATCGGCGCCGGGGTCGTGGTCGGCGGCTCGATATACCGGGGCATCGACGGCGGCGCCGGCGACATCGGCCACATCCGGGTGCCGCAGGGCGCCGAGGCGCTGTGCAAGTGCGGCTCGTACGGCTGTCTGGCGGCGGTGGCCAGCGGTGGCGCCGTGGCCCGACGGCTGGCGGAGGCGGGGGTTCCGGCGGCCTCCGGCTCGGATGTGCGGGATCTGCTGGTCGCCGGCCACCCGGGGGCGACGGCCCTGGCGCGGGAGGCGGGCCGGGTCGTCGGGGACGTCCTGGCGACGGTCGTGACCCTGCTGAACCCCGGTGTCCTGATGATCGCCGGCGATTTGGCCGGAACCCCGTTCCTCACGGGCGTCCGCGAGCTGCTCTACCAGCGCGCCCTGCCCCGCTCCACGGCCCATCTGGACGTGGTCGTCTCGCGGTTGGGGGACCGTGCGGGCCTGACCGGGGCGGGCGGGCTGGTCGTCGAGCACCTGTACGCACCTGAGCGGGCCGAGCAGCGGTTGCTGGCATTGGGGGTCTGACGGGGCCGCGGGGGTGCGGCGGAGCCCACGGGGGGTGTGACAGGGGTGTTTCCGTCCCGAGGACCGGTCCGCATGGTGAAATCCGTGGCTCTCGAACCGCGTGATTCTCGCCACCCCTGATAAGGGTTGCGCTCAGATGAGCGAATCATGAGCGGCTCTGCGACTTCAAGGGGTGGCACTGGGTGCCACCCCTTGATCGTTCATCGAGCGAACTCAGGCGTGCCGATTGCCGCTCATGTGAGCGAAATGGGGGGCGTGTAAGGCATGGACCCTTCAAGAGGTGAACACATCGGGGCCCTGTTCCTTGCCAAGCCTTGACTTTCGATCTCCTGGCGGACGGGTGGTTACAGGCGCATGACGCGCAAGTGGACGTACCCAGGTGCCTTCGATCTGGGTATGTTCCTGGCCGTCAGGGCAGCCACCGCGTCCTCAAGGAGTTGGGACCTGTGTCGGAAAACAAAGATCCCCACGTAGGCCACGTAGCTCAGAGCGTTGAGGGCGTGAAGTTTGTTTATGACTTCACCGAAGGCAACAAGGACCTCAAGGACCTTCTCGGCGGCAAGGGCGCGAACCTCGCCGAGATGACCAACCTCGGTCTTCCCGTGCCTCCCGGTTTCACCATCACCACCGAGGCCTGCAAGGTCTACCTCGACAGCGGCGACGCGCCCGCGGCACTCCGTGACGAGGTCACCGCCCACCTCGTCGCCCTCGAGGAGAAGATGGGCAAGAAGCTCGGTCAGGCCGACGACCCGCTCCTCGTCTCGGTCCGCTCGGGCGCCAAGTTCTCGATGCCCGGGATGATGGACACGGTCCTCAACATCGGGCTGTCGGACAAGTCGGTCCAGGGCCTGGCCAAGCAGGCCGGCGACGACCGCTTCGCCTGGGACTCCTACCGCCGGCTCATCCAGATGTTCGGCAAGACCGTCCTCGGCGTCGACGGCGACCTCTTCGAGGAGGCGCTGGAGGCGGCCAAGGCGGCCAAGAAGGTCGTCGTCGACACCGAGCTGGAGGCGGCCGACCTCAAGAAGCTCGTCACCAAGTTCAAGAAGATCGTCAAGACCGAGGCGGGCCGGGACTTCCCGCAGGACCCGCGCGAGCAGATGGACCTCGCCATCCACGCGGTCTTCGACTCCTGGAACACCGACCGCGCCAAGCTCTACCGCCGCCAGGAGCGCATCCCCGGCGACCTCGGCACGGCCGTCAACGTCTGTTCGATGGTCTTCGGCAACCTCGGCCCCGACTCCGGCACCGGCGTCGCCTTCACCCGCGACCCCGCCTCCGGCCACCAGGGCGTCTACGGCGACTACCTGCAGAACGCCCAGGGCGAGGACGTGGTCGCGGGCATCCGCAACACCGTCCCCCTGGCGGAGCTGGAGTCGATCGACAAGAAGTCGTACGACCAGCTGATGCAGATCATGGAGACCCTGGAGAACCACTACAAGGATCTCTGCGACATCGAGTTCACCATCGAGCGCGGCCAGCTGTGGATGCTGCAGACCCGCGTCGGCAAGCGCACCGCGGGCGCGGCCTTCCGGATCGCCACGCAGCTGGTGGACCAGGGCCTGATCGACGAGGCGGAGGCCCTCCAGCGGGTCACGGGCGCCCAGCTCGCCCAGCTGATGTTCCCCCGCTTCGACGACGAGGCGAAGGTCGCCCAGGTCGGCCGGGGCATCGCGGCCTCTCCGGGCGCGGCGGTCGGCAAGGCGGTCTTCGACTCGTACACGGCCGTGAAGTGGTCGCGCTCGGGCGAGAAGGTCATCCTGGTCCGCCGTGAGACCAACCCCGACGACCTCGACGGCATGATCGCGGCCGAGGGCATCCTGACCTCGCGCGGCGGCAAGACCTCCCACGCCGCCGTGGTCGCGCGCGGCATGGGCAAGACGTGCGTCTGCGGCGCCGAGGAGCTGGAGGTCGACACCAAGCGTCGCCGGATGACGGTGCCGGGCGGCCATGTGGTGGAGGAGGGCGACCTCATCTCCATCGACGGTTCGAGCGGCAAGGTGTACCTCGGTGAGGTGCCCGTCGTCCCCTCCCCGGTCGTGGAGTACTTCGAGGGCCGGATGCACGCGGGTGCCCAGGACGCCGACGAACTGGTCGAGGCGGTCCACCGCATCATGGCCTTCGCCGACCGCAAGCGCCGCCTCCGCGTCCGGGCCAACGCCGACAACGCCGAGGACGCGCTGCGCGCCCGCCGCTTCGGCGCCCAGGGCATCGGCCTGTGCCGCACCGAGCACATGTTCCTCGGCGACCGCCGTGAACTGGTCGAACGCCTGATCCTGGCCGACACGGAGGCGGAGCGCGAGGATTCCCTCAAGGCCCTGCTACCGCTGCAGAAGCAGGACTTCGTGGAGCTGTTCTCCGCGATGGACGGCCTCCCGGTGACGGTCCGTCTCCTCGACCCGCCGCTGCACGAGTTCCTCCCCGACATCACGGAGCTGTCGGTCCGGGTGGCCCTGGCGGAGTCCCGCCAGGAGCCCCACGAGAACGAGCTGCGACTGTTGCAGGCGGTCCACCGCCTGCACGAGCAGAACCCGATGCTGGGTCTGCGCGGTGTGCGTCTGGGCCTGGTCATCCCCGGCCTGTTCACCATGCAGGTCCGCGCGATCGCCGAGGCGGCGGCCGAGCGGAAGAACGCCAAGGGCGACCCGCGCGCCGAGATCATGATTCCGCTCGTCGGCACCGTCCAGGAGCTGGAGATCGTCCGCGAGGAGGCCGACGAGGTCATCGCGGAGGTCGAGGCCGCGACCGGCACCTCGCTCAAGCTCTCGATCGGCACGATGATCGAACTGCCGCGGGCCGCGCTGACCGCCGGGCAGATCGCCGAGGCGGCGGAGTTCTTCTCCTTCGGCACGAACGACCTGACCCAGACGGTGTGGGGCTTCAGCCGCGACGACGTCGAGGCGTCGTTCTTCACGGCCTACCTGGAGAAGGGCATCTTCGGGGTCAGCCCGTTCGAGACGATCGACAAGGACGGCGTGGGCTCCCTGGTGAAGCTGGCGGCGGAGGCGGGCCGGGCGACCCGCCCCGACCTCAAGCTCGGCGTCTGCGGCGAGCACGGCGGCGACCCGGAGTCCGTCCACTTCTTCCACGAGGTCGGCCTCGACTACGTCTCCTGCTCCCCCTTCCGCATCCCCGTGGCCCGCCTGGAGGCGGGGCGCGCGGCGTCGCAGTCCACCGGGAGCGACCACCGGTAACCTCCGGCCACCACCCCGGCCCCCGACCCCCTAGCCCCGGAACCGCTGCTTGTCCCCGACCGACCCTCACCGATGGGCGGCGGTTCCGGTCCACGAAGAGAAGGCGGCACCCCGTGCGGGGGGTGCCGCCTTCTGGGTTTTGGGGGGTTGTGCTTCTTGTGCTTCAAGACCACCTGAATCGGTGGTGGTGGGGTGGATCGATCGTTTCTGTGTGCAGTTGGGGCGTTACAGTCCGTGATTCACGGTGGTCGTCGGGCTGCCGGTGGACACGTAGGTGCGCATGAAGAGGGCGATGGTCGGGGTCGTGGCCGCGGGGCTGCTTCTCACGGGGGCGGGGGTCGCGCTCGTGGCGCAGGAGCGGGGGAGCATTCCGCTGCTGGATACGCGGGGCGTGGAGTTCACCGAGGGGCGTTACAAGTTCAATCCGCCGGGAACCAATCACGGCGCTTTCGAGTGGTCCGGGCTGCTGAGGGACGTCGACACCAGCGACGGACACAACGTGTATGTGCAGGTCAGGGTGGAGGGACATCGCTGGGCGCGTTACTACGGGAAGCAGCAGAGGGAGGTCAGGATGCATCACTCCAACTGGAGTGGTGCTCAGCAGTACACGAACGACGCGAAGATCCGCGCCTGCCGTGACCGTGGTTCGTTGCGCCCGGACAACTGCTCGCCGACCCTGAGCTTCCACTACGACCGCGACTGAGCCTTCCCGCACCCACAGCCCAGGCGATCCAGCCTGGGCTCCTGCACTTCCTAGGGGTACGAGATCAATACATCAGAAGTCCTTTCTGCCAAGGGGGTCGACCTGCTCTACGGGGAGACTCCCGCTGTCAGGCGCGCGGAGATCTCCCTGCGCCGAGGGGAGGTCGTGGCGATCACCGGGCAGAGCGGTTCCGGGAAGTCCTCCCTGCTGTACTGCCTGGCAGGGGTGTTGCCGGTGGCTCGTGGTGAAGTCCGTTTCGAGGGCCGGTGCCTCGCGGAGCTCGATGACGAGGAGCTCAGTCAGCTGCGCAGGGAGCGGTTCGGGTTCGTCTTCCAGTACGGCGAACTCCTGCCGGAGTTGACCGTGGAGGAGAACACCGCCCTTCCGCTGCGGCTCGCCGGGCGGCGCAAGAAGGAGGCGCTGGCTACTGCCGGAGAGGTATTGGGGCGTCTGGGCCTCGCGGATCTACGTGAGCGACGGCCCTCCCAGGTGTCCGGCGGACAGAGCCAACGGGTGGCGGTGGCACGGGCGTTGGTGCACCGGCCGGCGGTTGTGTTCGCCGACGAGCCCACCGGATCGCTCGACAGCTCCAACGCCACGGCCGTGCTGGAGGAGTTCCTTGGCCTCGCCCGGTCCCAGGGGACGGCTGTGGTGCTGGTGACGCATGACGCCGAGGTCGCCTCCCGCGCGGACAACCGCTTCACCATGTGCGACGGAGTCCTTTCGGCCGAGGTGCGGGAGGTGTCGTGAAGGAGCTCCTCTTGGGGCTTCGGCTGCTCCTGGGGGCCGGACGGGGGAGTCGTGTGCGCTTCCTCCTCATGGTCGCGGGCAGCGCGATCGGTGTGTGCTGTCTGGCTGTTGTGCTGGCTATTCCCGGGATTCTGGAAGCGCAGGACGGGCGCAAGGCGGCGCGTGTCCCGGAGTGCAAGCGGGAACCCAACGGGATGAAGTGTGTCGCGACGGAAGGTGACCCGTTCGAACTCACTCGGATGGACCCCTATGGCTCAGAGCCCCTCACTCGGGTCTTTGTGGCCCGGGGCACGAGGCGTATCGAGCCTCCGCCGGGCCTGAAAGAACTCCCTGCCCCGGGCGAGTTGTTCGTGTCCCCGCGGCTGCGCGAGGCGCTCCAACGGGAACCTGAGCTGGCCCAGCTTCTACCAGGTGACGACAACGGGACCATCGGTGCCCAGGGGTTGGCCCACCCCGACGAACTGTATGCGTACGTGGGCGTCGGCCGGGAGGAACTCGAAGACGGTGGCGACCGTGTGACGACTTTCGGCAGGAGCTACGCCGACCATCCCACCCTGGAACCCTCGACGCTCGACATCGTGCGCTTCACTCTCGCCGGCGTCGTGCTGTTGCCTCTGGCCGTGTTCCTCTCCGTGTGCGCCAGGCTCTCGGCGGCAGCGCGCGCCAGGCGACTGGCTGCTCTGAGACTGCTGGGCCTGAGCAGGAAGGGGACCCAGCGGGTCAACGCCGCCGAGACCGTCGCGGCCGCGTCACTCGGTGCCGCGCTCGGACTGGGCGCCTACTCGATCACGAACCAGCTCGTCTCGCACATCGGAGTGCCCGGCTTCAAGTGGTACCCCGGCGACGGGGCGCTGTCTCTCTCCACGATCTTGATCTGCGGCGTCGGCTGCCCGGCGCTCGCGTGGTACGTGGGCCGGGCCAGCGCGAGGAAGGCGGCGGCGAACCCACTGGCCGTTCGACGAAGCGCCGTGGAGAGGCCGCCCGCAAAGTGGGGGCTGCTTCCGCTGGTCCCGGGTATGGGCATCGTGATCGGGTACTGCGTGGCCGGATTGACGGACAACGCCCCCCGGGACACGGCACTCTCCTCGATCCTCATGCCCCTCGCCGTCGTTCTGGTCGGCATCGGGCTCGTGATGATGCTGCCGGTCTTCTCCCGGACCCTTGCGCAGAGGGTGGCCCGCGCCACCCACTCGGTCTCCCTCGGCCTGGCGATGCGACGCAACGAGGTGGAACCCGGGGGCGCGTTGCGGGTGGCCACCGGTCTGGTGATGTTGGTCTTCGCCGCATCGCTGGTGCAGGGCGTCCTGATCGAACTGGACCAGGTCTCCAAGAACACGTCCCCGATCCAGACGTACAACATCTCGCTCGCGGGTACGACGGCAGACCGGCAGCAGGCCTGGGAGGAGGTCGAGGGCGTCCGGGGACACGCGGTCGTCATGGAATCACGGTCGAGTCCCGAGTTCGGCCAGGTGGATCCGAGCCTGAATGTGGTGGTCGCCACGTGTGATCAACTCCGGAAGCTGGTGCGGGAGGTCCACGGTTGTGTGGACGGCCGCCCGATGCGGCTGTGGGACCCGAATCAAGTCGCGTTCGAGCAGAGCAAGCCGGGAACCCGCTTCCCCTTCGACCTGTGGCACGAAGGACATCGGCGCGTGATGCACGTGAAGGTGCCGCGAGAAGTCCTGCGGTACGCCGACGACTACGAACTCCCGGTCATCGACAGCGGCTCCGTCCTGCTCCCTCCATCCGCGATCCCCGCTGATCACCGCCCCGACGTCGCCACCCTCACTCTCCTCAGCAGCTCAGCCCCCGAAACCGTCCGCGCCGTCCTCGACGGCATCGGAGGCGTGGACCCCACCACGGAGGTCGGCACGCCGGGGGTGGTCGTCACGTCGCTGCAGCAGATCACCGTGGTGAAGAGCCTCCTGGGCATCGGCATGGTGCTGGGGCTGATCATCGGCGTGGCCGCCTACCTGGTCGCCGCCACCGACCGGGCCGTGGAGCGGAAGCCCCAGGTCACCGCGCTGTCGCTGCTCGGGGCGCGACCCCGTACGCTGCGGGCCGTGCAGGTCGCGCAGGTGGTCGTGCCGTTGGCCGTCGGCCTGGCCCTGGCCGTGGTGCTGGGCAAGCTCGCCGAGTCCAGCTACCTCGTGACCGGCGGCGGTGCCGTCTACTGGGACGGCGCCGGAATCCCCCTGCTGCTGGCCTGCGCGCTCGGCGCGGTCGCCGTGGCCGCGGTCGGCGCACTGCCGCTCGTCGGGCGCCGTATCGATCCGGAACTGATCCGGCGGGATTGAATCACCGGGGGCCGAACGGTCCGGGGAGCGGCAGGCGGCGCCACCGAGGGAGGCGCCGCCTGCCGCTGTGCTCGCTCCGGCCGGCCCCGTCACCGGGGCCCGGACCCCTCGATCACCACGCGCTCGTGACGGGCGCGTCGGGCTCGTGCCGCTGCCAGGCCTCGTTGAGGCGCGTCAGCCGGTGCGCCGCGGCGATTCCGCGCAGGGACGCGACCTTGCCGTCGGCGACTTCGAACGCCACCGCTCCCACGACCCTGTCCTCGACCACGGCGATGACGGCCGGGGAGCCGTTGACCAGCGCGATGTGCATCGCGGGGGAACCGCCCGCCAGTCGCCGCTTCGCCGCGGTCGGCCTGAAGCCGGCCCGCGCGAGGGACGCGATGCGCTCGGGCGTCCTGTACCGCAGGAGCCGCCTGGCCAGCCCTGCCCCGTCCGAGATCGCGGTCGCGTCGGCGGTGAGCAGTTCCACCAGCCGTTCGGTGCGCCCCGACGCGGCCGCGGCGAGGAACTCCTCGACGATCCTGCGCGCGGACGCCGGATCCACCGCGTCGCCGCCGCGGCGCTCGGCGGCGACGCGGCGCCGGGCCCGGTGCACATGCTGCTGGCTCGCGGACTCGCTGATGTCGAGGATCCCGGCGATCTCCGCGTGGGGGTACGAGAAGGCCTCGCGCAGGACGTAGGCGGCCCGCTCGACCGGGGAGAGGCGCTCCATGAGGGTCAGCACGGCCAGCGACACCGATTCGCGTTGCTCGAAGGTCTCGGCGGGGCCGAGCATGGGGTCGCCCTCCAGGAGCGGCTCGGGCAGCCAGTCTCCGACGGCGCGCTCATGGCGCGCCTGCGCCGAGCGGAGCCGGTCGAGGCAGAGATGGGTGACGACCTTGGTCAGCCACGCCTCCGGCACCTCGATGAGGTCCCGGTCCGCAGCCTGCCAGCGCAGGAACGCGTCCTGCACGGCGTCCTCGGCATCGGCCGCCGAGCCGAGCAGACGGTACGCGAGCGAGGCCAGCCGTGCCCGGCCGGCCTCGAATCGGTCGATGGCCGCGGTGTCCATGCACGGGAGCCTATGCGGCGCTCTTCCCAACAGGGCTTCCATATCCGGGTTTTCGCATGGGGGCTTTCGCGCCGGGGCCGTCACGCCGTGACGTTCGCACCGGCCGACTTCACGCCGGCCGACTTCGCACCGGCCGACTTCACGCCGACCGACTTCGCACCGGCCGACTTCACGCCGACCGACTTCGCACCGGCCGACTTCACGCCGGCCGACTTCACGCCGGCCGACTTCGCACTGGTGGTGTTCACTCTGGTGGTCTTCGGGTCGGTGGTGTGCGCGTCGGCGGTCTTCGGACCCGTGGCCTTCGTGCTCGCGGCCCGCACGCCACCCCCGTCGGGCACGGCGACCAGGCGGCGCCGGCGCTTCGGCATGCCGAAGGTCGGGTGGGCGATGCCCAGAGCGGCCCCCTTGAGCACACCCGCCTTGAGCCGTGCGGTCGTCCGACCGCCCAGGTACCAGGACCTCGACCTGACCTCCCCGTCCACCGCCTGGAAGATCGCGTCCCGCCGCCCGAGGCTGATGTGGTTGCCGTGGTACTTCAGCCCGACCGTCGGGACCTCGCGGCCCGTCAGGCGGGCGATGATCGCGGCGGTCGCCTGCATGTTGGTGTAGCCGGCCGAGGCGCAGGACATCGGCAGGGGCCGGCCGTTCTCGCCGATCGCGTAGGCACTGTCGCCGGCGGCGTAGACGTCCGGGTGCGACACCGAGCGCATGGTGCGGTCGACGACGATCTGGCCGGTCCCGGAGACCCGCAGGCCGGCGGCGGCCGCGATCGGGTGCACGGCGAACCCGGCCGACCAGACCGTCACGTCGGCCGGGAGGGACGTACCGTCGGCGGCGATCGCCCGTGCCGGCTCGACGGCCGCGACGGTGGTGTGCTCGTGGACGGTGACGCCGAGCCGGTCGAAGGCCCGGCGCAGGTGCCGGCGGGCCTTCGGGGACAGCCAGGCGCCCAGCTCACCTCGGGCGGCGAGCGCGACGGAGAGGTCGGGCCGGGACTCGGCCAACTCGGTGGCGGTCTCGATCCCGGTCAGTCCCTCACCGACGACCAGCACGGAGCCGCCCTCGCCCAGTGCGGTCAGCCGCTCACGCAACCGCAGCGCCGAGGCCCGACCGGCCACGTCGTAGGCGTACTCAGCCGCACCGGGCACGCCATGGTGGGACACCGAACTGCCGAGTGCGTAGAGGAGGGTGTCGTACGTGAGCTCGCGGACCCCGGCCTCGCCGTCCGCCGCGACCGCCCCGGTCTCGCCGGTCACGGTGACCGTCCTGCGCTCGGGGTCGATGCTGGTGACGCGCGCCACGCGCAACCTCACCCCGGTGCCGGCGAACACGTCGGCGAGCGGGCGTGTCGTGAGGTCCTGGCCGCTCGCGAGCTGGTGGAGCCGCATGCGCTCGACGAAGTCGGGCGCGGCGTTGACGACGGTGATCTCGGTGTCGGCGGGGGAGAGCCGACGAGCCAGGTTCCCGGTGGCGAAGGCTCCGGCGTATCCGGCGCCGAGGACGACGATGCGGTGCTTCATGACGATGCTCCTGTCTCGTTCGCGTGCCTCCTGAACGAGATGGCGCTCCGATTGCTGACAGCAGTCGGATGTGATGTGGGTCACTGGCGTGAGGCGGGGTGCCGAGCCTCCGAGACGGTCGGCGCGGGCCGTATTTCCCGTGCCTCTCCCCACGGGGTGTGGGTAGTGTCGCCGCCCGGCGGGGCCGAACGGCGGTCGCCGGGTACGAGGAGTGGTGCGTTCCGTGAGCGGGCAGCGAGAGACGACGACCCTGTGGCGGCCGACCGGGCCCGTAGAGCTGGGGTTGGTGCGGGAGGCGGAATGGCGGGCATGGCCTCCTCGGCTTCCCGAGCAGCCGATCTTCTATCCGGTGCTCGATGAGGAGTACGCCGTCAAGATCGCTCGGGACTGGAACGTGAAGCACGACGGCGCGGGGTACGTCACGCGGTTCGAGGTCGAGACGGAGTTCCTGCGGCGGTACCCCGTACGCCAGGCCGGCGGGAAGACCATCCTCGAACTCTGGGTCCCGGCGGAGGAGTTGGAGGAGCTCAACGCGCACATCGTGGGCGGGATCGAGGTCGTGCACGAGTTCCACTGAGGGGGCGGCGGGTCGTGCGCCCGGCCCGCCGCCCCTCCTCGGCGATCAGCTCCGCACGGCCGGCCTTCCCCGGGACGGGCGGGGGATGGGTACCGGCACGCTGCCCCGTTCGCCCGCGATCTCCCGCAGGACCCGTACTAGCTCGTCGTGGAGGGCGTCACCGATCTCGTGTGCCTGGGGTGTGTCGACGTGCAGCATGTTGACGTGGAGGCCGGCGGCGGTGCGGTGGAACCAGTGGCTGATGCCGTTGCCGCGGGCGGCCCAGACGTGCAACGTCGGTTTCCAGAGCGGGTGTTGGAGGCCGCCAGGGGTCCTGCGGAAGTCGATGTAGGAGAAGAAGTTCACCGGGAACGGCCAGTGGTGCTGCGCGAAGGTCTCCGGGGCCAGCAACTCCCACGCCCGTACGAAGGGGACGGCGGTGTGCCGCTGCAACTCGCCGTACGCGGCGCGAGCCCGCGCGATGGTGGTGGCGTGGTCCGTCCCGCCCTCGCCCACCCGGAACTCGATCGGCATCGTGTTCACGAACCAGCCGACGGAGTGCTGCCACGGATTCGGCGCCCCTCCGCGCGCCCTCCCGTCACCCCTTCCGTCCTCCCGTCCGTCCGCCCTTCCGTCCTCCCGTCCGTCCTCGCCTCGGCCCTCGTCCGTCCGTTCGCTGACGGGGAGCAGGCCCCGGTAGACCCCCGGTCCCCCGAAGCGGTGCTGGGCCGTCGCCGCGGCGGCCAGCATGGCGGTGAAGACGCTGCCGCCCGAGGCGCGGGCGCCCGCTGCCAAGGCGTCGGTGCGGTGCGGGTCGAGGAGGGGGAGGGCCCGGTTCACCAAGGGGTACAGGTGGCCCTCCGGTACGCCCAGGTCGAAGGGGAACCTGGGGAAGAAGCCGCCGTTGCCGCGGATGAAGTCCTTCCAGTAGCCCAGGCGTTCGTCGTCGGGGCGGAGTGAGGCGTAACGGCGCCGCTGGTCGTCACCGAAGGTCAAGTAGCTCGCCGCAGTGGGGAGTTCGGGTGTGCGGCCGGCCGAGAAGGCGGCGTACGAGGTCTGGAGTTCGTTCACGACGACGGGCATGGACAGGCCGTCGCACACGATGTGGTCGAAGCAGAGGTAGACCGTGGCGCCGTTCTCCCGGACCACCGCACCCATGAGGAACAACGGCCAGGAGAGCGTGTCGATGCTCTTGAACGTCTTGTCGAGGTGGGTATGCAGATCGTCCCCGCTGTGGAAGCGGCCGGCCTCTTCCGCCTCCAGGGCGATGGATTCGGGCGCCAGCGCCGTGCAGTTCAGGTCACCGGCCAGTCGCTGGAACTGGCTGCGCAGCACCTCGTGACGCCGTACGAGGAGCAGGAGCGCCGCTTCGAGGGCCGTGGTGTCCGGTCGGCCCGCGATCTCGAAGGTGACCGTGATCGAACTGGCGATCCCGTCGCTCGTACTCCGGGTCGCCTCGGACGAGGAGTGGTGCTTGTCCTGATTGTACGAGGCCGATTTGTGCGAGGCCGATGTGTGCGAGGTGCATGTGTGCGAGACGGATGCGTGCGAGGAGGGCTTGTGCGGTGAATACGGGGATGAGGGCGTGGCTGATTCGGCGGGGGAAAGCTGTGCTTCGTGGGGGGAGCGCCTCGTGTGCAGGGACCAGGAGATGAGGGTGCCGGGCTCGATGGTGACGTCGGAGAAGGGGATTTGCAGCACTCGGGGGCTTTCTGTTCATGACTTGTGGGGGGAAGTCGGGGGGAATTTTTTTCGGGGGAGTTCGATGGGGAGGAGGAAGGATGGGTGAGGATCGGGATCAAATGAGGTGCGACAGCAGGGAATTCACCGCAGCGTCGACGCCGTTCTCGGCTCGGACGAGGCCGGAGATCTCGTGCGCCCGCCGCTGCAGGTGGCGGTCCGTCACCGCCGTGGTGATCGCTTCCGCGAGCCCGGGTGCGGTGAGGGCGCGGGCGGTGAGGGGCGCGGGGGCGACGCCCAGTGCTCGCATCCGGGAGGACCAGTGGGTCTGGTCGCCCATGTGGGGGCAGAGGACCTGAGGACGGCCCGCGGCGAGGGCGGCTCCGATCGTCCCCGGGCCGCCGTGGTGGACGATCGCGGCCGTACGGGGGAAGAGCCAGTCGTGCGGGGCTTGTTCGATCATCAGGATGTTCGGTGACAGGGGGGCGGAGTTCCTGACCGGCGCACCGATGCCGCCCCAGCCGGTCGCGACGACGGCCCGTACGCCGGTGCGGCGGATCGCCTCGGTGACCAGCGCGTGGTTGCGGCGGGCCCGGGTGCCGGTCATGCTGCCGAAGCCGATGTAGACGGGGGGCGGACCCTCGTCGAGGAACCGGCTCAGCTCCCTGGGCGGCGTCCAGTCGGGGCGCGTGGGCAGATACCAGAATCCCGTGGTGCGTACGGCGTCGCCCCATGCTGGGTCGACCGGGGTGATGTGCCGGCTGAACGGCTGGAGCACCGGGCGCCGTCGGCCCTCGGGGTCCCGCAGCCACCGCCGGGCACCGTGTCGGCGGGGCGCCAGCCCCAGTTCGCGCGTCCGCCAGCGTTCCACCTCAGGGGACCGCTGGGCCGCCGTGACCAGGGCGTACGTGCTCCGGTTCAGGAAGCGCGGCACCCGGGGGAGCGGCATCAGCGGGCAGGGGAAGGCGTCGGTGGGGATCCAGCCCGGCTGGAGCGCCACGACGAAGGCGGGTACGCCGAGTATGTCGGCGACGTGCTGGACGGGGAACGCCGCCGAATGCACCACCGCCGCCACGTCGGCGTGGTCGTGCGCGATGGCCGCCACGTCCCGCAGCGGGGCGATCATCAGGTGTTTCAGCCGGGCGACGGTCCGCGCGGCCGCGATCTTCCCGCGCACCCCCATGAGGCCGCCGTCGATGATCTGTCGGGTCGCCGTCTCGTCGAGGATCCGCGTCGGGCCGTCGTCGATCGCGGCGAAATCGACGCCGTGCGCGGCCGCTTCGGGCGCGTATGCGGAAGGGGCCGCCAATAACGGCTGATGGCCGTGGCGACGTAGCGCCACGGCCAATGCGAGAAAGGGTTGTACATCCCCGCGGGTACCGCATGCCGCCAGAAGAACCTTGCGCGGACGGGCGCCGACTCCGAGGCTCTCCGGCCCCGATTCATTGGGCATGACCACGCGCTGAACCTAGCAGAAGCAAAATCGAACAAGTCTGGGGCGGCAGTGAGTTCGATATTTTCGACGAGTTCGACGAGTTCGACGAGTTCGGCGAGTTCGGCGAGTTCGGCGAGTTCGCGGAGCTCGGGGACTTGCCGAGGTCTTCCGCTGTTTTCTGTTTATGCGGTCCGGAAAGGGCCCGTCACCTCGTACGTGATCCCGCCCGATGAACTGCCGCTGGTCCCGCGCTGGCTGGAGAAGTAGAGACGGCGGCCGTCGGGGGAGAAGGCGGGCCCGGTGATCTCGGACGCGGACTGGCCCTCGACGCGGAGGAAGGGGGCGATGGTGTCGTTCGGGGTGATGAGGCAGATCTCCATGGAGCCGCCGTCCTCGGCGACGTAGAGGTCGCCCGAGGAGGTGCCCGTGACGTTGTCGACGCCGGTGAGCGGGGCCGTGCCGCCGGTGACCAGCGAGTCGTCGTAGGCGAGTTCGATGGTCTGCGCGGCCGCGTTGTACTGCCAGACGCGGTTGTCGCCCTTCGTCGTGAACCAGCAGGTGTCGTCGGCGTAGTAGCAGCCCTCGCCGCCGTTGAAGCGCTTGGCGCCGGACACCTGATTGCGGGTGGCGGTGGCGCCGGTGGGGTCCGGGACCCGGGACCAGGTCACCGGCCCGCTGGTGGCGGTACCGGCCACCAGGACCTCCAGCGTGCCCGACGACAGGTCGCCCCAGGTCGTGGGCCGGAAGCGGTAGAAGCAGCCGTCGGTGACGTCCTCGGTCATGTAGACGACACCCCGGGTGGGGTCGGCGGCCGCCGCCTCGTGCTTGAAACGGCCCATCGCGTCCCGGCGGACCGCCGCCTTGGTGCCCCACGGGTCCGTCTCGTAGACATAGCCCCGGTCCACCTCCTCGCAGGACAGCCAGGTGTTCCAGGGGGTCCGCCCGCCGGCGCAGTTCTGGCGGGTGCCGGACAGGATGCGGTACGCCGACGTCACCGCGCCCGTCGAGGAGAACCGCACCGCGCTCGCGCCCCCGGACGGATTGATCTCCGAGTTGGAGACGTAGATCCAGCCGGATCCGTTCGTGTAACAGGCGCCGCCGTCGGGGGCGTTGTGCCAGGTGTACGAGGTGCCGGGAACCGTCTGGCCGGAACGGGCGATCACCCGGCTCGTGAAGCCGCTCGGCAGCCGGATGCCGTTGGCGTCCGCCGAGCCGAGCGCCCCGTACGGGCCGGGACCGGGCTGGGCCGGCGCGGCGTACGCGGCGCCGCGCCACAGGGTGCCGCCGAAGACGGCCGACGTGCCGCCGAGTACGGCCGTGCGCAGGAGAGTACGACGTTCCACAGAACGCTCCAAGGGATGCCTTGACCGGCCCGCCGCACGGTCGGCGGCGGGGTCGCGCGCTGATGGAACTTAGGGGAGCAGTATTGACGGAACATGGACAATTCATGACGTCGTGACGGACGGGGTCCCGACAGGAGCGTGGGGAGGGCGTTCCCTCACGCCGGCAACGGCGGAGCCTCGCGGCGCCGTTGCCCGGGCCGCCCGCCGAACCCGTGGACCGGCCCCGGCGGCTCGGCCGAAGGCAGGCGGACGACCGCGTCCAGGCCGCCCGTGGCCGCCTCCCGCAACGTCACCTCACCACCACTGGCGTGGGCGAGCCGCTGGACGAGGGAGAGACCGAGCCCGGTGCCGCCCTTGGGCGCGCCGGGGGCGCGCCAGAAGCGGTCGAACGCGCGGGCGCACTGCTCGGGCGTCATACCGGGACCCTCGTCGGTGACATGCAGGTCGACCCAGCTGGGCCGGGCGTCGCGCAGCGCCCGGCGGGCGGGGACGAGGAGCCGTAGCTCCACGGTGACCGTGCTGCACGCGGGCGAGGCGCGCAGGGCGTTGGAGAGGAGGTTGTCGAGGATCTGCTCCACGGCTCCGGGAACGGCCGTCACCGGCCCCACCGCACCGGCGAAGAGGACCAGGGAGACACCCTCGCGTTCGAACAACGGCCGCCATGTACGGTGCCGTTCGGCGCAGATCGCCCCCAGGTCGACCGGGGCGGGGATGGCCGCCGACTCCTCCAGGCGGGCCATCGCCAGCAGGCCCTCGACCATCCGGGCCAGGCGGTCGGTCTCGGTGACGGCCGCGTCGAGGCTCGGCCGGGCGCGCCGGGCGATGTCCGGTTCCAGGTTCTCCAGCCGTAGCCGCAGGGCCGCCAACGGGGTCTTCAGCTGGTGCGAGGCCTCACCGGCGAACGCGCGCTGGGAGGCCAGCAGATGTTCGAGGCGGGCCGCGGTCGTGTTGAAGGCCGCCGCGAGACTCCGCACCTCCGGCGGGCCGGACGTGACGACCACACTGGTCGCCGTGCCCCCCTCGGCCAGCCGGTGGGTGGCCTCCTCCAACTGCCGGATGGGGCGCCCCGTCCAGCGCGCGAACGCGAACGCCACCGCGGCGACACCGGTGAGCACGGCGAGTCCGGCCAGCGCCAGCAGCAGCCAGACCGCGAACACGCGGGCGTGCACCATCGTGGTCGGCAGCGTGATGCGCACGGCACCCTGAGCCGACGCGCCCGTGTCCGTGGTTGAGGCCATGTGCGTGGCTGAGGCCATGTGCGTGGCCGGGCCCGTGGTCGCGACCGAGCCTGTGGTCGCGACCGAGCCTGTGGTCGCGACCGAGCCTGTGGTCGCGACCGAGGTGGTGTTCGAGGCTGAGGTGGCGTCCGAGATTGAGGCGGTACCGGAGTCCGAGTCGCTTCCCGAGCCCGAGTCGGGGGCCGTGCCTGAGTCGGGGGCCGTGCCCGAGTCCGGGTCCGTGCCTGAGTCCGGGTCCGTGCCCGAGTCCGGGTCCGCTGTCGCGTGGCCGACCGGAGCCGCCACGGACAGGTAGTGGACGCCTCCGGTCGTCGTCGTACGGACGTCCGTGGTGGCACGGCCCCGGAGAGCGGCGGAGATCTCGGGGAGGGAGGAGAGGGACTGTTTCTCCTCGTCGGACAGGGAGTGGGAGGAGGCCAGCAGTTCACCGTCCGCGTCGACGATGACGACCCTTCCGCCGATGCGCTCGGCGCAGTGCCTGGCCCGTTCGGCGAGTTCGTCCGGGCGGCGGGCGGCGAGCGAGAGCGCGGCGAACGCGGCCACCGACTCGGCCTCGTCGTTGGCCGAGTTGACGATCCGCTCGCGCTCGGCCCGGGAGTAGACGAAGCCCAGCGGGATCTCCAGCCCGAGCAGGACCAGGGCGGCGAGGCTGAGGTAACTCAGCAGCAGGCGTCGGGTCATGACGCCCTGGCCTCGGGGGTGCGATGCCTCCCCGACCCTGACCTCGATCCCGCTCCCGATCCTGATGCCGACCGCGACGCCGATCCCGACCTGGACTCCGGTCCGCGCCCAGGGCCGTGCACCTGTCCCGGCCCCGGAGCGCGTACGGCGAGCCGGAAGCCCACTCCGCGCAGCGTCTGGATCCATGCCGGGTCGCCCAACTTGCGTCGCAGCGTGGCGACATGGACGTCCAGTGTCTTGGTCGGGCCCTGGTAGTGGTCGTCCCAGACGCGGTTGAGGATCTGCTGCCGGGAGTAGACCGCTCCGGGGTCCTCGGTGAGCAACGCCAGCAGTTCGAACTCCTTCGGCGTCAGCGCGACCGGGACCTCGCCCACCCACACCTGCCGGGTCCGCCGGTCCACGACGAGCGGGCCGGGCGGCGGGGCCGAGCCGTCGTCGCCCGCAGCGGTGCCGGAGGGGTCACGGGGCTCGGGCTGGGCCTGCTCGTACATGGGCGGCTCGTAGGCCGGGGGCTCGTAGACCGGGCTGCCGTACGCCGGTGTGCCGTACGACGGGCCGCCCAGGGCGGAGACGTCGGGCGCAGGGCTCCCGAAGGCGGGCGTGCCGGGCGCCGGGGTGGCGTAGGTGGATGTCCCGTGCGCCGGCGTGTCGTACGCGGCCGACCAGTCGTACTCGCCTCCACCGCCTCCACCGGCCCCGGCGGCCGTCCGACGACCGGTGCCCCCGGCGCCTGCCCCGCTGCCGGCGCCTCCGGCGTCCCCGGCGCGCCCCGAGCCCTCGCCCCCGAAACGGTCGCCTGCCCGATAGCGGTCCTCCGCCCCGAAGTCAGCGGTGGCCCCGAAGTCAGCGGCGGCCCCGAAGTCAGCGGCGTCCCCGAGGTCACCGGCGGCCCCGAGGTCACCGGCGGCCCCGAGGTCACCGGCGGCCGCGAAGTCGCTTCCGGCCCCGAACCGATCCCCGACCCGGTCCCGGTCCCGGCCCCTGCTCCAGAAACCGTCCCCGGTCGCCGACTCCCGCTGAGCGGCGGACTCGGGTGCGGGCGCCGCCCAGTTGCCGTACGCCGGGCTCCCGGCCGCAGCCTCGAAATCGGCCGCACCCCCGTCCCCAGCCCCAGCCCTACCCCCGACCTCTGTCCCGGCCCCGACCCCGACCCCAGCGACGCCCTCGGCCGCGACGCCTGTCCCGACCGCCGTCCCGGACACCACGACCCCGGGGACCACCCCGCCCGTGACTCCGACGCCGGGGCGCTGATGGCGGCGCGACACCGCCCGTATCCGCGCGACCAGCTCCCGGATGCTGAATGGTTTCGCCAGGTAGTCGTCGGCACCGAGTTCGAGGCCCAGCACACGGTCGGCCTCCTCGCCGCGCGCGCTGAGGATGATGATGGGGACGTCGGAGGTCCGGCGGATCCCGCGGCAGACGTCGATGCCGTCCATGTCGGGCAGGCCGAGGTCCAGCAGGACGACGTCGCCGTGCGGACCTCTCAACCCGTCCGCGCCGTTCGCCACGTGGTGGACGGTCAGGCCGAAGTGCCGCAGCCCGTCGGCGAGCGGTTCGGCGATCGTCTCGTCGTCCTCGATGAGCAGCACTCGTACGCCCATGGCCGCCTGTCTCTCCAGAAAGTCGGGACAACACGAGAGCCGTGCTGTGGGGCGCCACGCTACAAGACAACGAACAGTTGTGTGCAGGGAATCCGGAGCATTGTGAAATGACCCTCAGAAACCGCTTGTATTCGGTCGTCCGACCTGCGGCGGAAGGGTGACTGGCTGAAATCTGTGGAAAACCTGGCTTCGCTTTAGTGTTCCCTTAACCTTTCTCTGGTCATCGCCCCTCTACTGTCGTCAAGGGCAGGTCCGTGCAGGTCAGGACAGGTCTGAACAGGTCAGAACCAGTACAGGGAGGCACGATGAAGGCGTTGCTGGATCGCGCCCGGTCGTTCAAACGGCGGGTTGACTTCGAGAGCGACGAATACCGGAAACTCGCCGTCGGGCAATTTCCCGAGGCGCTGTTCATCACCTGCTCGGACTCGCGGGTGATTCCCGCTCTGATCACCGGCGCGCGGCCCGGCGAGATATTCGAGCTGCGAAATGCGGGCAACATCGTGCCGCCGCACGACGCGTACGGGGCCGCCTCCGGTGAGGCCGCCACCATCGAGTACGCGCTGGAGGTGCTCGGCGTTCAGGACATCGTGGTGTGTGGTCATTCCCACTGCGGTGCGATGGGCGCGTTGAAGTACGGCGCCGACCTGTCCGGCCTGCCCAGGGTGGACGCGTGGCTCGACTACGCCAGGCCCGCCCTCGAACCGGTCCTCGGGCATGGCACCGGCGCAGACGGCGCGGGCGAGAACCGCACTGGCAAAGCAGGCTCCAGCAGGGACGGCTCCGGCAGGGACAGTGCCTCGTCCGAGGATCCCGCCCTGCGTGAGGTCGTCCAGCTCAACATCCGCAACCAGCTCGCCGTCCTGCGGGACTACCCGGTCGCCCGGCAGCAACTCGACGCCGGACGGCTCCGGTTGCACGGCTGGTACTACGAGATCGACACCGGCAAGGTCCACGAACTCGACGCGGACGGCGGCTTCCAGGTGCACGGCTCATGAGCGGCGCGCACGGCCGCCGGCACGCGGCGGGCGGTGGCGCCCGCCGGTCCCACCGGAACGGCCAGAGCGGTGGGCCGGGGTTACCCGGGTACATACCCGGCCCGCCCTCCTACGCCCCGGATTCGGCTCCGCACTCCGCCTCGACCACCGCGCCGCACTCCCTCTCGCACTCCGCGCCGAACTCCGCCCAGGGCAGCGGCGATGCCCCGGAGTGGAGCGGGGCCGAGGCCCTGGGCCGGGATCATCCGCCCCCCGGCTCCCAGGGGCCCCGCCCCGGGGCCTCGGCCGGTCGCATCGACTTCGGTACCGAGATCACCGCGTCCCTCGTCGTCTTCCTGGTCGCGCTGCCGCTCTGCATCGGCGTGGCCGTGGCCTCCGGGGTGCCGGCCGAACTGGGCATCATCTCCGGCGTGATCGGCGGCCTGGTGGTCGGCGCGGTGCGGGGCAGCACCCTCCAGGTCAGCGGCCCGGCGGCCGGGCTCGCGGCGCTCGTCGCGGAGACGGTCATGGAGTTCGGCGTCGCCATGCTCGGTGTGATCGTCCTCTTCTCCGGCATCCTCCAGATCGTGCTGGGTCTGGTGAAACTGGGCCGGATGTTCCAGGCGATCTCCCTCGCCGTCGTGCAGGGCATGCTCGCCGGCATCGGACTGCCGCTGATGTTCAGCCAGCTGTACCCGATGTCCGACTCCAAGGCGCCGGGCACCCCCCTGGAGAACATGGCGGGCGTCCCCGGACTGATCGCCGACACCGTGACGAACCCGCAGGCGCTGATCGCGGCCGGGCTCGGGATCGTCACGATCGTGCTGAGCTTCCTGTGGAAGCAGGTGCCGGGGCCGGTCAAGAAGATCCCGGCCGCGCTCGTGGCCGTCGGGATCGGCATCGCGGTCGCCTCGTTGCCCGGCGTCGAGGTGAAGACGCTCCAGGTCGGCAATCTGCTGGCGTCCGTGGACGTGCCGGGGCCGGACCAGCTGGCCGGGCTCGCCGACGTCGGGATCATCACGGCGATCCTCACCTTCACCGTGATCGCGTCGGCGGAGAGCCTGTTCACCGCCGCCGCCGTGGACCGGATGCACAACGGTCCGCGCACCCGCTACAACACCGAGCTCATCGCCCAGGGCGCGGGCAACACCGTGGCCGGCGTCCTCGGCGCGCTGCCCGTCACCGCGGTCGTCGCGCGCAGCTCGGCGAACGTGCAGGCCGGTGCCAAGACCCGCCTCTCCCGTACGCTGCACGGCCTCTGGCTGCTCGCCTTCGCGCTGCTGCTGCCGCAGGTGCTGGCGCTGATCCCGATCTCGGTGCTCGCGGGTGTCCTCGTGCACAGCGGGTGGAAGCTGTTCGCGCCGGAACAGTTCCCGAAGATGTGGCGGCAGGACCGGGGCGAGTTCGCGGTCATGACGCTGACGACGCTGGTCATCACGGCGACGGCGCTGCTCGAAGGGGTGCTGTTCGGGCTTGCGGCCGGTGTGGTGCTGGCCGCGCTGCGGATGTCGCAGACCGTCATCCGGCAGCACATCGAGGACGACACGGCGAAGGTCGTCATGGCGGGCAACGCGACGTTCCTACGGCTGCCGAAGCTGATCGACGCGCTGGAGGGCGCGGCCGCCGCCGGCAAGCCGCGCATCCGGCTGGACCTGCTCGGGGTGACCCACCTGGACCATGCCTGCCGCAGCCAGATCGAGGAGTTCGTGGCGCAGCAGCGGGGGGCCGGGCTGCGGGTGGAGCTGCTGATGCCGGACCTCACGAAGCTGCCCGCGGCGGCCGAGCCGCGGGCCGCGCAGCAGGAGCCCGCGTTCACGGAGGTGCCGGAGCCGGTGTCGACGGAGGTGTGGGACTACGCGACGGTCGGTACGGCGGCGGTGGGGGGTACGGGCCCGACGCCGGCCGGGACCGGGGCCGGGTCCGGTCCGGGGCCCGACGCCGAGTGGTTCTATCTCGACACCCGGCCGATGCCGGGGGCGCCGGAGTCCCGGCCGCCGTTGTTGCGCCGGGGGCGCGACTGGGCGGACTGACGGGAGGCGCGCGTCCGGGCTCGGTGCTCGGGCTCGGATGCGGGGTGGGCTCGGATGCGGGGTGGGTTCGGGCACGGGTTCGGGTGCGGGCACGGGCTCGGGTGCGGGCGGGCGGGGACCGACCGCGCAGTCCCCCGCACCCCCGCAACCGCCTCCCGGACCCGCGATCGCCACACCTCCCGCGACACCCTCACCCGGTCTACGCTGGAAGACGCCCCAGGAACCCTTCGGGAAGGCGGCGTCATGACCGGTTGGAACGTGCGCGACATCCCCGATCAGCACGGCCGCTCCGTCGTCGTCACCGGGGCCAACAGCGGCATCGGCTACGCCGCCGCCAGGGAGCTCACCCGCCGGGGCGCCCATGTCGTCCTCGCCTGCCGGAGTGCTGAGCGGGGGGCCGCGGCGTTGGAGCGGATGAGTTCCGAAGTGCCGGACGGGAACATCGAGTTGATGCGGCTCGACCTGGGGGACCTGGACTCCGTGCGGGAGTTCGCCCATGCCTACACGCAGGCGAGCGACCGGCTGGACCTGCTCGTCAACAACGCCGGTGTGATGGCCGTGGCGCAGAGCCGTACGGCCGACGGCTTCGAGACCCAGTTCGGGACCAACCACCTCGGCCACTTCGCCCTCACCGGTCTGCTCCTGCCGGCCCTCCTCACCACCCCCGGCGCCCGCGTCGTGACCGTGTCCAGCACGATGCACCTGCGGGCGAACATCGACATCGACGACCTCAACAGCGAGCGTAAGTACGGACGTTGGCTCGCGTACGGCCGTTCCAAGACCGCCAACCTGCTGTTCACCCACGAGCTGGCCCGCCGCCTGGCGGCGAACGGCTCGGAGGTGATCGCCGCCGCCGCCCACCCCGGCTACGCGTCGACCAACCTCCAGACGGCCGGACCCAGCGCCGAGGGCCGCAAGGGCGTCGAACGCTTTATGCGGATCGGCAACCGCTTCTTCGCCCAGTCCGCCGAAGCGGGCGCCCTGCCCACCCTCTACGCGGCGACCGCGCCCGACGTACGCCCCGACTCCTTCATCGGCCCGTCCTTCGTGATGTGGCGCGGCACCCCGGCACCCTCCCTGCGAGCCTCCTGGACCCGCAACGACCGGGCGGGCGAACGCCTGTGGGCCGCCTCGGAGGAACTCACCGGGATCACGTACGAGGGCCTGAAGGTCTGACGTGCAACGCGCGTGGCGCGCAGGACCGTACCTTCGTTCGGTCGACTGCGCGCCACGCGCGGAGCTCGGTCGGGCGGGACCCCTGGAGGCTTGTCTCCAGGGCCTACGCGGCCCGCACCTCGTACGCCGTGATCCGTACCGTCTCGTCGTCCAGGCACTGCCCGGTCTCCAGGTCGAAGCGCTGCTTCAGGAGCGGGGAGGCGACGAAGGGGCGGCCCTGGTGGCTGCCGGTGAGGCCCCGGGAGAGGACGGCGGCGCCGCCGAAGGGGTCGCGGTTGTCGATGGCGTACAGCTTGCCCGCGCGGTCCATGAAGAGCGCGGCCTGGTTGCCGTCGGGGAGCAGGGCCGCCACACCGCGGCCCGGGATCAGCAGGGCCAGATCGCAGACCGTGAACCAGCCGTCCGCCAGCCGCAGTTGGACCTTGACGTCGATCTTCTCGGGGGCGAGGGTCATCGCTGGGCGCTTCCTTCCAGGACATCGGCGGGCCGCAGGCCGATGGACAGCAGGGGCAGGTCGGGCTTGATCTGGTCCCGCTCGGGCACGAAGCCGACGACCGGGTCCGGGGTGTCCGGGGCGTTGACGAAGGACACGAACCGGGCGAGCTTCTCGGGGTCGTTGATGGTGGAGGCCCACTCGTCGGCGTAGTGCGAGACGTGGTCCGCCATCAGGGACTCCAGCTCCTCGCAGATGCCGAGGGAGTCCTCCACGACCACGTCCCGGACGTGGTCCAGGCCGCCGGGGATCCGCTCCAGCCACGTCGAGGTCCGCTCCAGGCGGTCGGCGGTGCGGATGTAGAACATCAGGAAACGGTCGATCAGCTTGATCAGTTCGGCGTCGGAGAGGTCCTGCGCCAGCAGGTCCGCGTGGCGCGGGGTGGCGCCGCCGTTGCCGCCCACGTACAGGTTCCAGCCGTTGGAGGTGGCGATGACGCCGAAGTCCTTCGACTGGGCCTCGGCGCACTCACGGGCGCAGCCCGAGACCGCCGACTTCAGCTTGTGGGGCGACCTGAGTCCCCGGTAGCGCAGCTCCAGGTCGATCGCCATGCGGACCGAGTCCTGGACGCCGTAGCGGCACCAGGTCTGGCCGACGCAGGACTTCACCGTACGCAGCGACTTGCCGTAGGCGTGGCCCGACTCGAAGCCCGCGTCCACCAACCGGGTCCAGATGACGGGCAGTTGCTCGACGCGGGCGCCGAACATGTCGATCCGCTGCCCACCCGTGATCTTCGTGTAGAGACCGAAGTCGCGGGCGATCTCGCCGATCACGATCAGGCCCTCGGGGGTGATCTCACCGCCGGGGATGCGCGGGACGACCGAGTACGAGCCGTTCTTCTGCAGGTTGGCCAGGAAGTGGTCGTTGCTGTCCTGCAGGGCCGCCTGCTCGCCCTCCAGGACGTAGCCGCTCGCGCCGATGGTCGGGGCGAGGGAGGCGATGATCGAGGCGACCGCCGGCTTGCAGATCTCGCAGCCGTCGCCGCCCTTGGCCTCGTCGCGGCCGTACCGGTCCAGCAGGTCCTGGTACGTGTTGATGCGCAGCGCGAGGACGATCTCGTACAGCTCCTCGCGGGTCTGCGAGAAGCAGCCGCACAGGCCCTTGTCGACCTCGACGCCGGACGCCTCCAGCTCGGCGGTGACCAGCTGGCCCAGCACCTTCACACAGCTGCCGCAGCCCGTACCGGCCTTCGTGCACTTCTTGACCTCGGGCACCGTGGTGCACTGGTGGTCGGTGACCGCGCCGCGGATCGCGCCCTTGGACACGTTGTGGCAGGAGCAGATGATCGCGTCGTCCGGCAGCGCGGACGGGCCGAGCTGGGCGCCGCCGCCGGAGCCCGCCGGGAGCACCAGCGACTCGGGGGAGACGGGCGGGACGGACCCGGTGAACGCCTTCAGCGTGCCGTACGCGTCCGCGTCACCGACCAGGATGCCGCCGAGCAGCTCGCCGTCGCGGCCGATGACCAGCTTCTTGTAGACGCCGGAGCGGGAGTCGGAGTACACGACGTCCAGGCAGTCGGCGGTCGCGCCGTGCGCGTCACCGAAGGAGGCCACGTCGACGCCGAGGAGCTTCAGCTTGGTGGACAGGTCGGCGCCGGTGAAGGAGGCCTCGTCGGCGGCGATGGTCGCGGCGGCCGTCTCGGCCTGCTCGTAACCGGGCGCCACCAGGCCGTACACCCGGCCGTCGGAGGCCAGCGCGCACTCGCCGATCGCGAAGACGTGCGGGTCGTTGACGGTCCGGCACTGCTCGTCGACACTGATGCCGCCGCGCTCGCCGACCGTCAGACCGCAGTCGCGGGCGAGCTGGTCACGGGGGCGGACACCGGCGGAGAACACCACCATGTCGGTGGCGAGTTCGGAGCCGTCGGACAGCTTCATGCCGGTGACCGAGCCGTCCTCGCCGACGACGATCTCCTGCGTGCCCACGCCGGTGTGGACCGACAGACCCATGTCCTCGATGGTGCGCAGCAGCGCGGCGCCACCACCGTCGTCCACCTGCACCGGCATCAGCCGGGGCGCGAACTCCACGATGTGGGAGGTGAGTCCGAGGCCCTTCAGCGCGCCGGCCGCCTCAAGTCCGAGCAGACCGCCGCCGACCACGGCACCGACCTCGGCCGTCTTCGCGTACTCCTCGATCGCGAGCAGGTCCTCGATCGTGCGGTAGACGAAGCAGCCCGTGGCGTCCTTGTTGGGGACAGGCGGCACGAAGGGGAAGGAGCCGGTGGCGAGGACGAGGATGTCGTACTCGAAGACCTGCCCGGAGCGTGCGGTGACCTTCTTCGACTCACGGTCGATCGTCTCGGCCGGGTCGCCGACGAACAGCTCGATGCCGTGCGTCTCGATGAACTCCATGTCGGTCATCGACAGGTCCTCGGGCGTCTTGCCCGCGAAGTACGAGGTGAGCGCCACCCGGTCGTACGCCGGGCGCGGCTCCTCGCAGAGCACGACGACGCGGTGCGTGGCGGTCAGGCCGCGCTCGGCGAGTGCTTCGAGGAAGCGCTGGCCGACCATGCCGTGGCCGACGAGCACGATCGTGGGGGTGGCCCCCAGGGTGGCGGACATTCAGGAGCCTCCATCGTTGGTGAGCAGGTGGAGCAGGGGAGCGCCGTTCGCGGGGAGCGGCTCCGCTCCCTCCCAGGCGCGGGCGAGCGCGCCGACGGTGCCGAGTTCGCCGACGAGCACTCCGCCGACCAGGCGGTCGTCGCGGACGACGACCTTGCGGTAGGTGCCGCGCGTGGCGTCGGCCAGCTGGATGACGTCGTCACCGGGCAGGGGCTCGGTCTCGCCGAACGCGGCGAGGTCGAGGAACTCCGCTCCGGCGAGCGTCAGCCGGGTCAGGGCGCGGGTGCCGGTGTAGCGGGAGCCGGTGTTCCCCGCGAGCAACTCGGCCAGCACATCGGCCTGTTCGAGCGCCGGCGTCGCGAGCCCGTACACCGTGCCCTCGAACTGGGCGCAGTCGCCGATGGCGTGGATGCGCGGGTCGGAGCTGCGCAGTTCCTCGTCGACGATGACGCCCTTGTGCACCGCGAGTCCCGCCTCCTGGGCGAGGCCCACGCGAGGGTGCACCCCGCAGGCGATGACCACGAGGTCCGCGTCGAGGGCGTATCCGTCCGCCATCGACACCGACCGCACCGTCCCGCCGACGCTGCGCACGGCACGTACGCGCGTCTCGGTGTGCACCTCGACGCCGAGGTCGACGAGGTGCCGCCGGACCAGCTTCGAGGCGGACGGGTCGAGTTGACGTTCCATCAGGCGCTCGCCCTGCTGGGCGAGGACGACCTGGACGCCGCGCAGGGCGAGTGCGCGGGAGGCGGAGACCCCGAGGAGCCCGCCCCCGATGACGACGGCCCGCGCTCCCGGCCGTACGGCCTTCGACAGACGCATGCAGTCGTCCATGGTCCTGAAGGCGTGCACCCCGTCGGGGAATTCGTGCCGCTCCGGGTCCCAGAGGCCGCGCAGCGGCGGCAGCACCGGGTTCGAGCCGGTCGCGAGGACCAGCCTGTCGTACGCGATCTCCGCACCGTCCGCGAGATGTACGGCTCGCATCTCGCGGTCGATACGGACCACCCGGCCGCGCGTCAGCTCGGCAGGGGCGGGCAACGCGATGACCTCGGGCGCGTACCGCCCGGCCAGCACCTCGGCGAGCAGCACCCGGTTGTAGGGTGTGTGCTCCTCCTCGCCCACCAGCGTGGCGGGCATGCCGAGCTCTCCGAGCCGCCGGGCGAGACGTACGCCCGCGAGGCCGGAGCCGATCACCACCACACGCTCATTCGAGGTCATGTCCTTGAGCGTGCGGTGCCGGTGTTACCCGACCGCATCGCGTCTGTTTCCCACGAGGAACGCTGCCCTCCCTGTGGCCCCGAGGGGAGTGTGAGGGGTTTCCGCCAGGACCGGGTGGGGTGTGAGGACACCGGGGATCACCCTGCTGACCTGGTGATACGAGGGCCATGCGGGCGTATACGGGAGAACGGACCGGGGCGCGGGCGGGGACGGGCGCGCCGGGGCGCGGTGCCGTAGGTCACGTCGGGCGGGGCCGTGGCGAAACATTCGGGGGCGGCCCGGCCGGGGGCGGGGCGGCGGGAGTGTCGCCTGGCGGCCCGCCGGCCGCCGCTGGTCGCGCCTCGTCCCCGGCCCTCTGTCGCCGGTGCGCGTGCTACCGGTCCGTGCCCCGTCCGCCCGTCGGCTCCCTGGGCGTCGGTGCCTGTGCTGTGGGGGTCGGTGGCCGTGGGGGGGCCTGTGGCTATGACGACTTGGCGGCGCGGCTGCCGGTGAGGTGGGCGAAGACGACCACGTTTCCCTGGTAGCCGGTCGTGCGCGAGTATCCGCCGCCGCAGGTGATGACCCGCAGCTCGGGCCTCGGCGCGGCCCCGTACACCTTCTCGTCGGGGAAGTTCCGCGCGTCGTACACCTCCACCGCGTCCACCGTGAACAGGGCGGCCCCGCCGTCCCGCCGGTCCACCTCGATGGTGGCGCCCCGCCGCAGTGCGCCGAGGCGGTAGAAGACGGCGGCACCGTCGGCGTTGTCCACATGCCCGGCGACGATCGCGGTGCCCCGCTCACCCGGGGTCGTGCCGGCCTCGTACCAGCCCGCGAGATTCTTCTTCTCGGGGGGCGGGACGTCGAGGCTGCCGGTGGGCGTCAGGCCGAGCCCCGTCAGCGGCGCGTCGACAGGGAGGGAGGGGATGCGGATCCGAACGGGCGGGGAGGGCGGCAGCGCGACGGCCGCCGGTTCGTCGTCCCCCGGGTCGCTCCACCTGCCCGACGTCCCCGACGCGCCGCTCGATCGGCTGTGGGCCTGCGCGGCCGACGGCTGCGGCGGCGCGTGCGACGCGGTGCCGGTGTGCAGCAACCACGCGCCCGAACAGAGGGCCACCGCGGTGACCCCGGCTATGACGGCATTGGCGAGCCGACGCACAGAAACCTCCTCATGGGCCGACGGGCGCCCCGTGGGGCGTGCCGCAAGCTGGTGTCCCCTTGCTCCTCCCCTCCGGGCCGAGGGGCGTGGGGCCCGGAGGGGAGGAGGGGACGGCGGTACCGGCGGACGGACGGCGGAGGGTGTCCGTCAGATCCCGTCGCCTCTCGCCCGGCGATGCAGGAGCCAGGTACCGCCCGCGGCGGCGACGGCCAGGGCCGCCACACCCGCCGCGGTCTGCACGGGGTCGGGACCGAGTGCGCCACCGACCCCCGTCTTCACACTTCCCCTCGGATACGTCGGCTGCCCGGTCCGCGTGCCGGTGAGGGAGACCACCAGGTCGCCGGTGACCCGCGGTTCGCCGTCACCGCAGGTCGCGACGATCTCGTACGTCCCCGGCTGCGCGCTCGGCGGTACCTCGAACCGCCCGCCGAGCCGCTCCTGCCCGGCGCCGGGTGCGAGCGGGAAGGAGCCGGCGCCGACGGCGCCGGCGTCCCCCGTCGCGGTGCCGTCCACGCCGCAGGCTGCCGTGCTGACGGTGACCACGTCGCCGGGGACGACACCGGCGGGGGACAGTTCGAGCCGCCCGGTGCCCGCCCCGCCGTACGCGGGTGTGGTGGCGAGGGCCGCGAAGGTGAGGGCGAGCGCGGTCGTGGCCAGCGGCCGGGCGGTACGTCGCATCGTGCTGCCTCCTCCGAGAGTCCTCCGTTCCCTTCCGAGGTAAGTGCCTTTCCCGCCCGCGCGCTTCCTGATGAAGTGTCAGAAATGAGGTGAATGGGTGTCAGGGGGCGGGCGGGAAAAGACAGGAGGGCGGGTGTTTGGGCAGGTCATAGGGGGTGATTGCGGGGGGTGCGGAGAAGAGGGACGCGCTGGGCGACCGGTGGGGGTGTGAACGGGTGACCGGGGCTGCGGCGCGGCCTGCCGGGGAGGGGGTTCGGCGAGGTCTGACGCGGCTTGACCTCAAGCGAAGTTGAGGTACCACGCTGATGGCCATGAAGACCGCCACGAACACCCACACCGAAACCCGCCCCCACACCCACACCCACACGGATACCGACCCGGCGCCCGCTCCCGCCTCCACCCCCGCCACCGACTCCGCGTCCTCCTCCGCCACCCCGGTGCGGGTGACGCTGGTCATCGGCAGCAACCGCACCGGCCGCTTCGGGCCGGTGATCGCCGACTGGTTGCTGGACCGGGTCCGGGAGCACGACGGCTTCGAGGTCGACGTCGTGGACGTCGCGGAGGCCGACCTGCCGACGACGTTCGCGCCGACCGCCGAGGTCACGGCCCGGCTGGCCGAGATCACCCCCAAGCTGGCGGAGGCGGAGGCGTTCATCGTCGTGACCCCCGAGTACAACCACTCGTACCCGGCGGCCCTCAAGAACCTCATCGACTGGCACTACCACGAGTGGCGGGCCAAGCCGGTGGGCCTGGTCTCCTACGGAGGCATCTCAGGGGGCCTGCGCGCGGCCGAGCACCTCCGTCAGGTCTTCGCCGAACTCCACGCCACCACGGTCCGGGACACGGTGTCCTTCCACAACGCCCACACCGCCTTCGACGACACCGGCCGCCTCCGCGAGCCAGCCGCCCCGAACGCGGCGGCCCAGGTGATGCTGGACCAACTGTCCTGGTGGGGCCGCGCCTTGCGCGAGGCGAAGGAGAGGCGACCGTACGGGGATTGAGGGCCGGCCCCGGGGAGGGCGCGGGGAACGGCGCGAGCACTCACGCACGACCCGCACTCACCCCCCACCCGCCCCCCCACATCAACAA